>DDFE01000143.1:0-2131 GCA_002336985.1 Sphingomonadales bacterium UBA1936
TGAATTGCTCCTGGCTCTGGGACAGAGCCTCTTCGGCAACGCGACGCTCCGTGATGTCGCGGCCATAGGCATAGACCAGATCGCCTTCGAGCGAGGTGTGCCATTCTATGCGGCGATACCCGCCGTCGGCCGTCATGAAACGGTTTTCGTAGCTTGTGAGTTCGCCTTCGCTGATCGCTTCGCCAAGCGCCTGCACGCTCGACTCTACATCTTCGGGAATCATGAAATCCCGAAAATGGCGGCCGATCACATCGCTCGTCTGATGACCCAGCATTCGCGTCCACGACGGGCTGACCGAACGGAAAATACCTTCGGAATCGACGACCACCATCAAGTCGCGTGAGAACGTCCAGATACGGTCGGCCCGGCGACGTTCGGTCTGAAACGCGTCCACGTTGGCAAGCGCGCCACCAATTTGTGCAGCAATCAATCGAACAAGGTCGAGGATGTCGGGATCTTCGCGGCGATGCGGATTGAAGCCCACCAGCAGCTCACCGGAAGCGGACCCTCCCGCGGCACCGGGAATTGCGATGAGGAGCGCTTGTGTCGGTGCAGTCTGCCAGTCGCCTTTGGGCCAGTCGACGCTGTCCGGAAGCGCGACGATGCGCCCCTCTTCCTCGGCGAATTCCGGCCCCTGCCGATCGATCAACGCAAACAGCTCTTCGTCGAGGCTGGTACTTGCCTGAGGAACATCCCTGTCATTGGCCAGCCGGAGAAGCGCGAAAGGAAAATCGCGCCGGTTGTTATCGAAGACCCTGGTTACCGCCGCCCTGACTTCGCCCCGGTCGGTCACTCCGTTGAGCGCCATGCCCAGCTGGCGCAACGTTTCGAGGCGCCGTGCGCTGAGGATGCGCACGGTGTCTTCGGTGACGACACACAACATGCCGCCAACCGCGCCGCTGGTTTCGTAGAGGGGGCTATAGGAAAAACTGTGATAGGTTTCTTCCGGGTACCCGCTGCGCTCGAGCAACAGCAGCAAGGCGCTGTTCCATGTGGCCTCGCCACCCTTCACGCGTTCGACCTGGTCGGCGACCTCATCATAAACCTCCGACCAGACCTCGCGGAACGGCCGACCAAGCATCGACGGGTGCTTGATGCCCAGCGTCGAGATGTACGCGTCGTTGTAGAAGAATTGCAGGTCGGCGCCCCAGCCGAGCCACATCTCGAACCGCGATGTCAGCAACATGCGAAGCGGGATCTTCAGGGCGTCCGGCCACGACCCCGGATCGCCGAGCGGTGTCGAGGCCCAGTCATGGCGACGCATGACGCCAGCCATCTCGCTCGTTCCGGGGAAAATTTCCGCTAATTCGTCTTCCCGGCTGCCCATCGATCCCCCTTTTGTGGTGCGAGAACGTCCAAACCACGTTTTGGATGCGCGACCTAATCCGCGGATGGGCGGGAGTTAATCGTGGCTGCGCAACGAGCGTGCCGTAGATCCCGCGCGCTGCCTTGGCCTGCACTTCGTTCCTGGCAACGAAATCATGAATCCCTGCGTTGGACGTGGCAAATAACTATCAGGGAACATTCGTGAAAAACCCGCATTTGAAGTTTGCCTTGTCCACAATTCTCGGCACTGCACTCGGCGCAACCTCGCCACCATCGTCAGCGGTGAAACCGCCATCGGCGGCTTCGGCCGCAACACTCGACATGGACGTGCTCCATCTCCAGGTCATGCTCGACAAGCTGGGCTTCGGGCCGGGCGTCCTCGACGGCAAAGGCGGCGCGTCGCTGGTCAATGCGATCAAGGGATTTCAGGAATCGCGCGGCCTGCGCGTGACCGGAAAAGCCGATGCGCCGACGCTCGGTGCGTTGGCGCCTTATCGTGGCTGGACACCGACCAAGACGCTGATCCTCTCCGATCAGTCGCTGCAAGGTCCGTTCACCTGGCCGTTCCCGAAGGATCCGGTCGAGCAAGGAAAGCTGCCCGCACTGAACTATCGCAACGCGGCCGAGGCATTGGCGGAGCGTTTCCACACGACACCGGCGATACTGGTGGCGCTCAATCCCGGCGGCAAGCTGGTCAGGGGCGCCAGGCTTGTCGTTCCCAACGCGC
The DNA here is from genome assembly GCA_002336985.1 of Sphingomonadales bacterium UBA1936. Lineage (GTDB taxonomy): Bacteria > Pseudomonadota > Alphaproteobacteria > Sphingomonadales > Sphingomonadaceae > Sphingomonas_O. The sequence goes on from DDFE01000143.1 coordinate 2,054, forward strand.
TGCCCTTCACGCGTGCGTACAAGGCCGACGATCCGGTCTGGGCGGCGACGCTCAACCAGCTCAACGTCAATGCCGAAC
>DDFE01000143.1:2237-5104 GCA_002336985.1 Sphingomonadales bacterium UBA1936
TACGGAATCCACGGCACCAACGAGCCGGAAAAGATCGGGCGCGCAGAATCGAACGGGTGTATACGCCTGACCAACTGGGATGCGGCGCGGCTGGCATTGATGGTGAAGCCTGGAACCCCCGCCGTCTTCCAGCCATGAACCGGTTGGGGTGGGGATTCATGATTGCCGCGATCGCCGCACTGACACTCGCTCTTTGCACCGGTGGCGAGACTCGCAAGGGACCGCGATACGCTGCACCCGCTGCCGGGGACGCGGCGTCACTCGATGGCGTGCGACTCATCATTCCCGTCGAAGGCGTCCGTCCCGACCAGCTCGTCGACAGCTGGCACGATCTGCGCGACGACGGAACGCGCGCACATGAGGCGCTCGATATTTCCGCGCCGGGCCGCACCCCCGTCCTTGCTGCTTTTTCGGGGACAGTGGTCAAGCTGTTCACCAGCAAGGCGGGTGGGCTGACCGCCTATGTGCGCTCGGGCGACGTACAGGCATACTACGCTCATCTTTCGGGATATGCCGACGGTTTGCGCGAAGGGCAGCGAGTGACCGCGGGGGAAACGATCGCTTTTGTCGGCGACACAGGCAATGCCGGGGTCGGCAACACACATCTGCATTTCGCAATCCACCGGATGCGACCTGCTGATGGGTGGTGGCAGGGAACGGCGGTCAATCCGTTCCCACTGTTGGCCCGCGGTAGATAATCAGGCCGGAGCGCGCTCGCTCCTCGTCATCTGGTCGAACAGAGCCATGTTGCGCAGGCAAGGTCCTGAACGATGCTGCCGAGCGACTTGTACAATGTGATATCTCTGGCGCTTTCACGACCGGCGAGGGATCCGGCAAACACCTCGCCGATTTCGCCCAAGACATGTGTGTCGTCGATCAAGCCCGCCGCTTTCGCGCGCAGGAATTCGGCGCCCTGGTTCAATACGCTCTCGCGGTGATCGGCGAAAAAGCGCACGCGGACGGCAAGGTCGTTGGCGATTTCAGCGGGTCCGGCATAGCTCGACCCGACCGCGTTGATGTGCGTGCCATCACGTACCTGCGCGAGCGACAGGATAGGCTCCGGCGCACCAGTCACCGTGCAGATGACGTCTGCGTCCGCAACCGCTGCATCGACGGTAGCACAGGGTTCGGCATCCAGATCACCGGCAAGCCGTCCGGCGCGTTTCGCATCGCGGCCCCAAATAGTTACGCGCGTCAATGGCCGGACGGTACGAATTGCCTCGACATGGCGCCGCGCCTGTTCGCCGGTTCCAAGCACTGCAAGTCGCGAAGCATCATCGCGGGCAAGAGCCTGGGTCGCCGCAGCGGACGCGGCAGCCGTGCGGATTCCGGTAACGCTGCCGGCGTCCACAATGGCAGCCAGTGCCCCGCTTTCGCGGTCGAACACCGCTATTACACCCTGATGCGACAGGCCGCCGCGTGCGACATTGCCGGGATACACGCTGACCAGCTTCGCGCCGAACACACCCCCATCCATTGCCCCGGGCATGACCCCGAACGCGTTGCCGTCACCAAGCGGGATGATCCCGCGTAAAAGCTGCTGCGTGCGGCCCGCGGACAATGCGATCATCGCATCGCGCACGAGCGGGATGCAGATGTCATAGGTCAGGTGCGCATTTACTTCCTCGGCGCCGATCATGCGCACCGTCATGCGCCGCCGATCTCCGCCAGGATGCGCGGACGGAACCAGCGGATAAGCAGGCTGGCGTTGAGCAGCATGATGACGCCGTAGATATTCTGCGAAACGGCAAGTGGCAGGCTGTTCAGCACGGTCATGGTCAGGAATATTGCCATCGTCGCATTCTGCACGCCGGTTTCTATCGCCAGCGTCATCGAATCCCGCGCGCTCGCGCCCAGTAATTTTCCCGCAAGCAGGCCGGCGCCCATAGCGCAGATGTTGAGCGCATAGATTGCCGGCGTCGCGGCGATCAGGTTCTGTACGACCATCTGCCAGCTGACGAGGACCGCAAACCCCACCACGCCCAGCAGAACGATGAACGATGTCGGCCGCAGGAACCGCGCCGTCCTTGCCGCAAGGTCGGGCGCGAAACGCCGGACGACCATGCCGATCGCGATCGGCAGGATGGTGATCCGCGCGAGTTGCAGCATCGTGTCGATCACACGCAATTCGGGCAGCTTTCCGCCGCCCGCGCTCAGGAAATGCGGTATCGCCCAACTCAAGAGGAGCGGAATGCTGAAAACGGTGACTAGGCTGGTCATCACCGTCAGGGTGACCGCCAAAGCCACATTGCCGCGTCCGACGAACGTCAGCGCGTTCGATGTCGTCCCAGCCGGGCAGATCGAAATGATGAACAGGCCGAGCGCGAGTTCCGGGGGCAGCCGGAACAGCAAACCGATCGCAAGGCCCAACAGCGGCAGGACGAGCAGGTGGATGCCGAAGCCGACCGCCACATAGCGTCCGCCGGTGAACACGGCGGCAAAATCTCGCAAAGTCAGCGTCAGCCCCAGGCTGAACATGATCAGCATCAACCCGCACGGCACGAGCACCTGGTTGACGAAGGCGATGCTCTCCGGCGTCACGCGCCCCAGATCCGCCGTGCGTAATTGACGAAGTTCAGGCCCATGATCTTTTCGATCCGCGCGCTCTTGTGACCCCGCGCTGCCAGCAGCGCGGCAAGCTTGTGGAATTGTGTCGGTCCGCTGAGATCCTCGACAAAGGGGACCGTGTCCGGGTTCTCACCCTTGGCACCGATGCCCGCCGCCTTGCGCTCGGCAATCTCCTTGCGCGCGCCGATGCGATATTCGGCCATGTTGTCGACGCCGGTCGTCCCGCCGTCGGTGCCGATGCCGACATGATCCTCGCCGCAGACGTTCACCGCATGGTCGATATGCGCCACCACGTCCTC
>DDFE01000079.1:0-1622 GCA_002336985.1 Sphingomonadales bacterium UBA1936
AACAGCGGGAAGGCGGCGTAGAGGCTCATTTGCGCGGTCGAGAATCCGCGCGCCTTGATCAGCCATGTCGGGAACCAGCTGAAGAAGAACCAGGCGCCGAAACCGTAGAAGAAATAGGCGAAGGCAATCAGCCAGAGCTGGGGAAGGGCAAACAACTGCCGCCAGGGCGCGGGGGCATGCAGCGCGCTGTCGCGCTCACCGATCTCGGCTAGTTCGCCGGCGGTGATGCCGGGCATGTCGGCCGGTTGTTCGACATACCAGCGGCGCCAGGCGATTACCCATACGAAGCCGATCAGTCCCATGATGACGAATACCCACCGCCACCCGACCAAGAGCTCGAGCGGGACGAGGAGCAGCGGTGCCAGCGCACCGCCCAGCCGGCTGGCCGACCAGATGATACCTTGCCCGCGTGCGCGTTCCCGCAACGGCAGCCAGCGGTAAAGGACGCCCGAGATATTCGGGTAAGCGCCAGCGGCTCCGGCGCCGAACAGGAAGCGCGCGGCGGCGATCTGCCACACGTTCTGGCAGGCCGAAGTGATGAGCGTGAAGAACGACCACCAAACCGTGATGCGGCTCAGCTCGCGCCGGTAACCGCGCCGGTCCCCCATGGCGCCGGACGGGATTTCGAACGCCGAATAGGCGAGCACATAGGCGCTCAGTACCCAGCCCCAGGCGATCGGATCGATGGCGAGATCGCGCTGGATCGCGGGACCGGTGACCGCAAGTACCATGCGGTCGAGGAACGTGATCACCGACAGGCCCGCGAGCAGGGCCACCACCAAGTGCCGCTTCTTCATAGCCATCCGCTCCCGGCGCCCGTCGTGCGCGAGCGCGCTTTAAATAGTATGATGATATTGAAATTGAGCGTTGACAAGTTACCCAGCGTTATGATGTCATCATACCAGTTAACGCGCGTGACTATCATGGATCACGGCGCGGCATTCGAGGGAGAGGATGATGGGATTTGCCGGTTCGGCGATGCCTGAAATGCGTCGCCGTCACATCTTTCGGGCAGGGCGGCGCAAGGTCGCCTTTGCGGCGATCGGACTGCTGACGTGCGTGCCGTCGATTGCCTCGGCCGCCGCCGCTATCGATGGCGAGCGGAAGCAATGGCATGACATCCGCCTGACCTTTGCCGGGCCGCAGACCAGCGAGAAGGCGGATCCCAACCCGTTCCGCGATTACCGGCTGAATGTCACCTTCACCAATGGGACGAAGACTTATGTTGTGCCCGGCTATTATGCGGCAGACGGCAATGCGGCGGAAACGGGTGCGACAGAAGGTAACCGCTGGCGTGTGAACTTCGTGCCCGACGCGACGGGAACCTGGACATATTCGGTTTCATTTCGCACTGGCCGGGACGTTGCGGTCAGTGCCGATCCCAACGCGGGCAAGGCGCTGTCATTCGATGGCGAGAAGGGCAGCTTCACCGTTGCCGCCAGCGACAAGACCGGCCGCGACAATCGCGCGAACGGCATGCTGCAATACGCGAACAAGCACTTCCTGCGCTATGCCGGCACCGGCAAGTATTTCGTGATGGCGGGCACGCAGAGTCCGGAGAACTTCCTCGCCTATTACGAGTTCGACAACACCAAGGATTATCGCGGGCAGAAGGGGCTGCC
>DDFE01000079.1:1672-7052 GCA_002336985.1 Sphingomonadales bacterium UBA1936
CCGTGGATCTCGTACGAGGAATTCACACGGTACGACGTATCAAAGCTCGCCCAGTGGGACATCGTCTTCTCGCACATGGACAAGCTGGGCATGCAGGTGATGCTGCTGACCCAGGAAGAGGAAGGCGAACAGACGCTCGGCAAGATGACGGTCGAGCGCAAACTCTATTATCGCGAACTGATCGCGCGGTTCGCGCATCATCACGGGATCATCTGGGATCTCGATGAGGAGATGGACCGCTTCCGCTATTTCACGACGCAGGACATCAAGGAGATCGCCGACTACATCAAGGCGCTCGATCCCTATAAGCACCCGATCCAGTATGTGCAGTGGAAGGCGGAACTGATCGCCGACGAGCACACGTATGGCCGCCTGCTCGGCTTTCCCAATTTCGACGCGGCGGCGCTGCAGCATGATGCGGAGAACACGCATTCGGAGACGATCAAGTGGCTCGATAAATCAGCTGCGGCCGGTCATCCTTGGCTGGTCCACCTGATCGAGATGAACCCCGGCGTGCGCCCCGACACAGAGGATTATGCGCACGACAGGGTCCGCAAGCTGGCGATCTGGGGCCATTACATGGCGGGCGGAACCGGAACCATGTTCTTCTTCACCGATCCCATCGGCGACCTGAACATGGAGGATTACCGGACGCGCGACCACCTGTTCGACCTGATCCGCTACGCGCACGATTTCGTGACGAAATACCTGCCGGTCGAGGACATGAAGCATGCCGACGGACTGACTCCGCTCAAGGACGACTATGTCCTTGCAAAACCGGGTCAGTCCTATGCGGTTTACCTGCCGAACGGTGGCACGACGACACTCGACCTTTCCGCCGCAAGCGGAGCGTTCGAGGTGAAGTGGTACAACCCGCGCACCGGCGGCGAATTGATCAACGGTAGCGTGCGGAGCGTGCAGGGCGGCGGTGCGCGGGCGCTTGGCAATCCGCCGAAAGAGGCTGGCAGCGACTGGGCCGTGCTGGTCCGCAAGGCCGGTACCCGCTGACGCAGCAACGAAGAGACAGGATCACGCCATGAAAACTTTCATCCTCATGCCCCTCGCTCTCCTCGGCGCCGCACCTGCGCTTGCGCAAGAGGGACCGCCGGAAAAGATCGTCATCGCGGAGGCGAACAGCAGCATGCTGGTCAAGATGACGACATCGATGAGTACGACAACCAGCAAGGTCGGCGACCGCGTCGCGGGCATGCTGATCGATCCGCGCCAGCTGCGCGGTGCGCAGATCGAGGGCGCGGTCGAGCGGTCGGACCATAACATCCTCAGCTTCGCCTTCGACACGATCCGGATCGACGGAAAAGCCTACCCGATCCAGTCGCGGCTGGTTTCGGTCACGAGTTCCAAGGGCAACGAGGGGCGCGACGATCTCGACCAGCGCATCCGCATCGAAGGCGTCGGCATCATCGCGTTCGGGGTGCATTCGGCGCTCGACGAAGGGGCCGAGGTCCGGATCACCGCCTGGAAGAAATAGCCGCGGCTATCCGATCTGCTCTTCGACATAGGTGGCGAATTTCGCTGCCCAGTCTTTGTGCCAGCGTGACAGGGCAGGGCGGTTCTCCGCCAGATCGCCCGCGGCCCAGCGGATGCGTGCGGCATCGACGCCAGGTGTCACCTGATTGTCCGGACACAGGATGTAGAAGTCACGGGCGTCGACACCCGAAATCATCCGTTCGGCAACCTGTTCTGCGGTCCATGCGCCATCCGGCTTGACGGGGTCGCTACTCATGCCGGTGAACGTCCAGCCGGGGATAAGAAGATGTGCCGTCACCCTGTCGCCCGTCGCTTCGCGCAATTCATGAGCTAACTGCTCGGTCAGCGTCTTCACGCCCGATTTGGAGACGGCGTAGGCGGGATGGCCGGGCGGGTTGGTGATGCCTTGCTTGGAGCCCGTATTCACGATTGCGGACGGGCCATCCTGGGCGATCATGGCCGGGGCGAACGCCTGAACGCCGTTGATCACGCCCCACAGATTGACATCGAGGATGCGCCGCCAGGCATCGATGCCTCCCCAGGCCGTATCGTCCTGTCCCCCGATCGCTGCATTATTCATCAGCAGATCGACCCGGCCGAACGAATTCAGCGCCAGATCGCGCAGACGCTCGACGTCATCGAACTTTGCGACGTCGCCGGCGAGCGTCCGTATGTCGCCGCCGATCGTCCGGCTGGCCGCATTCAGCCGTTCCACGTCCCGGTCGAACAGCACTAGCTTCATGCCCTTCGCCGCCAGCAGTCGTGCGGTTGCAGCGCCGATCCCGTTTGCGCCGCCAGTAATCACGGCAACGCCTCCGCTGCGGAACACGTCGGACATCAGAGGTTCTCCCACGCCTTCCTGAAAGCTTGAGCGCGCAGCAGCACAGCGTCCGCGTCCATCCCGGGGGCGTAGAGCGCCGAGCCGATCCCGTATCCGGCAGCCCCATTTTTATGCCAGGGCGCCATGGTCTCCGGCCCGATGCCGCCGACCGGTAGAACGCGAACGTCCTTCGGCAAGACTGCGCGGATGGCCTTCAATACTGCTGGACTTGCGCCCTCTGCCGGGAAAAGCTTCAGCGCGTTCGCACCGGCGTCCAGCGCGGTGAATGCTTCGCTGGGCGTGGCAATGCCCGGCAGCGAAACCAGCCCTGCATCGATGCTCGCCGCAATGACGCGGGTGTTCGTGTTCGGCGAAATGATCATCGTCCCACCCGCGTCCCGCACGCTTTTGACCTGTTGTTCGGACAAGACCGTTCCCGCGCCGATGACGGCACGCCCGGAAAATCGTTTCGTCAGTCTAGCGATGCTGTCGATCGGTTCGGGCGAGTTCAACGGCACTTCGATGAGCGTGAATCCGCCCTCGACCAGTGCTTCGCCGATCGCTTCGACCTCGTCGGGCCTTATGCCGCGCAGGATGGCAATCAGCGGTAGTCGTTCAAACGCGGCGTTAAACTCGGCGAGCGCACTCATAAATGTTTTCCGATAGCGGTAATGCCGGCGATAAATGCGGCTTGGCTGTCGACGACCCTGGCTTCGCGACCATTAGCGGAAATCGCGGCGACATAGAATTCCGCCATCCTGGGATCGGAGACGACGTAGACGATCGGGTCGCTTCGGTCCGCAAGCCGGGAAGCGACTTCGGCCCCGATCAGCAGTCCGGACGCGAAGCTGGCTGCGTGGGCATCATCGCGAACACCGAGCAGTTTGGCTGCACGGATTCCGAAAAGCGACGCGGCCAGGTCTCGCTTTGCCCCTTCGGCCAGCCCGTCACGGAATGCGTCGTCGACGCAGGCTTCGCCCGACAGTTGCGAGGCGAGGATGCCGTGCTGGCGGAGGAGCGCGAAAAGTTCGCCGGTCATGGCTGTGGTAAACCGGGCGATGAGCCCGCCCTCCATCTCGACCCATTTGCTGTGCGTGCCCGGCTGAACCAGTAACGCATCCGGGGGCGCGAGTCCGGCGGCAGCCGCGCCCAGCAACTGCACTTCCTCACCGCGCATGACGTCGGGCGAGTCCGTGATCGACACGCCGGGCACGATGGCGGTCCGGTCGTCGATATGGAGCAGGTGCGACGCGATGTCCGCAATGTCGGCAGGGGCCGCGACGTAAGGGGCCAGCCGCCAGCCGATGGTAGAGCCGACCATGCCCGCCATCAGGATCGGCAAATCGCCGAAACGATCGCGAATGCCGGCAATCTCGGCAGGAAAATCGGCAATCGACGTCACGCCCTTGTCGGCATGTTCGAGCGCCGCGAACCCGTCGGGGCCGACCTGGTAGATGCGCCGGTTGGTGGTGCCCCAATCCACGGCGAGCAGAGGGCCGGCAAACGTCATCCGCGAAACAGCTGTGCGGCAAGGCCGGATATGCCGGGGTCGATCTCGAACAACGCACCGGCATCGGGCTCGTCGACATCCACCGCGGCCGATGTCACGAACATCCTGTCGAAGTTTGCCCCCGCGAACACGCAACTCGAAACCTGGCTGGCCGGAAGAGAAATCGTGCGATCGAGTTTGCCGTCGGGGGCGAAGCGGCGGACAGCGTTGCCGCCCCAGCATGCAGACCACAATCCGCCCTCGGCATCCAGTGTCATGCCGTCCGGAAGGCCCCATTCAGGCTCGAACACGACGAACGGTTCGCGTGGACCCAGGCTCCCATCGTCGTAGACATCGAAGCGGAATATGGTGCACAGCGCCGTGTCGGCGTGAAAGAGTGTCGACCCGTCAGGACTGATCGCGGGGCCATTGGCGATAGTGTAAGGATGATCGACAAGCGTAATCGTGCGGTCTGGGTCCAGCCGGTAGAAGCTTCCGGTCGGCGTATCACACATGATCGGGATGATGCCGGCCCAGATACGGCCCTGCGCATCGGCCTTCGCGTCATTGACGCGGTGATTTTCGCGGTCGGATGCCGGGGTGACGATCGGCGTGAAAACCAGTGGATCGAGGGAAAGTGTGCCAAAGCTGTTGCCGACCCCGGCCATCAGTCCCCCCGCTTCGCGTTCGATCACCCAGCCCACATAGTCGGGTAACTGCCAGTTCTCGACAGCGCCATTCGATGATAACCGGTTCACGCGATGGCCGAGAACATCGACCCAATAGAGCGCGTTTTCACGCGAAGACCAGTACGCGCCCTCGCCGAGCACGTCGCGGCGGTCGCGGGGAACAATGTGGAAATCGCTGCTCACTCGATACCTGTGGTCATCTGGTTTGGTGTCGCGCTTGCTAGCACGCGCTCGGGCCGGTAGGAATATGTATGATTTAATATTCCGAATGGAGAGACTGTGGGGCGGCTGCGAATTGGGCTGGTAGGACTGGGAAAGATCGCGCGCGACCAGCATTTGCCGGCGATTGCCGCCAATCCGGATTACGTCCTGTCCGCCATAGCGAGCCGCAATGCGACGCTGGACGGCGTTGCCAATTTTCCTTCGATCGAGGCGATGCTGGAAAGCGGCGTGACCCTCGATGCCGTTTCATTGTGCACGCCCCCGCGCGGCCGGTTCGAACAGGCGAAAGCTGCGATCGAGGCCGGTCTTCACGTCATGCTGGAAAAGCCGCCGGCCGCGGCGCTTTCGGACGGCGCGGCGCTCATTGCGCTGGCGCAGGATCGCGGTGTCACGCTGTTCGCGACCTGGCATTCGCGTGAAGCGGCAGGTGTCGAACCCGCGCGAGCATGGCTGGCGACCCGGCGGATCGACGCAGTGCGCATCGTCTGGAAGGAAGACATTCGCCGCTGGCATCCGGGGCAGGACTGGATTCTGGAAGCGGGCGGCTTCGGCGTGTTCGACCCTGGCATCAACGCCCTTTCCATCGCGACGCGTATTCTGCCCGACCCGCTGCGGCTTCAGTCTGCGACGATGACCGTGCCAGCGGGATGGCAGGGGCCGCTTGCAGCGCAA
>DDFE01000239.1:0-5507 GCA_002336985.1 Sphingomonadales bacterium UBA1936
CTCGACACGCTGCGGCTCGAACCCTGGCAGACCGACACGTCGATCTCGACCAAGAGTTGGGGCTATATCCAGGATGACGACTTCAAGACGCCCAAGTCGCTGGTCCAGGACCTGGCCGACATCGTGTCCAAGAACGGCAATCTGATGCTCAACGTCGGCCCACGCGCCGACGGCACGATCCCGGAAGCCGCGCAGGCCGTGTTGCGCGGGATCGGTGCCTGGCTGAAGGTGAACGGGGAGGCGATCTACGGGACGCGGCCGTTCAAATATTTCGGCGAAGGGTCGACCGCGATCGTTACCGGCGAAAAGTCGGAAACGGCCAACAAGGGGTGGAAGTCCGACGACTTCCGCTTCACGATAAAGAATGGCGCGCTTTACGCCATCGGTATGGAGCGGCCCGCCGACGGCGTCGCGCGCATCAGGACGCTTTTTGCGCAAACCCCTTATCTGGACCGTCCGATCGCCGGGATAACCTTGCTGGGCGGAGGTGCTGTCGAATGGCGCCAAACGGCGAAGGGACTGGAAGCGACGCTTCCCGCCGGTGCGGGGCAGGCGATGCCCTACGTCCTGCGCATCTCGTTCGCGAAATGAGCGTGGCGGCGGCAGGGTAGACCTGCCGCCGCGGCTAGCCGAGATCCAGGCCGAATTCTTCGCAGATCGCCTGCGACTGCTCGCCGATATCGGGCGCACCGCGATCGAAGGTCGGACGAGCGCCGTCGATCCTGAATGGCGCGGCGGTCGTCTGGAGCGCACCCGACCGGGTGCGAATGCTTTGAAGCATGCCGAGCGCGCGGAAACTCTCCGCCTCGAGCAGTGCGGGCCAATCCAGTACCGGGGCCGCCCATATGCCTGCGGGTTCGAGGATCTCTAGCCATCGATCGGTAGTCGCCTCGGCAATCCTCTGCGCGATGCGATCCAGCAGGGCGTCCCGGTCGGCAAAGCCATCGCGTGCGTCGGCAAGTCCCGGTAGATCGAGCAACGTCTCGAGCGCGGAAAGAGGAGTCATCGCCAGTGCGAGATGGCCATCCTGCGTCGCATAGACGCCATAGGGCGCGGCGAGATAGGCGTTGGCGCCGTGCGCCGTCGCGCGGCGGGGCGGGCGTCCGCCATCGTTCAGGTGCGTCGTCAGCAGCTCGAACTGGAAATCCACGAGCACTTCCAGCAGGCTCGTTTCCGCCAGCCCGCCTATGCCGGTCCGCGCGCGGCGCACCAGCAGCGCCAATATGCTCTTGGTCAGGATGTGGCTCGCCAGCATATCGGCGACGGACAGGCCCACGGGCATCGGCCCGTTCTCCGCACTGCCGTTCAACCACATCACTCCCGAGCGTGCCTGGGCCAGCAAATCCTGACCCGGCAGCTTCGCCCACGGCCCGCTAGGCCCGAACCCAGAGACACTGCCGTAGACGACAGCGGGATTGATCGTCTTCGCCACGTCGTAATCGAGTCCCAACCGTTCGATCACGCCCGGCCGAAAATTCTGGATGACCACATCCGCCTGCGCGATCAGTGCGCGCATGGCGGCCAGGTGCCGCTCGTTCTTCAGGTCGAGCGCCAGGCTTTCCTTGTTGCGGTTGATCGCATGGAACAACGTCGAATGGCCGTCGATATCGGTATCGGTGAGATAGAGCGAGCGGCTCAGATCGCCTGCGTCCGGGCGTTCGATCTTGATAACGCGCGCCCCCATATCGCCCAACTGCAGCGCGGCGGCCGGACCGGCGAGGAACTGCGCCATGTCGAGTACGAGAAGGCCGTCGAGCGGCGCGGATGCCGCGTTGGCAACCCCCGTTTTGCCTTCGCCGATCCGGTCAACGTGCACAGTCGAAGGCTCTTGTTCGTATCGCCATGAATGATCCTGAAATGTCGATCCGATCTATAGCGGTGCGCCGGAAAATTGCCCGACAAAACGAAACAATCACCAAACCAAAATGGGAAAGACCGGAGATGCCCGTTTCGCAATCCTTGCCGCTGTGCCGTGCGTCGGGATAGAGCGGCCCATGAAGATCGAAAAATCGAGGGGCAACATGTCGGAAAAAAGCCTGTCGACCGATGAGCGGCGCAAGAAATACGTCGTTCCGGCGCTGGAAAAGGGTCTCGATATTATCGAGTATCTTGCCGACCAGGCAGTGCCGCTGACCCAGTCGCAGCTCGCCCGTTCGCTGGATCGACAGCCGAACGAACTGTTCCGGATGCTCGCATGCCTCGAGGGGCGCGGCTTCATTTATCGTGATGCGACGAGCGGGGGCTATGCGCTGACGATGAAGCTGTTTCAGCTGGCGCGTATTCACTCCCCCTATGAAATGCTCGTTGCCATGGCGCGGCCCTTCATGCGCGCGCTTGCGGACGAGGTGCGCGAAAGCTGTCACCTGACCGTTCTGCAGAACGATCGCGTGCTGGTTCTGGCGCAGGAAGAGAGCCCCAATCCGTTTCGCCTTTCCGTCGAAGTCGGCTCGACCCATTCCGCGATCGGCACCAATTCCGGACGCCTGCTTTTGGCGGCTCTCGATGAAACGCTGCTCGAAGGCGTGCTGCTCCGCCAAAGCGAGTGGGCGACCATGAACGCGACGGCGCGCAAATCGAAGCGGGAGCGGATCGCGAAGATCGCGCAGGATGGATTTGCGGAATCGCATGGCGAGCGTTTCCTGGGCAGCGCGGACATCGGCGTGCTTGTGGGAAGCCCGCGGGCGCCGTTGAATGCGGCACTGACCATAGCGACGCTGATCGATGCCGATGGCGATGCACGGCACGACCGGTTGCTGGAACCGCTGCGCCGGACCGCCGATGCGATCACGCAGGCGGCAGGTCTGTCGCTTCGCGCGTCGCGGTAACCGGAACAGGGAAAATAGCGAGGGTCAGCCGGTTCTGCCGGACTGACCCTCGCGGTGCTCTCGGTCAGAATTTGACGCGTACGCCGACCATGAACTGACGGTCGTCGATGGTGAACTGGCCGGGCCGGGTTTCGGTCTGGTAGTATTGCTGAAGCTGCGTGCGAAGCAGGTTCTGCCCATCGACGGTAACCGTGATGTTCTTGGTCACGTCATAGCTGATCGACGCGTCCAGCCAGCCATATCCCCGCGTCATGACCGGGAAGATGTAGGACTGGGTCGTGCCGCCCGGTGGGGTGAANNTTGTATGCAACCTTCGCGCTGATGCCGTACTTTTCGTAAATCGCAGCGACGTTGTAGCTGTACTTCGAAAGCTGTGGCAGCGATGCGGAGAACCCGACCAGCGAGGTTGCCGCATTACTGTCGGTGTAGGTCGCATTCGCCTGCAACCCGAAGCCGGACAGCGCGCCGGGCAAGAAGTCGAAGAACTGCTGGTAACCGACTTCGACACCCTTGACCTCGCCGTCGCCGGAATTGAGCGGCTGCGAGAGCGTGTAGCCGGGCAACCCGCCAATCGTGACGTTGGGCGTGGACCGTGTGAAGATGAAACCGTTCACACTCTTGTAGAAGCCCGCGACGTAAATCGAGGTCGCCTTGTTGACGTACCATTCGAGGCTGACGTCAAGATTGTCCGATTTGATCGGCTGCAGGTTCGGGTTGCCCTGGCTTGCAGCAAGCTGGCCCGGAACCACGGTCAGTGCCGGCGAAAGCTGGCCGAAGTCGGGACGGGTCAGCGTCTTCGAAGCCGCAAAACGCAATTGCAGATTGTCGGTCAGATGCGCCCGGACGTTGATGCTGGGCAGCCAGTTTTCATAGCTGTTCTTGAGCGTCGTCGCTTCGACCCGTGTCCGGTCCTGAGTAACGCCGCCACCAGGAAGGGTGATCGTCGCGAACTGGTTGGCGGTGATGGTGTCCTGCGTGTCCACGTATCGCAGACCGACGTTGCCATCGATCGGGATACCGATATCGAAATTGAACCGGGCCATCAGGTAGAAGGCGAGGCTTTTTTCCTCGGCATTGAATGCGGCGAGGAGGCTGTTGATCGACGAAGCTGACGGCGCAGCATTTGTTGTGCCCAGCGCACCGGTCAGACCGAGTTGGGTCAAGACCCCTGAGAAATCGGTCCGCAACCGCTCGGCGATCGCATATGGATAATTGCGCTGGAACGGAACGTTTGTCCCGTTCGCCGTGTAAAAGTCATTGAATCCATTGGCTTGGAACAGGTTGGAGTATGATGCGGGATTGGTATTGGCCGTCTGTCCCGTGTACCGCAGCGGATTGACCTGCGCGACGGTCCGGTCCGAGAAGCGGAACCCAGCCTGGATCGATTTCAGGAAACCGCCTTCCTCGAAATCATATTCACCATCCAGTCGCACGGCGAACTCGTCACCGCTGTAATGATTTTCGTTCCGTGTAAGTCCGCCAACGGTGTAGTTTGCCAGGTTTGCCAGATCATAGCTGCCCGACGACGATGACGGCGGATTCGTTGACGCGGTCTGCGTAAATACCGGGATGTTCGTGAACAGGTCGAGTTCGGTGTAGAACAGATCGTTCTTCGACTTGATGTAGGTGGCATCGCCCGTCACCTTCACGCCGCCCACATTCCACTTCGCGTTGAGCGAGATGGTCTTGTTTTCGTCCAGCGTATCGCGTTCCGTGCCGCCCGCAACCATGCGCGGGTTGGTGTAGCTGACCTGTGACGCGTCACTCGTTCCCGAAAACAGCGTGGTGCTTCCGGCGACCGGTGTGACGCCGGCAGTCGGGATATTCGCATTATATTGCTGCTGCGTAGTTTGGAACCGTTGGTATTGACCTTCCAACGTGAGTTCGAACGACGGAGATGGACGCCATTGCAGCGCGACATTCGCGCCAATGCGCTCACGATCGCCGATGATGAGAACCTGGTTGTTGCCGTTCGGAGCAAACACCGTCTGCCCGGCGATGAGGTCGTTGCGCGGCGTTGGCGCGCCCGTACCATTGAGATCCTGCCGGTATTTCCGGTCCTGGTATGATAGGCTCGCAAGAATACCGATTTCGCCCGCGCCGGTTTCCCAGCTGTCGGCGATCAGTACTGAGCCGCTCGGTCCCCATTTTTTCACAGAGTCGGCATAGGTGCCGCGCGCCGTCGCGCTGACAGTCAGTTCCTTGAAGTCCAGGGGGTTGCGCGTGCGCAGGTCGACTAGTCCGCCCAGTCCGCCCTCGATCAAATCCGCTTGCGATGCCTTGTATACATCGATGCGGGAAATGAGTTCGGCCGGGAAATCCTGAAGGTTGAACGTGCGCCCAGCGCCCGCAGTGAAGGTCTCGCGGCCATTCAGCGTCGTTTCGACCTGCGGCAATCCGCGGATCGCGATCGCGCCGCCTTCGCCCAGATCGCGCGAGACCTGCACCCCCGTAACGCGCTGCAGCGCTTCGGTCGCGTTGTTGTCGGGAAGCTTGCCGATGTCTTCGGCAACGATCGAGTCTACGATGGTGTTTGCCTGGCGCTTGATTTCAGCCGCGGAACTAAGGCTCGCGCGCACGCCGGTTACGACGATGTCGTCGGGTTCGTCTTGGCTGGCCACCGGTGTGCCCGCAGATTTTTGCTGCGCAACAAGTGGTGTTGCGAGAAGCGAAACGGCGGCT
>DDFE01000239.1:5565-11738 GCA_002336985.1 Sphingomonadales bacterium UBA1936
GTGCAAATGCGCAATCGCACACGGCGACGTCACATTGACTGAAAAAAGCAGACGTGTCGGGCGGTCAGGTCCAGGGACGGGATCGCGTTACCGAAATGCCGCGAACCTCATTGGGGTAGGGCCCGCCGACTGCGCAATAGAAGTGGTACAGGTCGCCCTTGTGATAAACGAGCGCGGGTTTGTGCGCATAGTCGTCGTCGATGGAACCGCGCGGGCCGACATCGATCAGGACTTCGTCGACCTTGCTGAAATTCAGTGGATCGTTGCCGACCGCGACCAGGTCGCGCGCCTTGCCGTTATCGGCGAGACCGAAATAGAACATCGCCCATTTGCCGCGGTGGGTCACGACGAACGGATCGCTTGCGAAGCGCGCATCGGGCGATCCAGGCGGGCCGTTACGCAAAATCGGATTGCCGGGGTGCCGCGTCCAGGTCTTCAGGTCGCGTGACGTGGCGACGCCCGTCTGCTCATGCCATCGCTTGTCGGCGGTCTTGGCGTTGTAGAACATGTAAAAGGTGTCGCCGTGTTTCACGAGATACGGCTTGTAGAGTCCGCCGCGCTCCCAATCCGCACCATCTTCCGGCCGAAGGATCGGCAGTTCGCGATGCCAGGTCTTCAGGTCGGTGCTGTATGCAAGCCCGATGACCGCTGCGCCCTGTTCGTAACCCGCATTCGGATAGGCATGCCACGCGCAGACATATCTGCCGTTCACCTTGATCAGGCGTCCGGGCGAATAGAGTTCGCTTTCGCGAAGGATGGATGCGGCCGCGACATTGTAGCGGGTGACGGGATCGTTCGGGTCACGAGCGAGAATGATTCCCTGTCGTTCCCAATTCACAAGGTCGTCGGAAACCGCGATGCCGGTCTGATAGCCCGTTCCGTCGAACCCGACATAGGTGAGATGGAAGCGCCCATCGTGGAAAAACACGAACGGGCAATCGACAGCCTTTTCGTCGAACGACCCGGCGACCTTCGACCCTGCCAGTACGAGCTTGTTGTATTTATATGGAGTGCGGAGCCATGCATTCGGGTCTGCGGTGCCGCGTGCAGATGCGGGAGTAAGGAGCGTCGTTCCCGCCAAGGCCATTCCGCTGGAGAGGAGGTGGCGTCGCGATATAGGCGGCATCTGCATTGCTCAGGACTCCCTTGTCATTCTGTCGATCATCGATGGCGCAGTCGCAGCCCGGCGCGCGCCAGCGACCCTGCCCAGACGGCATATCCCGCCTCGCTGGGATGAGTGCCGTCCAGCGTAAGTTCGGGGCGCAATTCGCCGCTGGCGGTCAGAAATTGTGCACCGATGTCGAGGAAGCGGACATGCGGGTCGCGGCCGTAACGCTTCTCGAGCAGCCGGTTGGTTTCCAGGATCGGTGCCCGATGCGGGTCGCCGGGCAGCCGCCCGCGCGGAAAAATCGCCATCAATGTGATCCGGCTGCTGGGCGCGCGTTTGCGGATTTCGGCGATGATCGCCGCGATGCCGGAAACCACTTCCGATGGTGTATTCGCCCGTGCGTTGACCGTACCGGTCAGGTTGTTGGTTCCGATGTTGAGGACAACCTCGTTCGGCGCGATGCTGTCAAACTCGCCTGCGCGTAAACGCCACAACACATTCTGGGTGCGGTCCCATCCGAACCCCAGGTTGAGGACCGGCGTCGACCCGAACAATTGGCGCCATGCATTCGGGCCGTTGCGCCGCGCCGACAATGGTTCGCCGCCCCACATATGCGTGATCGAATCGCCGATGAGGACGACCTTCGGCCGCAACGTCCGGGTCAGCGCCAGAACCGCGTGGTGCCGTTCGTACCAGTCGTAGAAATCACGCTCTAGGCGGGGAACGGGGATGACGGCGGTATTCGCGTCGACCATCTCGGCGAGGGCGACTTGGGAGGGCGCATCCAGTAGCCTTGCCAATGTCGGCTCGATCGCTTCCGCCATGAGCCGTTGTCCGGCAGTGTCGGGATGCAGGGCCTTTGCGTGCCGGTCAGTGAGGCGCGGGTCGTAAAAAATCTTCGTGTCGAGCTTGCCGTCGGCATCGTAAAATATTGCGCCGACATCGAGATAAGTGACGCGCGCATCTTCGGCATATCGTGCCGCCAGCCCGGCGTTGACCGCACTGTCGGCTGCAGATTTCGCGTCGGAAATCGCGCTCGGCAGGATGCCGAGCAACAGGATGCGCGTCGCCGGTAGTCGCCGTTCGATCTCGCCCACGATGGCGTCGATGCCACACAGGACCTGCGACGGGGCGGCGTTTCGTGCCGTATCGTTGGTCCCGATCAGCAGCACGACGACCTTTGGAGCGATGCCGTCGATCTCTCCGTTACGAAGACGCCATAGAAGATTCGATGTCGTGTCGCCGCCGAAGCCAAGGTTGAGCGCGCGCCGCGGTGCGTAGAAGCGATCCCAGGTGGGGCGAAAGTTTTCGTCGGGCAGTTTCGACTTGTCGTAGTTGTGCGTGATGGAATCGCCCATCAGGACGATTTCTGGATCGGGATGCCGGGCGACTTGCGACAAGACTTCCGCGTGCCGCGCCGCCCACCAAGGTTCGGCCAGACGCGGCGCCGCGGTTGGCTTGGGTTCGGTCGGGCAGACCTGCGCGCGTACCGGCGGTATGCCAAGTGACGAGCCGAGCAATGCAAGCCAAAGCTGCAGCAATAGGCCGAGTTTGCCGCTCGATCGGAAACGTCCGGCCCGCATTGCTCTTCCTGCCTCGTTGTTTGCTGAGGAATATAACATACGTCTGCAAACGACAACGGCGTGCTGTAAGGCTCAGGTGATCCGCTGAATGCTGGCGGCCAGTTCCTTGGTGTCGAACACCCGTTTCCAGTCGTCGCGCAACATCGCCGGCTTACCGAACATGATCGCCTTGTTGCAGGCATCCGAGAACTGCCCGGGAACATGTTTGAAAATCACGGCTCCCAGGATGTTCATATGGCCGAGCAGGAAGTCCCGCGCGGCTTCCGCAGGCACGCCCCGAGCGACAACTTCGTCCATCGCCTCGCGCATGGTGTCGAGCAGCGATGCACACACCGTTTCCGACAGGCCGGGTTCGAGCAACGCCATCTGGTCCACGGTCACGCGGTGCGATCGCAGGATCGGTGCCCAGATGGTCCGCGCGATCGCTTCGCCCAGCACATAATGGTCTTCGGGGCCCTGCATCATAGCATTGACGATGCTCTGACGCGCATGCAGCCCGCCGAAGCGGTCGTCGCGCGCCTGCGGGTCGGTTTCGTCGTTGAAAATCGGCGGATGACAGGGGTGGGTGACGAAATAAGTGAGATCCGGCCGGTCGGGCAGATGCCCGGCAAATGGTGCCGCAGCGTCAAGCGCCATCACCATCGTTCCCGCCTTCAGCGACGGCGAGATTTCGTGAGCAACGGTGCCGACGTGCGTATCGGGAACTGCAAGCACAACCACGTCGACGCCATCGAGCGCGGTCGCCACGTCGACGCATTCGATACCCAATTCTTCGCGTAGCCGTGCCTTACCGACCTCGCCGGTCTCGACATGCCGCACGTCATAATCGCTGGACTGAAGGTTGCGCGAAAGCCGCGCTCCCATCTTTCCACCCGCGCCGAACAGCGCAATTGCCACCATCGCATTATCCTCGTTCAATTCGATGCAGCTATGGTATGATGGTATGATGAGTGGTGCAAGCGCTGTCGCTGAAGGGGCTGTGACCGATCCTGAAACGCTTCGGATGCTGTACGGCACGACGATCCCGTCAGCCGCGGCGCGGCGATTTTCGGTGGGTCGGTTGTCGTTCGAAATGCTCGGCGGCGATCTGCGCACGATCCGTTTCGATGGCGTGGAGGTGGTGCGGGGCATCCAGTATCTGGTCCGCGATCGCGACTGGGGAACGCTCTCTCCCGAGGTTCGCGACCTGCACGTCGAAGATGCCGGGCGCGCGTCGACCATTGTCTACGCAGCCGACTGCATGGGGCCGGACGGCGATCGGCTAAGCTATCGTGCCCGCATCCATGCGACCGAGCGCAGTCTCGATTTCACGGTGGATGCCGAAGCGATGGACGACGTTACCACCAACCGGCTCGGATTCTGCGTTTTGCATCCTGCTGGTCTTGCTGGCGCTCCGCTACAGATCGAACATGGCGACGGCACCTTGAACGACAGCTGTTTTCCGATCCTCATCGATCCTTGGCAGCCATTCACCGACATCAAAACGTTGACCCACCGACAGGGTGGCCTGACCGTTACCTGCCAGCTGACCGGCGACAGTTTCGAGATGGAGGATCAGCGCAACTGGTCCGATGCGTCGTTCAAGACATATGTGCGTCCGCTCGCCAAACCTTGGCCATATCTCGTGCGGGCCGGGACGCGCGACCGGCAAACGGTGCGGCTGGAGATCGCCGGTGACGCGGAGCGTTCCGACGCGCCGGCGTCAGACGCGATTGTGATCGAGATTGGCGAGCCGGTCGGTACCATGCCGCGTGTCGGGCTGATGATTACCCCGGAACAGGCCGAAACCATGCAACGTGCTGATCTGGAGCACGCGGGCGTTCAGGACCTGCTGCTCAGCTTTGAGGCGCAGACCGGGCATGGCCTTGCCGAAATGCGGGCTTTGGCCTTGGCGGTCGAGGGGACGCCGCAACGCAAGACGCTCGAATGCGTGATCGCGGCGGTAGGCGATCTGGATGTCGAACTCGGCGCGGTCGCGGGCATGGTTGCAGAGGCCGGACTGAACATCGATGCCATCGCGGTCTATCCAGCGCCCGACCTTCAATCGACGCCGCCGGGGAGCGTCTGGCCCAATTGCCCGCCACTTGCAGAAATCTATGCGGCTGCGCGACGGGCTTTTCCGGGGTTGCCGCTGGGGGGTGGCATGTTCAGTTATTTTACCGAACTGAACCGCAAGCGTCCGCCGGTTGACCAGCTCGACTTCGTTGCCCATGCGACGTGCCCGATCGTTCACGCCGCCGACGACCTCAGCGTTATGCAGTCGCTCGAGGCTGTGCCGCACATCCTGCGGTCGGCGCGCGCAATCATCGGCGACCGGCCTTACCGGCTCGGCCCTGTGACGATCGGCATGCGCCAGAATCCCTATGGTTCGCGCACCATGCTCAATTCGTTGCGCGACCGTATCCCGATGGCGCTGGCTGATCCGCGCCAGGATGGCCGTTTCGCAGCGGCGTGGACGATCGGCTATGCGGCAATGACCGAAGAGGCTGGGCTCGACGTGCTGTTTCTCGGGGCGTTGACCGGTCCTTTGGGGGTGGTCGACAACGTGGAGCGGCGACCGGTGTTCAAAGCTGTGAAGTTGCTGGCGGGTATGGCCGGGGATGAACGTCTGGCATGCCACTCGTCGATGCCCCGCAAGGTGTTGGCCGTTGCCGCAGGCGGATCGGTTGTGGTTGCGAACCTGACGGCTGAGGCACTGGAGGTCTCAGTTATGGGGGAGCCAATCGCGCTCGAGCCATTCGGCATCGCAAGCCTCCCGTCACCCCGGCCTTGAGCCGGGGTCCCGCTTTACTTTGAGATCAGAAAGGCAGCGGGACCCCGGGACGGGCCCGGGGTGACGGATGTTTCAGACTCCTGCCTTCGTCCCGTCCCGGTGCGCATAGAGATGGTTCGATCGCGCCAGATGCCGGGTTACCGCTTCCTCCGCACCATCGGGGTCATGCGCCGCGATCCGGTCGATGAGTTCCGCGTGTTCCGCCAGCGTCTGGTCGCTGCGGCCCTGCCAGATCAGCAGATGCGCGTGATATTCCTGTAGCCAGCCGAGCATCATGTTGCTGACGGCAACATAAATCGGATTGCCNNAGCGAGGTCTGGCGTGCATGGATCGCGCGCAGGTCCGCGACATCGTCGGCCGTCGCTAGCTCGGCCGCGCGACGCACCATGCCGCGTTCGAAAAAACTGCGCGCCTCTTTCAGGTGTTCCAGCGACTCCGGGGATGTCGAGAGCAGCAACTGGGCGATCGGGTCGAGCTGTCGCATCGCCGATTCCGCGGTCAGCTGGCGGACCCTGGCACGCTCGCCGTGGCTGATCGTAACGAGACCGAGATTGGCGAGCGCCTGCATCGCCTCGCGGATTGCAGGGCGGCCGACGCCGAAACGCGTCATCAGTTCGCGTTCCGACGGCAATGTCTCGCCCGCCACACGTTCGCCGCTGACGATCATGGCCTTCAGACGGTCGAATACCTCGTCGGAGAGCTTGCGCCG
>DDFE01000239.1:11789-13352 GCA_002336985.1 Sphingomonadales bacterium UBA1936
TCGCGTGCGAAGCCGCGTGTGCAGTCGACCAGGGCGAATAGTCCTGCCGAGACAACGACCAGCACCGCAAGATAACGCAGCGGCAGGTCGTAGCTGCCCGAAGCCTGCACGACGTATCCGAAGGCGGCCGCGCAGATGAACCCGCCGAAATTGCCGAACGTGTTCATAACGCCGGTCGCCGTTCCGCCGAGCTTGCCCCCTATGGCCGTGCACATCGCCCAGGCACTCGGCAGCATCAGGTCCATCACTCCGAAACAGGCGACGGCAAGCACCACGACCGCGACCCCGTTTTGCGCAAAGGAGAGCAGGACCATCAATGTTGCAGTTGCTGCAAGGCAGGTCGCGGCGATCAGGCGATAGGCGCGGCCGATGCCGATCCGCTTTTCCAACCAGTCGCACAATATGCCACCCGCCAAGTTGGTCAGGACGCCCATGAACAGCGGGAAGGCGGCGTAGAGGCCCATTTGCGCGGTCGAGAATCCGCGCGCCTTGATCAGCCATGTCGGGAACCAGCTGAAGAAGAACCAGGCGCCAAAGCCGTAGAAGAAATAGGCGAAGGCAATCAGCCAGAGCTGGGGAAGGGCAAACAACTGCCGCCAAGGCGCGGGAGCATGCAGCGCGCTGTCGCGCTCACCGATCTCTGCTAGTTCGCCGGCGGTGATGCCGGGCATGTCGGCCGGTTGTTCGACATACCAGCGGCGCCAGGCGATTACCCATACGAAGCCGATCAGTCCCATGATGACGAATACCCACCGCCACCCGACCAAGAGCTCGAGCGGGACGAGGAGCAGCGGTGCCAGCGCACCGCCCAGCCGGCTGGCCGACCAGATGACGCCTTGCCCGCGTGCGCGTTCCCGCAACGGCAGCCAGCGGTAAAGGACGCCCGAGATATTCGGGTAAGCGCCAGCGGCTCCGGCGCCGAACAGGAAGCGCGCGGCGGCGATCTGCCACACGTTCTGGCAGGCCGAAGTGATGAGCGTAAAGAACGACCACCAAACCGTGATGCGGCTCAGTTCGCGCCGGTAACCGCGCCGGTCCCCCATGGCGCCGGACGGGATTTCGAACGCCGAATAGGCGAGCACATAGGCGCTCAGTACCCAGCCCCAGGCGATCGGATCGATGGCGAGATCGCGCTGGATCGCGGGACCGGTGACCGCAAGTACCATGCGGTCGAGGAACGTGATCACCGACAGGCCCGCGAGCAGGCCCACCACCAAGTGCCGCTTCTTCATGCCATCCGCTCCCGGCGTGCCCGTCATTCGCGGTCACGCTCTAAATAGTATGATGATATTGAAATTGAGCGTTGACAAGCTGCCCGTTGTTATGATGTCATCATACCAGTTAGCGCTGATGACGGTCGTGGGTCAGTGCGGCGTTCGAGGGAGAGGATGATGGGATTTGCCGACTCGGCGACGCTCGAAATGCGTCGTCGCCAGATCTTCCGCGTAGGGTTTCGCAAGGTCACGGTGGCGGCGATCGCGCTGCTGACGTGCGTACCGGGCACGGTCATGGCCGCCGCCGCCATCGATGGCGAACGCAAGCAATGGCATGACATCCGCCTGA
>DDFE01000258.1:5479-9224 GCA_002336985.1 Sphingomonadales bacterium UBA1936
GACACCCGCAGCATTCAGCGGCTCTACGGTGAGCACGTTATATATAAGCGCGTCGAAAACGGCGGGCAGCAGCGGGCGCGGAATATCGGCGTTTCCATCGCGACCGGCGAGTGGATCGCGTTGCTCGACCATGACGACCAGTTCGAGCCGACCTACCTCGAAGAAGTCCGCGCGTTGATCGACGCGCACCCGAACGTCGACACGACGATCAGCAACAGCCGCACGTGGCAGGAATTGGGGGACGAGGCGGGGCGTTGGGAGCATGGCAACAAGTTCACCGATCATGCGCCTGCCGGTTATTGGGACGCGGTCGGCGCCGACCCGGCCGACCGCTGGTCGATCCTCGAACGATATGATTACGCGCGCTATCTCGATTTCCATCCGGCGCAGACGTCGATGTTCGTCGTCCGGCGCACGGTCTATGAATCGATCGGTGGATTCGACAAACGCATGCGCGGGAGCGGGGCGGAGAATTTCGAGTTCGAGATGCGCCTGCTCCGCGTCGCAGCGGTCGGGCTGGTCTGGACGCCGCTGGTCCGGATGATCCGGCACACCAGCAACCTCAGCCTCGACGGCAACCGCATGGCGATGGACGTCGTCGATTGCCTGGAATTCGCCGCGCGCGAACACGGCCTCGACGAACGCGAAGCGGCGATCGTCGCGGCCGAGATCCAGAGCCGCCTACCCCACGCCATCAGCGGCGCCTTCGCCTTGGAGGATTTCGCGGCGCTCAAGCGATATGAGGCGATGGCGTCCGGCGCACTGCCGTGGAAGCTTCAGCTGAAAGGTGCGATCGGGCAGTTGCCGAAGCCGCTGGCGAGGCGGCTGGCGGCGACGCTTACGTCCTGATCAGACCGACCCGCGCCATGAGAGGCCTCACCTCGCCCCACAGCGGATGATCCAGCGCCGCGAGCGTTATCAGCCACAACACCATTCCCGCGGCAACACTCACGACGATTAACAAGAAGGGTGTGTGCGCCGACCAGCCGTGAAGCAACATCAGTACGCCCGCAGGCAGGATGGCGGCTAAGGTCAGCACCAGGCTCTGCCCGTAAACGCGGATCAGGTCGGCATTCGTCGTCCCCGCCAGGCGGTTCATGTGCGGAAGGTAGAGCACGGCGCCGACGAACGCCTCGACGATGCGGCTCGCGGCCGCCGCCTCCATGCTGATCATGCAGCCACCGACGAACAGGACCAGGCCGACGACAGCGCGGATGAATTCGAACCGCGTCTGCCGCGCCGTCTCGTCGCGCAGCACGAACAGTTCCCAGTTCATCCCGAAGCTGAGGTTCACGAACTGCGCGACGAGAAGCAGCGACAGCGGAAGCGCTGCGGACGTCCACTGGTCGCCGAACAGGATGAGGATCGCCGGGCCCGACAGGATCGCGAGGCCGATCTGGATCGGCCAGATCACCGCGATGATCGACTGCAGCCCGCGCAGGAAGGTCGCGCGCAGTTCGCCCGTCTCGCGATAATCATGCGCCAGCTGGACGAAGACGACCCGCGTCGCGGTGCCATAGATATTCTGCCACAGCATCGTCGCGATGCTGGTGGCGCGAGAGTATAGCCCGAGCACTGCAAGACCCAAAAGGCTGCCGAGCAATATGTCGGACAGGCGGACGACAAGGTTCGCCATGCCCGAGATCGACATCATGCGCAGGCCGAAGGTCACGATCGGCCGCCAGTTGGCGAGCGACGGACGCAAGCTCACATGCCGCCATCCGACGAGGCTGTAGGCCAGCGCGCCGAACCCCGCATAGGCGAGGTTGCCCCAGGCAAGGCTCATATAGCTGTACCCGGCATACGCCATGACGACCGAGACGATCGCCCCCGCGACCACCTTTCCCGTGCCGACGATCGAGATCCACTGGAACTGCATGTCGCGCTGGAGCATCGCGGCGGGGCGGAACTCGAACATCTGGATCAGCGGACCGAGCGCCACGAGTTGCAATGTCTGTGCAACGCCGGGTTCGCCAAGGAAGCCCGCGCCCGCGATGCCGAGCAGCCATGTCACTGCGGCGAGGCCGACCATCAGCAACGCATTCATCGTGAAAGCGGAATCGAGATCGGCGGGTGCCAGCACCTTTTCCCGCGTGACGAACGTACCTAGGTCGAACTGCGTCGCGATCTGCAGCGCGCCGATAGTCGCGAGCGCCACCGCGAACACGCCCATTTCGGCGGGGGTGAGCAGGCGCGCGACAATGGCCGATGCGCCCAGCGCGGCGACGACCGAGATCGCCTGCCCCGCATAGGCCCATGCCACCGATTTCCGCACCGACTTCCGCAACGCGCCTGCCCCTTCGAAGCTCGCCCTCATGCCCATTAATCCATGCAGTCCGGTTAACCGAGCGCCAGCCCCTTAACATTCGAAATAGGTGTACTATGTAAGCAACACAGGAGATACACGCATGGCCATTATCGACCCCCGTTCCAATTCCGACGCCACGGCAATGACGATCATCGTTTATGTCGTATGGTTCTTCCTCGGGTCGCTCGGGGTGCACCGCTTCGTCACGGGCCATGTGTTCAGCGGACTGATGATGCTGCTACTCAACGGCCTCGGCTGGCTAACTTTCTGGTTCGGGCTGGGTTTCCTGATCTGGGGACTGCTCGGACTGTGGTGGCTTATCGACGCGCTGCTGATTCCGGGAATGGTGCGCGGACGATAGGGTCCGGCCACCCCGCCCCCGCCACGGCCCGCCCCCGTACGGAGCCGAAAGCGCGATGAACGGCGGCGGCGGGGTGGAACCGAAGGGTATCGCGAACGCATTTCACTCCAGTCGGCGCACCCCTGCCGGCGCAAAGAGAGATTTTTCATGAAGCGTTATGCACTTGCCGCCCTGACTGCGTTGACCATCCCGGCGCTTGCCATGGCACAGGCCACGTCCAGCCCGTCGACCGCGCCGACGCCGCCCGCCGACGCGACTGCGACGCCCCCTGCCGATACGACAACGACGACGACCACACCGACGACGTCGCCGACCGACAGCGCAACGACCGCCCCGACCGATTCCGCAAGCAACGCGACGGACAGCGCGGCCGGCGACCACAGCAAGCACAAGGGCAAGCGCGAAAAGCCCAAGAGCTGATTGCTTACTCTCTCCCTTCCCCGGGGAGAGAGTGCGTGACGGGCAGTGTGCGACCCCTTGAGAGAGGGAATCCTGCCCCTCACCCCAACCCTCCCCTCGCCAAGGCGGGGGGAGGGTTTTTCATGTCCTCAGTCCGCGAACGGATCCCGCACCAAAATCGTGTCTTCACGCTCGGGCGAGGTGCTGACCAGCGCCACCGGGCACTGGATCAATTCCTCAACGCGACGAATATACTTGATCGCCTGCGCCGGTAGGTCCGCCCAGCTGCGCGCGCCCGCGGTCGACTGGCTCCAACCCTCGATCTCTTCATAGATCGGCACCGCCGCCGCCTGGTCGGCGGCATGTGCGGGGAAATAGTCGAGCGTTTTGTCGCCGACCTTGTACCCCGTGCAGATCTTCAGCGTGTCGAACCCGTCGAGCACGTCGATCTTGGTCAGCGCGATGCCCGAGATGCCGGAAACCGCCGCCGCCTTGCGCACCAACACCGCGTCGAACCAGCCGCAACGGCGCTTACGGCCCGTGACCGTGCCGAACTCATGTCCGCGCTCGCCCAGCCGCTGGCCGGTTTCATCCTCCAGCTCGGTCGGGAAGGGCCCCGCGCCGACGCGCGTGGTGTAGGCCTTGACGATCCCCAGCACATAACCCGCCGCCGCCGG
>DDFE01000258.1:9249-13665 GCA_002336985.1 Sphingomonadales bacterium UBA1936
CCCAGCGAATGCCACACGGGCTTTGCGTACGGCAGGATGTGCGGCGCGATCTCCGCCAGTTGCGCCTTCAATTCTGCCCGGTCGATCGGCGGCTCGCCGAAGCCGAGGCGCAATGCGTCATGATGCGCGCACAGCCGGTCGATCTGCGGATCGAGGTCGTCGAGATGCGCCAGGTCGCACACCCGGATCGCGCGCCGTCCGACCTTGTCCTCATACGCCGGGCCGATGCCGCGACGCGTCGTGCCGATCTTGAACTCGCTCGCGTCCTCGCGCAGTCCGTCGAGGTCGCGGTGGAACGGCAGGATCAGCGGGCAATTGTCCGCGATCTGCAGATTGTCGGGCGTGATCTCCACACCCTGCCCAGCCAGCTTCGCGACCTCGTCGCGAAAATGCCAGGGGTCCAGCACCACGCCATTGCCGATGACCGACATGGTGCCCCGCACGATCCCGGAGGGAAGCAGGCTGAGCTTGTAGACCTGATTGCCGACAACCAGCGTGTGACCCGCATTATGTCCGCCCTGAAACCGGACGACGACATCGGCACGGCTCGCGAGCCAGTCGACGATCTTGCCTTTACCCTCGTCGCCCCATTGGGCGCCGATCACGGTGACGTTGGCCAAGGTATTTTGTTCCTGTTTGCTGGGTCAGGGAAATGCCGTGGGGTCCGTAGGGGCGAGAGGGCGCGACGTCGAGTCTGGCTGTCGTTTTACAGGGCAAACTTCCACTATTCAGACACCGAACGTCACCAACCCCTTGTCATCGATCTTCCACGCCGGATTGAAAGCAATCTCCCACGCATGCCCATCCGGGTCCGCTACATAGCCGCGATACCCGCCATGCGGCGGCGCATCGCCCGGGCGCAGCACGGTGCCGCCCGCGCCCTTTAGCTGTTCGATCAGCGCGTCGACTTCCGCCTCGCCGCCGACATTGTGTGCGAGGGCAAAGGCGCCGGGCGTGTTGGTCTTGCCCGGCCGCTGGCTGTCCTCGTCCAGCTTGTCCGCCAGCCAGGTGCCCAGCACCAAACCGTTCATCTGGTAGAAGGCGATCTCTTCATTCTCGAACACCGGCGTCCAGCCGAAGCCGTCGCCATAGAACCGCTTCGACCGCGCAAGGTCGGCTATCCCAAGAGTGATGACCGAAATCTGTTGCTGCATCGGCGCGTCCTCCTATCGTCACCCACTCTAACGCTGCCGGACGGGAAAGGACGCACATGAAGAGGTTGCGGATATTCGCCTGTCTGGCCGCCCTGCTCACCGCCGCGCCTGCCGTCGCGAAGTCGCCGTTCGCGGGGCATTACCGGTTCAAGGACGGGCCGGATGTCGTCGCCGAACTGATCCTGAAGGAGGATGGCCGGTTCGAATACGGCCTGGCCGCGGGCGCGCTCGACGAGCAATCCGCGGGGCGCTGGGTCGAGGCGGACGGCAAGGTGACGCTGCATACCGAACCAAAGCCGAAACCGCCGGTGTTCTCGGCAGGCGCGCAGGCGAAGACCGCCGAGGCGCCGTTCAAGCTGCTGGTCACATGGCCGGACGGGCGCGGCATTGCGGGTGTCGATTTCAAGCTGGGCTTCGACAGCGGCGAACCGCTGATGGATTACACGCAGGACTATGGCTGGACGCAGCCCGCCGACGACAAGCGCGTGCCGCGCTGGATCGAACTGACCGAGCCGATCCACCGCGTCTCGTCACCGCGCTTCCGCATCGATGTAACGAAGGGCAATGCGGTCACATATGTCCTGACGCCCAACGACCTCGGCGTGGTCGACTTCGACGGCGCGGTGATCGAGCGGGTCGAAAAGCCCGCCGCCGACGACGCCGATATCCTGCTGCACCGGCGCGAAGGGGTGATGAAGTTCATGAAGCTGGACCGCGCAGACCGCCCCCGCCGGTGAGCCAGTCCACCCGCCATCCAAACTGGACGATCGCGGCGACGATGCTGGCGTCAAGCCTTGCGTTCATCGACGGGTCGGTCGTCAATGTCGCCCTGCCCGCGATCGGCAAAGACCTGAACGGCGGCGCGGCAAGCCTGGCCTGGGCGATCAACGCCTATCTGTTGCCGCTGTCCGCTCTATTGCTGCTCGGCGGGGCGGCGGGCGACCATTTCGGGCGGCGGCGGATGCTGGTCGCAGGGATAATGATATTCGCCATCGCTTCGGTCGGATGTGCGCTGGCGCCGAACCTGGAAGTGCTGCTCGCGTCGCGCGCGGTGCAGGGCATCGGCGCCGCGATCCTGATGCCCAACAGCCTCGGCATCCTCGGTTCTTCGTTCGAAGGCGAGGCGAAGGGGCGCGCGGTCGGTACCTGGGCCGCAGCCGGAGCCATCGCCAGCGCGGTGGGACCGCCGCTGGGCGGATGGTTGGTCGATGCGGTCGGCTGGCGCGCGATCTTCTATCTCAACCTGCCGGTCGCGGCGGGCGCTATCGCCATCGCTTGGCTCTACGTCGACGAAAGCGCGGAGGGAGAGCAGCCGCTCGACTGGACGGGCGCGGCGCTGGCGACGCTGGGGCTGGGGGCGCTTGCATGGGGACTGACGGTCTGGTCGACCGAACATGCCGCGACGGCCGAGACATGGATCGGGCTTGGCGCGGGGGTCGCGCTGTTGGGCTCGTTCGTCTTTACCGAGCATCGCCTGGGCGAACGCGCGATGATGCCGCTGGCCCTGTTCGCCTCGCGGCCGTTTGTCGGGCTGACGGTGCTGACCTTCCTGCTCTATGGCGCGCTCGGCGGGTTACTGGTGCTGCTGCCGTACCTGCTGATCGTCGGCGGTGCCTATACGCCGGTGCAGGCAGGACTGGCGCTGCTGCCCTTTTCCATCGTTATCGGCACGATGTCGCGCGTGACCGGGCGGCTGACCGAAAAGATCGGACCGCGCTGGCCGCTGACCATCGGCCCGATCGTGACCGGCGCGGGCTTTGCGTTGCTGATGCGCTCCGATCCGCAGGCGAGTTACTGGACCAGCGTGCTGCCGGGCATGGCGGTGATCGCGCTTGGCATGTCGCTGGCGGTCGCACCGCTGACGACTGCGGTGCTGTCGTCGGTCGACGACCGGCACGCGGGCACCGCATCAGGCTTCAACAGCGCGATTGCGCGCACGGGCGGGCTGATCGCGACGGCGCTGGCTGGCGCGGTGATCGCCGAGGGGCGCGCCGGGCTGACTAGCGCGTTCCAGGCGGCGGCCGTCCTGGCCGCGATCCTCGCCGTCACGTCCGGCATCGTCGCTTTCGTCACGCTGGGCGACCGTTCAGCGAAGGGAAAGCCGGACGGGCGCGTATAGCGCACGCCGGCGCCGCTCCCCTTTGGCGCGCGCCGCACGGAGACATGCCCCCATGCGTTTTTCGATGTTCACCCTCGGCCTGATGGCCGTCGCCACTGCCGCCGCTGCACAGGATGCCCCGCGCCGCCCGATGCTGTCGGACGCGTGCCGCGCCGAAGTTGAAAAGACCTGCCCCATCGGCGCCGACGGCGACCGCCGCGCGCGCATGCAATGCGTAATGGCGAGCCAGGACAAGTTCAGCGACGGCTGCAAGAAGGAATTCGCCGACATGCGCGCGCGGATGCAGCAGATGCGCGAACAGCGCGCCGGCGGGAACATGGCGTCGCCCCCGGCCGACGGAAATGCAACGGCCACGCCGCAGTAAAACCTGACGCGAAGGATCGGCGCGCGTGATACGTATCGCCTCCGGAACATTGCCGGAGTTTCGTTCATGCGCGCCGCTATCGCCTTTACGACAATTGCCGCAGCCGCCGTTGCGTTAAGCGCGGCACAATCGCGGGACCGCCTGCCGCGCGAATGCCGGCGCGAAGTCGTGAAGCTGTGCGGCCTGACGTTCGACCGCGACAAGATCCGCACCTGCCTGACCGAGAAATACCGGGAGTTGAGCGAGAACTGCCGCGGCGAGATCGTGGCGCGGGTGCGCGAAAAGATGGGCGATGCGGCGTCGACGCCCAAGGGGCCAGCGGCGGGCGCGACCGAATATGCCTATGGCACCGCCCCTTTGCAGAAGATCGACTTCTTCGCCGCCAAGTCGCCCCGCGCGCCGCTGCTGGTCTTCGTCCACGGCGGCGGATGGAAACGCGGCGACAAGGGCAATGCGACCGGCCGCGACCTCGCCCCGCATTATATGGGACAGGGCTATGCCGTCGCTTCCGTCAACTATCGCCTTGTTCCGGACGCGACCGTCGAGCAGCAGGCAACCGATGTGGCGAGCGCTGTCGCCTATCTACGCGGCAATGCGGCAAGGCTCGACATCGATCCCGGCAGGATCGTGTTGATGGGCCACAGTGCCGGCGCGCATCTGGTCGCACTGGTGGGTACCGATCCCCAGTATCTCCGTGCCGCCGGTCTCGGCATGGACGCGGTGCGCGGGGTCATCCCGAATGACGGCGCCGCCTACGATGTCCCCGCGCAGATGAAGGA
>DDFE01000227.1:0-2185 GCA_002336985.1 Sphingomonadales bacterium UBA1936
AGTAAAGGTCTGCCGTCTCGGCACCAAACAGGACGTCGAGGCCGAACACTTCCGCGAAAACCCAGTCCAGCCACATGCGTGAGGGTGTGCCCCGAAACAGATGGTAGCGTTCGGCGAACAGCCGCCAGCTTTCGCGCGGGTCGGCATCGGGATTGCGAATGCCGAGCGCCTCGAGCGGTACGCCCTGCGAATAGAGCATGCGGAAAACATAGTGATCCGGGTGAAGCAGCAGTTCCGCAGCATTGCCGAAGGGCGCGTCGGTCGCGAACCATTCGGGGTCGGTGTGCCCGTGCGGGCTGATGATGGGCAGGCCGGCCACTTCGGCATACAACCGGCGCGCGATATCTCTCATGCCGGGGTCGGCCGGGAACAGTCGGTCGGGATGGAGCGCTAACGCATGCGGCATCTGGCGGAACTCAGGACTGTGAAACGGGCTGCAGCTTCGGACTCAGCACATGGACGATGGCGAGCGCAACGAAATAGGCGCTTCCCGCAACGATGAAGATCGGCGTGTAGCTGCCGATGCGATCGAGCACCTGGCCGACATAGAGCGAAAAGATCATCCCGCCGACCGCGCCCACGGTGCCGCCGATTCCCACGACCGAACCGACCGCGGCACGGGGAAACAGGTCGGACGGCAATGTATAGAGATTGGCAGAGAAGGCTTGGTGCGCCGCGGTCGCGATGCCGATGACGAGTACGGCGACCCACAGGTTGTCGAAATACTGTGCGAAGAACACGGGCGTCACGGCGACGGCGCACGCAAGCATCGTCATCTTGCGGGCATAGTTCACCGATTTCCCGGCCTTCATCATGCGCGACGATGCCCATCCGCCGGCGATGCTGCCGATGTCGGACAACAGATAGATCGCGACCAGGGGCGGCCCGAAGGTCTTGAGGTCGAGCCCGTAGCGCGTTCCCAGATAACCCGGCAGCCAGAACAGGAAGAACCACCAGATCGGGTCGATGCAGAATTTGCCCAGCGCATAGGCCCAGGTTTCACGAACGCGCGCGAGCTTTGCCCAGGGTATCGGCGTCGTCGGGTCCGCAGGGTCGCTTTCGATCCACGCGAGTTCGGCGGCCGACACCCGGCTCTGTTCGCGCGGGCGGCGGTAGATCGTCACCCAGGCCACCAGCCAGAGCAGGCTGACGGCCCCGGTCACGACAAAGGCGGCGCGCCAGCCATAAGCTAGCGTCAGGGCCGGGACGACCAGCGGCGTGATGATCGCGCCGACATTGGCGCCAGCGTTGAACAGGCCGACGGCGAATGCGCGTTCCTTCGCCGGGAACCACTCGGTCACCGCCTTGATACCCGCAGGGAAATTGCCCGCCTCACCGACGCCCAATCCGGCACGCACGAGGGCGAATTGCGTGACCGTATGCACGGCGCCATGCATCATGTGCGCGACCGTCCAGATGACGAACGCGATCGAATATCCGGCGCGCGCACCGATTCTGTCGACGATGCGGCCGAACCCGATGTAGCCGATGGCGTATGCCGCCTGGAACCAGAACACGATCCCGGCAAAATCGACCTCGGTCCAGCCGAGATCCTTTTGCAGCGTGGGCTTCAGCACCCCGATCATCTGGCGGTCGACATAGTTGATCGCGGTCGCCGCGAATAACAGGCCGACGATGACCCAGCGATAGGAACCGGCCTTTTGGACCGCGTGTTCGACGGTGGTCGTGCCGGTATCAGCTATTGCCACGGTACCCCCTCAGGTTCGATCGGTCGCCGCGACGATGCGGCATGAAATGCGATGCAATCCGCCGAAATCGGCGACGGCCGTGCTGCCGGGCGCGATATCGTGAACGCCGCTGACTGCGCCGGTCGAAACCCAGGTCCCGGCCGGAATGGCGATCCCGCGACTTGCCAGATGTTCGAGGAGGAACGCGACCGAACCCATGCATCCGCCCGGAAAGCTGGATGCCGTGCCGGTTCCCACCGCGACGTCGTCGATCAGCGTCGTCACTGTCATCGCGTCGACGATGTCAGGCCGCCAGTCGTGCAGCGCGGGCCCGATCACCATGCCATGGTTGTTGCCAAAGTCGGACACGGTGACCGTGGGACCGAGTTCGTTGATCCCCCTGAACGGCGAACTGGCGATCTCGAAGCCGACATGCACACCGGTTACGCAGCGTGCCGCATCTTCCGCACTCCAGTGCGTCCTGCCGGTATCGACAG
>DDFE01000227.1:2224-2891 GCA_002336985.1 Sphingomonadales bacterium UBA1936
GGGCCCGCCAGTCGGGTCGTTCCGTGCGATGCGTCGAGCGGAGGCTGTATGCGGCCGACTTTCCATCCCGCAATGGTGCCTCCGTTCAACCGGATTGCGGCATCCTGCACCCGGTAGGCCGCCTCCAGCGTTTCCGGGACTGTGCCGGGATAATCGGCAAGCGCCCGTGCATCGCGGCGCGCTTCGACGAACGCGTTGGCGACGGTTTCGGTGTTCATGGTGACTTCGGTGTCGCTCATTGCGCTCATCAACTCTCCCAACGCCGCGCTATAGGAAACCGGTGTCATTGTCGATACCCCTTGTTCTGGCTATGGCTTCACAGCTGACAGGAGGCTGGCTTGAACGACGGTGAAAACGGGTTTCGGGGCAAGGCCACGATCAACGACATCGCGCGCATGGCTGGCGTGTCGAAAAAGACGGTCAGCCGCGTCATCAACCGGTCGCCGCTGCTGAACGAGGATACCCGGGCAAAGGTCGATGCCGTCATTCAGAAGGCGGGTTATATCCCGAATCCGCAGGCGCGAGCGCTTGCGCTGCGGCGTAACTTTCTCATCGCGCTCGTGCACGACAACCCGAACGCGCAGATGGTTCTGGGTATGCAGACCGGCCTGCTCCAGGTCCTTGCCGGCACTGAATATGAGCTGCTTGTCCGGCCTGTGGATCGCGG
>DDFE01000227.1:2919-6171 GCA_002336985.1 Sphingomonadales bacterium UBA1936
GCATATCTGATCGCACAGGGGCACCGCCGGATCGGCTTCGTGTCCGGTCCCCGGGGGTTCCGCTCGGCTTTCGAGCGCAGAGCGGGACTCGATGCGGCGTTGTCCGCAGCGGGGTTACAGCTTCCCGACGAACTGATTGCCGAGGGAACCTACCGGTTCGAATCGGGTGTTGCTGCGGGCAATCGACTGCTCGATGCGCGCCCGCGGCCGACGGCCATCTTTTCGTCGAACGACGAAATGGCGGCCGGCGTGCTGCACGCCGCGCGCTCGCGCGGGTTGGATGTGCCGGGGGATCTGTCGATCGTCGGTTTCGACGACACCTCGATCGCGTCGCATCTGTGGCCGCCGCTGACGACCATTCGCTGGCCCATCGCCGATATGGCGCGCGCCGCCGCGCATAAATTGCTGGCCGACACGCCGGACGCGGATCCCGACGCGGCAAGGCCGTCGACCTTTCCGTCAGCGCTCATCCAGCGTGCGTCGGTTGCTCCTCCAGCGAGCTAAGACTTGCTTCGATTCATGACACCGGTTACCTTTAAGAGGCACGCGCAGCGACGCTGAATTGGAGAGACTCATGTTCGATCGCACCTATTACGCCACCCATCCCGATATGATGGAGTGCGTTTCGAACGAGGAATTGCGCGACCGCTACCTGATTTCAGGGCTGTTCCGGCCGGGCGAGTGCGTGCTCAATTACACCCATGCCGACCGGTTCGTCATCGGCGGCGTTGCCGTGGCCGGTGCTCCCGTATCCCTTCCCGCGCAGACCGAGCCACCATCGGCCGCAGGCCATCCGTTTCTCGAACGGCGCGAACTGGCCATCGTCAACGTCGGCAGCGTGGAAGGCACGGTCAGTGTCGACGGCGAGATGTTCTCGCTTGGCAACAAGGACTGCCTCTACGTCACCATGGGTGCGAAGGACGTGGTGTTTTCCGGGGAAGGAGCGCGTTTCTATCTCGCATCATGTCCCGCGCACAAGGCGTTCACGACGCGCAAGCTTGGTATCGCCGACGCGAATGCGCTCGCGCGGGGAAGCCTCGAGGAATCGAACGAGCGGACGATCTACCAGCTCGTCATCCCCGGGGTCTGCGATTCCGCGCAGTTGGTCATGGGCCTGACCGTTCTCAGTCCCGGCTCGGTCTGGAACACGATGCCCCCGCACATCCATGAGCGGCGCAGCGAGATCTATTTCTATTTCGAACTCGACGGACCCAACGACCGTGTCTTCCACTACATGGGCGAAGGCGAAGCGATGCGGCACATCGTCATGGCGAATGAAGAGGCCGTGATCTCGCCGCCCTGGTCGGTCCACATGGGGTCGGGAACCAAGGCCTATGCATTCATCTGGGCAATGGCGGGCGAAAACCAGGACTATACCGACATGAACGTCCTCGACATCTGCCAGCTGGCATGAGCGGACCTTTCGACCTGAGCGGCCGTGTCACGCTGGTCACGGGCGCAAACACCGGGATCGGCCAGGCGATCGCCGTTGCGTTGGCGAAGGCCGGTGCGGATGTCGCATGCGTCGGCCGAAGCGCATGCGACGAGACGGTTGCGCAGGTAGAGGCGGCGGGTCGCCGATCGGTCTTCATTGCCGCGGACCTGTCGACCACCGAGCCCGCATCTCGGGTTATCGAACAGTGTGTCGCCGCACTTGGCGGTCTCGATATCCTGATCAACAATGCCGGCATCATCCGCCGGGCCGACGCGATCGATTTTACCGAGGCGGACTGGGATGCGGTGATCGATACCAACCTGAAATCGCTGTTCTTCCTGTCGCAAGCGGCGGCGCGGCACATGATCGCGGCGGGCAGGGGCAAGATCGTCAACATCGCATCGATGCTGACGTTTCAGGGCGGCGTTCGCGTACCCAGCTATACTGCCTCCAAATCGGGCGTGGGCGGGCTTACGAAGGCGTTGGCCAATGAATGGGCCGCGAAAGGCATCAACGTGAATGCCATCGCGCCGGGCTATATCGCGACGAACAATACGGCTGCGCTCCAGGCCGATGAGACGCGCAATCGCCAGATCGTCGAACGAATACCAGCCGGACGCTGGGGCAGCGCTGACGATATCGGTGGCGCCGCTGTTTTCCTCGCATCGGCAGCGTCCGATTATGTGAACGGCCATATCCTGGCGGTCGACGGTGGGTGGCTCGCGCGGTGACCGGGCGGGTCGTTTGCTTCGGTGAATTGCTTGTTCGGCTCTCGGCGCCGCGGCGCGAATTGCTGATGCAGTCGCCCGCGCTTTCGCTGCATGTCGGCGGCGCCGAGGCCAATGTGGCGATCGGGCTGGCGAACCTCGGGCATTCGACCGCGATGATCAGCGCCGTGCCTGACAACGCGCTTGGGCGTGGCGCGCTGGCGGCAGTGCGCGGGCAGGGCGTGGACTGTTCGGGCGTGAAGTTCGGTGCCGGCCGGATGGGGCTTTATTTCCTCAGCGTCGGCGCAGGGCTGCGGGCCTCGGAAATCGTTTACGATCGCGCCGGGTCGAGCTTTGCGGCGGCGGCGGCCGATACGTTCGACTGGAATGCGTTGCTGGCGGGGGCGGGGTTGCTGCATCTGTCCGGAATTACACCCGCCCTCGGGCCGAATTCGGCGGAAGCGGCGCTCGCTGCGGCGCGGGCGGCGAAGCAGCTTGGCGTGCGGGTCTCGTTCGACGGCAATTACCGGGCGATGCTGTGGGAAAGCTGGGACAGCGACCCGAAGGCCGTCCTCAGCGAACTGATCGGCATGGCCGACATCCTGTTCGGCAACCACCGGGATATCGGGCTGGTGCTGGGCCGTGCGTTTTCGGGCGAGGGTGCAGATCGTCGGCGTGAAGCCGCGGACGCGGCGTTCGCGGCTTTTCCTGGCCTCGGGATCATCGCGTCGACCGCGCGGCATATCGTCGATGCCGACTGCCATCGGATCGCCGCACGCGTGGATACCCGTGATGCGGCGGCGCAAACCGAAGAGGTGGCGGTCAGCGGGATCGTCGACCGGATCGGTGCCGGGGATGCCTTTGCCGCCGGCGTACTGCACGCGCATCTCGGCGGCGGCGATGCGGAGGCGATGGCACGCACCGGCCTGGCGCTGACCTGCCTCAAGCATTCGTTGCCGGGCGATGCCAGCCTCTTCCGCCAAGCCGATGTAGATGCCTTCAACGCAGGCGGGCTGGATGTCCGGCGCTGAACTGACCCGGCGCGGTTTCGTCGGCGCCGCGCTGGCGGTCCCGATAATGGCGCATGCGGGTAGCGGCGGGGCGAAGGTC
>DDFE01000172.1:0-7923 GCA_002336985.1 Sphingomonadales bacterium UBA1936
TCGGAGCGGGCCTTTCCGGCATCGGAGCCGCATGGCATTTGCAGGATCGCTGCCCCTCCAAATCCTACGCCATTTTTGAAGCGCGCGGCGCCATCGGCGGCACGTGGGACCTGTTCCGCTATCCCGGCATCCGGTCGGACAGCGACATGTATACGCTGGGCTATCGCTTCAAACCGTGGACCGAAGCCAAGGCGATCGCGGACGGCCCGTCGATCCTTCGCTACGTCAAGGAAACCGCCCGGGAACATGGCATCGATCGACATATCCGGTTCGGTCACAAGGTCGTCGCGGCGCACTGGCGCCCAGCAGACGCCCTGTGGGAAGTCGAGGCCGAGACGGCCGACGGGCGCATGACGATCACTGCCAGCTTCGTACTGATGTGTTCGGGCTATTACAGCTATGACGAGGCGCATCGCCCGTCGTGGCCCGATGAGGACCAGTTCGCGGGTCAATTCGTCCATCCACAATTCTGGCCCGAAGACCTCGACTATTCCGGCAAGCGCGTGGTCGTTATCGGCAGCGGTGCGACGGCGGTCACGCTGGTTCCCGAACTCGCCAAGCAAGCCGCGCATGTAACCATGCTGCAGCGCTCACCGACCTATGTCGTGTCGATGCCGGCCGAGGATAAAATAGCGACCTTCACCAATCGCTGGCTGCCGTCGAAGCTCAGCTATTGGCTGACCCGCTGGCGCAAGGTCGGGTTCCAGCTGTTCTTCTACCGCATGACGCGCAAGAGGCCCGAAAAGGTGAAGACCAAGCTGCTCGACATGGTTCGCGATGCACTTGGTCCAGACTATGACATCGCGACCCATTTCACGCCGCGGTACAATCCGTGGGACCAGCGGCTGTGCCTGATCCCCGACGAGGATATGTTTGCCGCGATCCGTTCGGGCGAGGCCTCGGTCGTGACCGATGCGATCGAGCGCTTCACGCCGGATGGCATCGTGCTGGCATCGGGACAGGAGCTGAAGGCGGACATCGTCGTCACCGCGACGGGCCTGAAGATCAACGTCATGGGCGATGCGAGGCTCGATATGGATGGCGCGCCGATCGATCTGGGCCGGTCGCTGATCTACAAGGGCATGATGATCGGCGACGTGCCGAACCTGACCTTCTGTTTTGGCTACACCAACGCCAGCTGGACGCTGAAGGCGGACCTGACCAGCGAATATGTGTGCCGCCTGATCAACCATATGGATGCGAAAGGCGTGCGGATCGCGACCCCGAAACTGGCGCCTGGCCTGACCGAGGCGCCGTTCCTCGATTTCCAGAGCGGCTATATCCAGCGGGCGCTCGACAAGCTGCCCAAGCAGGGGACGGAAAAGCCTTGGCGGCTTTATCAGAACTATGCCTTCGACCTGGTGACGCTCCGTTTCGGAAAACTGGACGATGGAACGATGGCATTCACCAATCCGGCACCCGACCGGGCCGCAGCGTAACGCGCCGGTCGACAGGAATCTGCACCTCGTCGAAACACCGCTGCTTGATAAATCGCCCGCGTTAGCGGCAACATAAGCCATCTTTTCACAGGAAACCCGATGAAACATTCCATGCTGCTTCGTGCTACCGCTTCCGTCGCCCTGCTTTCGGTTCCGGGCCTGACGATCCCCATCGCCGCCAATGCCCAGCCGGCGGCACCTGCGCGGCCGCAGCCGCAGCATTATGGCACCTGGGGCGTCGATCTCGCCAGCATGGATAAGGCGGTGCAGCCCGGCGACGATTTCGACGCCTATACGAGCGGAACCTGGCTGAAGTCGGCGCAGATCCCTGCGGACCAGCCTTCGACCAGCGTCAGCTACGACATCTACAACCTGTCGCAGAAGCAGATCCAGGCGATCGTCGAGGCATCGCCCCCGACAAGCCAGATCGGCGGCCTGTTTCGAAGCTTCATGGATGAGGCGAAAGTCGAGGCGGCCGACGGCAAGCCGCTGATTGCCGACCTGAACGCACTGAATGCCATCCGCGATAAGGTCGCGCTGGCGAAGTTCATGGGCGCGACTGCCGGCGGCTATGGCGGCGCGTTCTTCGGGCCGGGCGTCTATGCCGACCCGGCCCAGCCCACGATGAACGTGCTTTGGCTCGGTCAGGCCGGCCTCTCGCTGCCGGAGCGCGATTATTACCTGCTCGATACATTCAAGCCGCAGCGCGAAGCTTATCGGGCGTTCCTGGACCGGGCTCTGACGATGACCGGACAGCCTCGCACCGGCCCGTCGTCGGCGGATGCGGTGCTGGCGCTCGAGACCGAGATTGCAAAAGTGAGCTGGGAAGCGGCCGCCCGGCGCGACTTGAACAAGATCAACAACCCGATGACGCTTGCCGAACTCCAGGCCTACGCGCCCGGCTTCGACTGGTCCGCGTTCTTCGCGGGTGCGAAGGTCGCCAAGCCCGGCCGGATCATCGTCAACGAAAAGGACGCGATCCAGAAGATCGCCGCCATTTTCGCTGCCACGCCGATCGAAACGATCAAGGCGTGGGAAGCGGTGCAGATGATCGAACAGGCTTCGCCCTTCCTGTCGAAGCGATTCGTCGACAGCCGGTTCGAGTTCACTAAGTCGCTGAGCGGCGTGACGACACAGCGCCCGCGCTGGAAGCGGGCCATGCAGCGCATGGATGCGTCGCTGGGCGAACTGGTCGGCCGGACTTATGTGGCGGATTATTTCCCGGCGTCGTCGAAGGCGATGATGGTCGATCTGGTCGCCAACCTGAAGACGGCAATGGCCGCGCGGATCAAGGCAAACAGCTGGATGGCGCCCGAAACCAAGGAAGCGGCACTGCTCAAGCTGTCTCGGATGGACGTGATGGTCGGCTATCCGGACAAATGGCGCGACTATTCCGGACTGCGCGTCGATGCGGGCGATCTCTATGGCAATGTGAAGCGCAGCAACGCGTTCGAGTGGGATTACCAGCTTTCCGAACTCTACAAGCCGGTCGACCGGTCCAAATGGGGCATGACGCCGCAGACGGTGAACGCGTACAACGGCGGTCTCGAAAACAAGATCGTGTTCCCGGCCGGTTACCTGCAGGCACCGCACTTCGATCCGAAGGCCGATATGGCCGCGAACTACGGTGCGATCGGGTCGGTGATCGGTCACGAAATCAGCCACGGCTTCGACGACCAGGGCCGCAAGATCGACGCGACCGGCGCGATCCGCGACTGGTGGACCAAGGCAGACGGTGAACGGTTCGAGGCGCAGGCGGCAGGGTTCGGCAAGCAGTACGACACGTATGAAGCGGTCCCGGGCATGTTCATCAACGGGAAGCTGACGATGGGTGAGAACATCGCCGACCTCGCCGGCCTGCAGATCGCGCTCGACGCCTATCATGCGTCGCTGAAGGGTAAGCCTGCGCCTGTGATCGACGGACTCACGGGCGATCAGCGCTTCTTCCTCGCTTATGCCCAGGCTTGGCGCAGCAAGGACCGTGAGGACGCACTGCGGTCGCAGATGGCGTCCGATCCGCATTCGCCCAGCAAGTACCGGGTCATCGGCCCGCTGCGGAATTTGGACGCCTGGTATGCGGCGTTCGATGTGAAGGGCGGGAAATATTATCTGGCGCCGGAAGCGCGTACGCGGATCTGGTGAGAAACGGGCTGGCGACGCGGCTGAGCCGCGTCGTCGGTCGAACTGCGTTCGCCGGTCGTGCTTGCGCGTCTGGGGATTAGCGCCGCTAATCCTCGGCGCGCTTCGCACTGGCTCCCTGAGTAGGATTCGAACCTACGGCCGCTCGATTAACAGTCGAGAGCTCTACCGCTGAGCTATCAGGGAATGCCGTGCGGAAGCGCGCCTATACCAGCGCTTTCGCATGTTGCAAGCACCGTCAGACCTCGAATTGTTCCATGACGATGCGATCGTCGAGCGCGTGTTCCGGGTCGAACAACAGCTTGAGCGTGCGGCTCTTGTCGATCTCGACATGGACCGTCGCGACATCGCGCACTTCGCGCTGGTCGGCGACCGCGGAAACCGGGCGCTTGACCGCATCGAGAACCCGGAACGAGATCCGCGCGTTTTCGGTCAGGATCGCGCCGCGCCAGCGCCGGGGGCGAAACGGACTGATCGGCGTAAGCGCGAGCAGGGCCGACCCCAGTGGCAAGATGGGGCCGTGGGCCGAAAAATTATACGCTGTCGACCCTGCCGGAGTAGCGACGAGCGCGCCGTCACAGACGAGTTCGGGAATGACGACGCGGTTGTTGACCGCCACTTCCAGCTTCGCCGTCTGCCGCGTTTCGCGCAGCAGGGAGACTTCGTTGATCGCCGGCAGGCTGACCTTTTCGCCCTCCACCGTTTCGACTTCCATGCGCAGCGGGGTCACATCGAACACCTTGGCGCCTTCGATACGCTCGTCCAGGCGCTTTTCGCGCCACTCGTTCATCAGGAAGCCGAACGTGCCCAGGTTCATGCCGAACACCGGCAAGATCCTGCGGCGCTCCAGCATCGCGTGCAACGTCTGCAGCATGAAACCGTCGCCGCCCAACGCCACGACCATGTCGGCCTGGTCGAGGTCGACCCAGTCGCGGCGCTCACGCAGCTTCGCGGCGGCATCCTGCGCATTGTCGGTGGGCGATACCAGCAGCGCCCGCTTGGGTTCAGCGATCATCCGCCGGTCGCATTCATGTGGCGCACGGTGGCGACAGTCGTGAGGTCGAAGTCATGCCGTGCGGGCTTGAGGCGAAGCGCCCGGCCGATCGCATCGTCGAGTTGTGCCGGATCGTTCGACCGAAGCGCCGCACGCAGGTCGACATGGTCGTCATGCCCCAGACACATGTAAAGCTGCCCGGATGCCGACACACGGATGCGGTTGCAGCTGTCGCAGAAATTGCGGGTGAGGGGAGATATCAGCCCCAGCGTGATGCCGAGGTCTGGCACCTGCCAGTAACGCGCGGGGCCGCCCGTGCGCATGGTGCTTGGGATCAACGCGTGTTCGGCCTCGATCCGGCTGCGTGCCTCGGTCAGCGGGAAAAACGCGTCGATATGCTGTCCGACCGGCATGGTTTCGATCAGCGACAGGTCGAAACCTCGTCCGGCGCTCCAGCGAAGCATCGGCAGGAGTTCGTCGTCGTTGATGCCCTTGAGCACGACCATGTTGATCTTGATGGCAAACCCGGTCGACCGCGCGGCTTCTATACCTTCCAGCACGCGATCCAGATCGCCGTTTCGCGTGATCTGCCGGAAGCGCTCAGGCTCGAGCGTGTCGAGGCTGATGTTGATGCGCCGGACACCGGCATCCCACAGGCCCTGCGCATGTTCGGCAAGCTGCGTTGCGTTGGTGGTGAGCGTCAGTTCGTCGAGGCCGTGCCCGATCATCCGGCCGATCTCGGTCGCGACCGCGACCGCGCCGCGCCGGACCAAAGGTTCGCCGCCGGTCAGCCGGATCCGGGTAACGCCGCGCGCCACGAACTGTCG
The DNA here is from genome assembly GCA_002336985.1 of Sphingomonadales bacterium UBA1936. Taxonomy (GTDB): domain Bacteria; phylum Pseudomonadota; class Alphaproteobacteria; order Sphingomonadales; family Sphingomonadaceae; genus Sphingomonas_O. The sequence goes on from DDFE01000172.1 coordinate 5,400, forward strand.
CGCCAGTTCGGCGATTTCCTCGAGCGACAGCACTTCGCCGCGCGGCAGGAACGTCACGTCCTCGCCCATGCAATATTGGCAGCGCAGGTTACAGCGATCGGTCAGCGACAGCCGGACATAGTCGATCCGGCGCCCCTGGCCGTCGTGCATTGCGCGCGTTTCAGCGGGGAAAGGGGCGTTCATGGTGCCAACTGCTACATTTCCCGTTGCCGCGCGACAAGCGGCGCGGCAAGCGTGGGGAATAACACGGGATCGCCGGAGACGAATTGAGCACGCGCAAGACTGATACCCATGGGCCCACGCTGCTCGCGATGTCGACGGTCAACCGCAATGCGCTGGTGACGGCGCTGTCGCGGAGCGGGTGGAAAGTCGTGGGTGCGCGGGGATTCGACAATCCCGTCGACCGTCTGGGCGAAGTGGGTGCGGCGGGCGTCGTCATCGACCTGCGCGACGATGGCGTTGCGGCACTCGCAACAATCCGGGCGCTGGCTGGACAGGCCTCTGTTCTCGCAATTGTCCCAGGACGGGACATTAAATGGATTACCGCGGCGATCGACGCGGGTGCGACGCACTACCTGACGACGCCGTTTCCTCAGACCGAACTTGCGCAGGCGGTCCGCTTGCTTGTGACCGAGCGCCCGCGTGGCCGCGCCGTGGCGGCGGACGGCGCAGGCGTGATCCTGGAGGGGACGCGCGCAACAGGGGAGATAGAGCGTCGGTTAAAGGCGGGGCGCGTTTCTGCACTGCTGATCGCAGCGACCCGGTTCGAGGCGGTGAATGCGGCTTATGGTCGCGAAGTGGGTGATGAACTGCTCGGTGCGGTTGCACAGCGTATCGCAACGACGGTGCGTGACATCGACCCGACTGCAACCGTTGCACGTGTTGCGGGCGCCGAATTCGCCGTGCTTGTGGGGCCGGGGACGGGCAGGTCGGTTGCGGACGACGTCTGTGCGCGGATCGATCGGCCGTTCATGGTCGGCGGCCATTTCGTCAGCATCGGCTGCCGCATCGGCGTGGTCGAGAACAAGGCGGGCGAGGACGCGGCGGAATTGATGCGCCGGGCCAGTGCGGCACTGGCCGAGGCGCGGCTGTCGGACACGTCCACGATCCATGCGATCGGTGCGGAGGACAATGGTGAGGCCTTGTTCGACGCGACGCTGGAATCCGATTTGCGCAACGCCATCGAACACGACCAGATCGAGGTGCTGTTCCAGCCGCAGATCGATATCTCGTCCGGATATGTGGTCGGCGTCGAGGCGTTGGCGCGCTGGCGGCATCCGACGCTGGGCGACCTGGGGGCCGGCACGCTGTTCGCAGTCGCCGCGCGGTCCGAATATCTCGTGACACTGTCGAACCATGTGCAGCGGCGTGCACTGCAGATCGCATCCGGCTGGCCGTCGGGGCTTGGCGTGCTGCGCCTATCGATCAACGTGACGGCGAACGACATCGCGGCACCGGGCTTTGCCGAGACGTTCCTCGCGACGGTCGAGGCCAGCGCGTTCGACCCGCATCGCCTGACGGTCGAGATCACCGAAAGCGGGTTGATCGACAATCTGGGGATCGCCGCCGCGACATTCGCGCAACTGCGTGCGGCGGGTGTTCGTGTGGCGATCGACGACTTCGGGACGGGCTATTCCAGCCTCGCCTGGCTCAAGTCGCTGCCGCTCGATTACCTGAAGATCGACAAGGACCTGGCGCAGGATATCGCAGGATCGGTGCGCGACAGGGTGGTTGTGCGCGGTGTCATCGACATGGCGCGCTCGTTGGGGCTTTCGGTCATCGCAGAAGGAGTTGAGACGCAGGAACAACTCGACCTGCTGGCGGCTGAAGGATGCAATTACTATCAGGGCTTCCTGTTCGCCGCACCGCTGTCGGTCGACGACCTGATCGTCAGGCTGACGATCGGGTAACGGCGTTACCGCGCCTTGAGCGCGCGTTTCAGGGCATCACGGAACGCCTGCGGGGCATCGGCCCAGGGGAAATGCCCGGCGTGTGGCACGATGAGGGTGCGCGCTGCGGGATAGGTTGACTGCAGCGCCGGTTCGCTGCCCCTGATCCAGTCGATGTCGCCCGCCATGATTGTGACCGGAAAAGCTGCGTCCTTTGCCGGAGCGATACGGTATTCCCGTACATAGGCGCTGGCCAACACGCCGACATCCGAGTGGATATAGCTGTCCTTCAGCGCGGCATCGAACGCTTCGCCGCGCTGCCGGTCGTAAAAGCCGATCTTGAACTTAAGCCGCATGGCGGCAACGCGATCGCCGTTTTTGCGCGCAGCATCGTACCGGGCCAGTTCATCGGCCGTCGCGCGCGTGCGCCAGCTGTCGAGTGGCGGGTTCGACGCTTTCATGTCGGGACCGGTCGAATCCAGCAGGATGAGCCCCGCAACATGCTGCGGAAAGGCCGCAGCATAGGCCTGGACGACGGCGCCCCCGAACGAGTGACCGAGCAGGATCACCTTGTCCGCCCCGCTCGCGCGCCGGACCGCTTCGATATCGGCGATGCTGCCCGCGACGGTCAGCTG
>DDFE01000172.1:7945-12649 GCA_002336985.1 Sphingomonadales bacterium UBA1936
CCCGGTCCGCCCGGGACGATCAGGACCACGGCGCCGCGGCCGCAATCACGATAGGCGATCTGTCCGCCCTCAACCGCCGCCCGCTGTACGACGCACTTCGGCGGCGGAAGGCCGGGCGATGGCAGCGAAGCGAGGAAGATCGAGGCAGGGAACATGCTGTTCCTCTATTTCACCGCCACGGCATTGGGGCTGGCCCAGGACCAGGATTCGACCTTCCATGCTCCAGCGACCTTGACCAGCACGAAAGCCGTCATGCCGGTTTCGCGCATCGTCTGGCCCTTTTGCTTGTAGGTGTAGCTGCAGGGCGTCACGACGTAGGCGCGGTCGCCCGTCACGACTTCGTCCACCGGATCGCCGAAGAACACGGCGCCATCGCTCTTGCCTGCCGCAGCCTCTGCCGCGCCCAGATCGCGCAGCCAGGCGTCGAAACCGCCTGCACCTGCCCAGCGGAATGGAGCCACATTGTCGATGATCGTCGGCTCGGCCACGTGCAGCGCCTTTACCGCGGCAATGTCGCCCTTGTTGAACGCGGCCATCATCGCCTGGATCGGCGCGTTGACGGCGTCGCGCGCGTGTGCCGCAGTTGCCGCCAGCATGGCGCATGCCGCGAACAGGATGGTTGTCGGTTTCATGAGCCCTCCCCGAAAATTTATGGAGGAAGCGTATCAGTTACCGTCACGCGTAGAAAGCGGACGGGAAAACTATCCCGCGATTTTCGCCAGCCCCTTCGACAGTTGCAGCGCACCGTTCAACCGCGCTTTGGGCGTGTCCCAATCGCGCGTGATGCTCAGCTTGTTGTCGGGGCGCAGCTTCGCGGTGCCCTTCAGCCGTTCGACATAGCCGATCAACCCGGGAATGTTCGGGAAGCTGTCGTTCCAGAAGCTGACGAGCGCGCCCTTCGCGCCGACGTCGATCTTGGCGATGCTGGCGGCGCGGGCGTTGAGCTTGATCGCCATCAGGATCAGCAAATTGTCGGTCGCTTCGGGCAGGGGGCCGAAACGGTCGATAAGTTCGGCACCGAACGCCTCGATCTGCTGCGCTTCGTCGAACTCGTTGATGCGGCGATAGAGCGACATGCGCAGGTCGAGGTCGGGAACATAATCCTCGGGGATGAGGATCGGCGCATCGACGGTGATCTGTGGGCTCAGGTCTTTCTGGCGACGTTCGAGCACCATGCCGCCGGCCTTGGCTTCCAGGATCGCTTCCTCGAGCATCGACTGGTAGAGTTCGAAACCGACCTCGCGGATGTGCCCGGATTGCTCGTCACCGAGCAGATTGCCCGCACCGCGGATGTCGAGGTCATGGCTGGCGAGCTGGAATCCCGCGCCCAGGCTGTCGAGATCCGACAAGACCTTCAGTCGCTTGTCCGCATTCTCGGTCGTCACGCGATTGGCGAGCGTCGTCATGTATGCGTACGCCCGCGTCTTCGACCGGCCGACGCGGCCGCGTAGCTGGTAAAGCTGAGCAAGGCCGAAACGGTCGGCGCGGTGGATGATCATCGTGTTGGCGCTGGGGATGTCGAGGCCCGATTCTACGATCGTCGTCGACAGCAGAACTTCGTATTTCTTGTCATAGAAGGCCGACATCCGCTCCTCGACCTCGCTCGCCGCCATCTGTCCGTGCGCGACGACCGAGCGGACCTCGGGCACTTCCTTGGTCAGGAACTCCTCGATCTCGGGCAGGTCGGCGATGCGGGGGACCACCATGAAGCTCTGCCCGCCGCGATAGTGTTCGCGCAGCAACGCCTCACGCAGCACGACCGGGTCCCAGGGCATGATGTAGGTGCGCACCGCGAGGCGATCGACCGGTGGCGTCTGGATGACCGACAGTTCGCGCAGGCCCGACATCGCCATCTGCAGCGTGCGGGGGATGGGCGTCGCAGTCAGCGTCAGCATGTGCACGTCGGTTTTGAGCGCCTTCAGCCGTTCCTTGTGGGTGACGCCGAACCGCTGCTCCTCGTCGACGATGACGAGGCCCAGGTTCTTGAACTCGACCTGCTTGGCAAGCAGCGCATGGGTGCCGACGACGACATCCATGGTGCCATCGGCCAGCGCGTCGCGTGTCGCCTTGGCCTCGTTGGCAGGGACGAGGCGCGACAGGCGGCCGACCTTCAGCGGGAAACCCTGGAAGCGCTCAAGGAAGGTCTTGTGATGCTGGCGGGCAAGCAGGGTGGTAGGGCAGACCACCGCGACCTGCCGTCCGGCCATGGCGGCGACGAAAGCGGCGCGCAGCGCGACTTCGGTCTTTCCGAAGCCCACGTCGCCGCAGACGAGCCGGTCCATCGGCGATCCCTTGCCGAGGTCGTCGATCACGTCGCCGATCGCGCGATCCTGGTCGTCGGTTTCCTCGTACGGAAAACGGTCGACGAACTCGTTGTACGACGGGTCGGGCTGCAGCACATCGGCGGGTTTCAGCGCACGTTCGGCGGCGGTCGCTATCAGTTCGCCCGCGATCTCCCGGATGCGCTCGCGCATCTTGGCGCGGCGGCGCTGCCAGGCCTCGCCGCCCAGCCTGTCGAGCGCCACCCCGTCACTCTCGCTGCCGTAACGCGACAGGACATCGATATTCTCGACCGGCACGAACAGCTTGTCGCCGCCCGCATAGGTCAGCTGCACGCAATCGTGCGGCGCTTTTCCGACGGGGATCGACGTCAGTCCCTCGAACCGGCCGACGCCGTGTTCGATATGCACCATCAGGTCGCCGGGCGACATCGCCGCGAGTTCGCTGAGGAACGCGTCGGCGGATTTCTTGCGCTTGGGGCGGCGGACGAGGCGGTCGCCGAGCAGATCCTGTTCGGTGACGACCGCGATCGAAGGCGTGGCGAAACCGCGGTCGAGCGCAACGACGACGAGCGCGACGCGGCCCTTGGCGGCGAACCCCTGCGCCTCCTGCCAGTTCGCTGCCAGGTCGAGATCGGCGAGACCATGATCGGCGATGAGGCCCGCCAGCCGCTGGCGAGAACCGCCGGAGTAGTTGGCTAGGATCAGGCCGGTCTGCTTGGGCAGTTTCTTCCGGTAATCGGCCAGCGCCTCATAGACGTTCTCCGACCGGCTGCGTTCCGGTCCGAAATCGCGCGGGCCCGCGATACCGAAGTCGACGACCTTCGCGGAGTCCGGTTCGCTGAACGGCGTCGCCTGATGCACCGTGCGCGCGTCGAGCGCGGCGGCCCATTCGGCTTGTGTCAGGTAGAGCGCATCGGCGGCGAGCGGGCGATAGCTGCCGGGGTCGGTGCCCGCTGCGCGCACGCGGTTGGCGTGGTAATCGGCGATCGCCTCGAACCGCGCGTCCGCCGCACCGCCCGACCCGGCATCGCGCACGACGATGTCGTCAGTGCCGAGATGGTCGAACAGCGTCCCGAGCTTTTCCTCGATCAGCGGCAGCCAGTGATCCATGCCTGCCAGCCGCCGCCCCTCGCTTATTGCCTGGTAGAGCGGATCGCCGGTAGCCGTCGCGCCGAACAGGTCGCGATACCGCGTGCGGAAGCGCTTGATCGATGCGTCGTCGAGCAGGGCCTCCGACGCAGGGAGCAGGGTGAAACCGTCGATCCGGTCGATGGTCCGCTGGTCGGCGGGGTCGAAGGTGCGGACGCTTTCGATCTCGTCGCCGAAGAAGTCGAGGCGCAGCGCCACGTCCATGCCACTGGGGAACAGGTCGACCAGCGACCCGCGCACTGCGAAGTCGCCCGAATCGGCGACGGTCTCTGTGCGGACGTAACCGTTCGCTTGCAGCAGGGCGGCAAGCGCATCGCGGTCATAGCGTTCGCCGGGCGCAAGTTTCGCGACCAGTGCGCGGATGCGAAACGGGGTCAGCGTGCGCTGGCTTGCCGCGTTGACGGTCGTGACCAGCAGCTGCGGCGCGGTGCCCTTTGTCTGCAACGCGCTCAGCGTCGACAGCCGCTCGGCGGTGACGCGCAGGGATGGCGAAGCGCGGTCGTAGGGCAGGCAGTCCCACGCCGGGAAGGTGAGCACTTCGACCTCCGGCGCGAAGAATGTCGCGGCATCCGCCACGGCGCGCATCTCCGCTTCGTCAGTCGCAATAAACACAGCGCGCCGGGGTGCCGCGCGCGCAAGGTCCGCCATCAGCCACGGCAGGAACCCGGCAGGCACGCCCGCGAGCGTCAGCGGCGCTGCCGCTTTGGTAATCTTCGAAATGTCGGTCATTCGACGATCGGCAGGTAATCGAGGCGCTTCATCGCGGTCATCATCGGCCCTTCGAGGCGGGCAGGCACGGGTTCGACACCCATTGCCCAAGCCATGATCTCGACGTCTTCCTCGTCCATCAGGCCTTCGAACCATGCGATCTCCGCATCGTTCCACTGTTCGCTGAACGTATCGAAGAAACCGCCGACCATAAGGTCCGCTTCCTTGGTGCCGCGATGCCAGGCGCGAAAGCGCAAGCGTTTCAAGCGGATGTCGCGGTCGTCCAAGGAAATCTCTCCAACGCAAAACGCCTCCCCGCGACAAACGCGGGGAGGGCCGATAGAGTGCTCCTAACCATGCGCCCCGACCTGCTCAACCCGCTGTTTGCCGAGATCGAGGTGCTGAAGGGCGTCGGCCCGGCGCTAGCCAAGCCGCTGGAGAAGCTGGGGCTGTCGCGCGTCGTCGACGTGCTGTTCCATTTGCCGACAGGATCGATCACGCGCCACCGCGTGGCAAAGCTCGACGATGCGGTGCCGGGCGACACCATCGCCGTCGTCGTAACGCC
>DDFE01000172.1:12730-22751 GCA_002336985.1 Sphingomonadales bacterium UBA1936
TCCGAGGGGCTGACGGGCAAGAAGCTGAACCAGCTTGCCGCACAGGCGCTGGAACGCGCGCCAGAACTTCCGGAGTGGATAGAGCCGGGATTGCTGGCAACGCGCGGCTGGCCGTCGTGGCACGCGGCGCTGGCGACGGCACATGCCGAACCGGCCGAAACCTCGGCGCGCGACCGGCTGGCCTATGACGAGGTCTTCGCCAACCAGCTCGCGCTGATGCTGGTGCGCGCNNTGCCCTATGCGCCGACCGGTGCGCAGCAGCGCACGATCGGCGAGATCGAAGGCGACATGGCACAGGCGACGCCGATGCTGCGTTTGCTGCAGGGCGATGTCGGGTCGGGCAAGACGCTGGTCGCGCTCAACGCCATGCTGATCGCGGTCGAGGCAGGCGCGCAGGCGGCGATGCTCGCGCCGACGGAGATTCTGGCTCGGCAGCATTTTGATACGCTCTCTCGCCAGTTGGCGGGCCTCGACGTCCGGATCGCCGTGCTGACGGGCCGCGACAAGGGCAAGGCGCGCGAGGCGACCTTGATGGGCCTCGCCGACGGCAGCATCGACATCCTCGTCGGCACGCACGCGATCTTCCAGGAGGCGGTGACCTACAAACGGTTGGGCCTTGCCGTCATCGACGAGCAGCACCGCTTCGGTGTGGCGCAGCGAATGCTGCTGACTGCAAAGGCCGTGCATCCGCCGCACCTGCTGGTGATGACCGCGACGCCGATCCCCCGCACGCTGACCTTGACCGCCTATGGCGAAATGGACGTCAGCCGCCTCGACGAGATGCCACCGGGGCGGACACCGGTCGAGACGCGGGTGATCTCGTGCGAACGCATCGACGAGGTGGTCGACGGCCTCGCGCGGCATATCGAGAGCAATGGCCAAGCCTATTGGGTCTGCCCGCTGGTCGATGAGAGCGAGATCAACGACCGCGCTGCTGCCGAGGCCCGCGCGGCCGCGCTCAAACTGCGTTTCGGCGACCGCATCGGCCTGGTTCATGGCCGGATGAAACCGCTCGAGAAGGACGCGGTCATGTCGGCCTTCGCGAGCGGCCGGCTATCGGTGCTGGTCGCGACGACCGTGATCGAGGTCGGAGTCGATGTGCCCAACGCGTCGCTGATCATCGTCGAGGAGGCAGAACGATTCGGCCTTGCCCAACTTCACCAGTTGCGCGGGCGGGTAGGGCGAGGCGCCGCGCGGTCGGTCTGCCTGTTGCTGCGTGGCAATGCCCTGTCCGAAACCGGGCGCGCGCGGCTGGCGCTCATGCGCGAGAGCACCGATGGTTTCCGCATCGCCGAGGAGGATCTGCGCCTGCGCGGCGGCGGCGAAGTGCTGGGCGTGCGACAGTCCGGTGAGGCGCGGTTCCGGCTGGCGGGCCCCGAACAAGTCACCGCGATGATCGAAGTCGCGACCGATGACGCCCGGCTGCTGATCGACCGCGATGGTGGCCTCGAAAGCCAGCGCGGGCAGGCCGCGCGGATTGCGCTCTACCTGTTCGAACGCGATGCGGCGGTGGGCTTGCTGCGCGCAGGTTAGCGCGAGAATTCGGCGACGATCGCCCGCATGTGCATGGGCGTCAGTGCCTCGCGGAACTGCGCGCCGATGCGTTCGCCCAGCACCCAGACGATGTCGGCGCGGATCCAGCCGACCATCGGCATGTCGATGCGGATCGGTTCGCGCTCGCATTGGTCCATGTCGGTCACCGCCATGAACCCGTCCTCCGACAGGTTGAGCAGCCGTACCCCCGACAGCCGCCCCTCGCGGTCGGTCATCAGCGTGTCCGCCTGAATGTCCTCGCGCGCTGCTCGGCGGCGATTGACGTTGGCGATGTGCGCGGCGAGATCGGCTTCAGCGGTTTCCATGCACGCAAAACTATGTGTTGCGATGCAACCGAATCCTCAAGGGACAGGATTGACCGCGCGTTTACCGAACAATCAGGCCGTGCTGNNGACCTTCTCGCCATCGATGCGTGCACCGCCACCGGCAATCAATCGCCGGGCCTCGCCTTTGGACGCGGTGAGACCCAGCGCGACCAGCGCGTCGACCAAGGCGATGTTGCCCTCCGGCACGGCAAAGGTCGGCAGGGCTTCACCGGCCACACCCTCTTCGAAGGTCTTGCGCGCCGTCTCCGCCGCCAGCTCGGCCGCGGCGCGACCGCGGCACATGGCCGTCGCTTCATTCGCGAGGACGATCTTGGCCTGGTTGATCTCGGCACCCTCGAGCGCCTCCAGTCGCGCGATCTCGTCCAGCGGCAGGTCGGTAAAGATGCGCAGCCGGTTGCCGACATCGCGGTCGTCGGTGTTGCGCCAGAACTGCCAGTAATCGAAATGCGGCAACTGGTCCTCGTGCAGCCAGACCGCGCCCGAAACCGTCTTGCCCATCTTCGACCCGTCGGCGTTGGTGATCAGCGGCGTGGTCACCGCGAACACCTCCGTCTGGTCGGCACGGCGGGCGAGGTCCACGCCGTTGACGATATTGCCCCACTGGTCGGACCCGCCCATCTGCAACCGGCAGCCCATCCGCCGCGATAGCTCCAGAAAGTCGTAGCCCTGCAGGATCATGTAATTGAACTCGAGGAACGACAGCGACTGCTCGCGGTCGAGCCGCAGCTTGACGGAGTCGAAGCTCAGCATCCGGTTGACCGAGAAATATTGCCCGATGTCCCGCAGGAATGGCAGGTATTCGAGCTTGCCCAGCCAGTCGTCGTTGTTGACCAGCACTGCATCGGTCGGGCCATGGCCGAACGTCAGGAAGCGTTCGAAGATGCGGCGGATCGATGCGATGTTGCCGGCGATCACCTCGTCGCCCATCAGCTTGCGCGCTTCGTCCTTGAAGCTCGGGTCGCCGACCTTGCTGGTGCCTCCGCCCATCAGGACGATCGGCTTGTGTCCCGCCTGCTGCAGCCGGCGCAGCAGCATGATCGAGACGAGGTTGCCCACATGGAGCGAGGGCGCGGTGGCGTCGAAGCCGATATAGCCCGGTACGACTTCGCGTTGGGCCAGCGTATCGAGCCCCGAAGCATCGGTGACCTGGTGGATGTAGCCGCGCTCGTCGAGCAGTTTCAGGAGCGATGATGTGTATGCCATTTCGCACGCGCGCTTAGCAGAATGGCTTGACAGGTCATCCCCCAACCGGCGGAGTCGACGAATTGTTAGGAAAACCAAGACGAACCGTGGAAAAATTAACTCTTTTTATAAATTAAAAGAGTCATAAAGTGCGCGCACAACAACCGAGTCGCATTCGGGGGCGGGCCGTGGAATCGGATTATCGCTATTATCAGCGGCGGGCAGCCGCCGAACGTTTGGCAGCACAGCGTGCGGTGACACCGCAGGCGCGTGATCGCCGTATGAACCTTGCACGGGTTTACGACATGAAGGCGTCGAACTGCCTCGAAGTCGAACCGCTGCCGCTCCTCGCCACCGCTTAAGTCTTTCGCGCCCTAAATCTTGCGGGTCAGCGTCCGCATTGCGTCGTCGAGCCCCGCGAGGCTGAGCGGGTACATCCGGTCGTTCATCAACTGACGCATCAGCGCGACGGACTGCGAATAGCCCCAATGCGCTTCGGGCACGGGGTTCAGCCACACCGCCGCCGGATAGGTCGTCGTCAGCCGCTGCATCCAGGTCGTGCCGGCCTCTTCGTTGTAATGTTCGACCGATCCGCCAGGGTGGCTGATCTCATAGGGTGACATCGACGCGTCGCCGACGAACACCAGCTTATAATCGTGCCCGTATTTGTGCAGCACGTCCCAGGTCGGCGTGCGCTCGGTGAACCGCCTGCGATTGTCCTTCCATACGCCCTCGTACGGGCAATTGTGGAAGTAGAAGAATTCGAGATTCTTGAATTCGCTCGTCGCAGCGCTGAACAATTCCTCACACAGCTTGATATGCGGATCCATCGACCCACCGACGTCGAGGAACAGCAACAGCTTGACCGCATTGTGCCGTTCCGGTCGCATCTGGATATCGAGCCAGCCCTGCCGCGCCGTTCCCGCGATCGTCGCGTCGAGATCGAGTTCGTCGGCAGCACCTTCACGCGCAAACCGGCGCAGGCGGCGCAGCGCGATCTTGATGTTGCGGGTGCCCAGTTCCTTGGTCGAATCGAGGTTCTTGAACTCGCGTTTGTCCCAGACTTTCACAGCCTGCTTGTGCGTCGATTCTCCGCCGATCCGCACCCCTTCGGGATTATAGCCGCTGTTCCCGAACGGAGAGGTGCCGCCGGTCCCGATCCACTTGTTACCGCCCTGGTGGCGTTCCTCCTGTTCCTCCAGCCGCTTCTTCAGCGTCTCCATCAGCTCGTCCCAGGACCCGAGCTTTTCGATCGCCGCCATTTCTTCCGGTGTCAGGTATTTTTCCGCCACGGCTTTCAGCCAGTCGGCCGGGATGTCGGCATTCTGGTCGCCATAGGTTGTCGCGATTCCGCGAAACACCTTGGCGAAAACCTGGTCGAACCGGTCGATCAGGCCTTCATCTTTCACATAGGTGGCGCGGGCCAGGTGATAGAAATCCTCCGGTGTCTGCTCGATCACATCGCGGTCGAGCGCCTCCAGCAGGACAAGGTGTTCCTTCAGGCTTGCCTGGATTCCGGCCGCGCGAAGCTCGTCGAGGAAGTTGAGGAACATTGCGGCGGACTGCCCGAATGGCGGGGCGGGTGCAACCACATCGGCGCAATCCTTCCGGAATGCCTAACGCGATCTACACCGCGTCTTTACGTGCTTCGGTTAGGGAGCAGCCTTCAGAAGTCTGCCAAGCAGACGGCAACGGGGTGATGAGATGGTCGTACAATCGGCACTTGCAGCAGACGTACGGCTGGACGCCGCGTCGGCGCTTGTGACGATCGTCGCGGACGAAGGGTCCACGATGCATCCCCATGTGCGGTCGCTTTACACGCTCGAAGGGGCGGAAGGCAGCGCGAACGCGGCCGACGCACTGCATCATCTGTCGATGCTTCACGGCCGTCATCCGGGCGTGGTCGATCATGCTGCGGTCCGCACCGCGTCCGATTCCGCGCGCGTCGCGCTGTTTGCAATCGGCGACAATTTCCTCGACGAACGCGAATCGCTGAGCCGCCTGGTCGTTGCCGCGGGACCGATCCCTAGCACGCCGGGGCAGGCAGCTTCGGAAGCCAGCGTCGTGCATCAGCGCCATGCCATCGAGATGCTCGCGCGTTCCGACCGGCAGGGATGTGCGACTGGCGCTGCCTTGGCGCTCGCGATCGAATGGCACGCGATCCGTCCTGTCATGGCGGCATGCGCGCGGCGGTTCGGTGTCGATCTTCGTGACAGCGCTATTCCGGACCACGATGTGCTGACGGGTATTGCGCGCGATGCCTGTACCAATCCGGCGATCGAGCGCGCCCTGCTTTTCGGCGCCCGCCAGATCGCGGCGCAGCACCGCGCATTGTGGGACCTGCTTGAAGCACGCGCCAAGGCACGCCAACACTACTAAACACTTGCAGCGCCCCGCGCGCGACGCCATTGCCCTTTACGTCCACGTCAATGGATGGACGCGTCGAGGGGCGATTCATGAAATTCACCGGCACCGCCGATTATGTCGCAACCGACGATCTGAAGGTTGCCGTCAACGCGGCCGTGACGCTGCGCCGGCCGCTGCTGGTGAAGGGGGAGCCGGGGACGGGGAAGACGGTCCTCGCGCATGAGATCGCCAAGGCCGCCAACGCGCCGCTGATCGAATGGCATGTGAAGTCGACGACCAAGGCTCACCAGGGCCTTTACGAATATGACGCGGTCGCGCGGTTACGTGACGGCCAGCTGGGCGACGAACGCGTCCACGACATCCGCAACTACATCCGCAAGGGCAAGCTGTGGGAGGCGTTCACGTCGCCGCAACTGCCGGTTTTGCTCATCGACGAAATCGACAAGGCCGACATCGAATTCCCGAACGACCTGTTGCAGGAACTCGATCGAATGTCGTTCGACGTCTACGAGACGCACGAGACGATCGCGGCAAGGGAGCGGCCGATCGTCGTCATCACGTCGAACAACGAAAAGGAACTGCCCGACGCGTTCCTGCGCCGGTGTTTCTTCCACTATATCAAATTCCCTGACCGCGAGACGATGCAGGCGATCGTCGATGTCCATTTCCCGGGCATCCAGAAGATGCTGGTCAGCAAGGCGATGGACATCTTCTACGACGTGCGCGAGGTTCCGGGCCTGAAGAAAAAGCCGTCGACCAGCGAGTTGCTCGATTGGCTGAAGCTGCTGCTGGCTGAGGACATGCCGCTCGACGTCCTTCAATCGCGCGACCCGTCGAAGGCGATCCCGCCGCTGCACGGCGCGCTGTTGAAGAACGAGCAGGATGTCATGCTGTTCGAACGCCTGGCGTTCATGGCGCGGCGGCAGGGCGCGAAAGCCTAACCCATGATGCAGTCGGGCGGCGCGACGCGTTTTGCCCGGGTCCGCGCGCATCTCGAGGCGTTCGAGCCGCGGCCGGGCTGGCGCAGCTGGCTGTTCGAATTCCTGCTGTTCGGGTTCAAGCAGGGTTGGGCCTGCCTGTTCGGNNNCGATCCAGATCGGCATGCTCGTGTTCCGGCTGGAAAGCTGGGACGAGGCGAAGGTTATCCTGGCATTCCACGTCACTGGCACGGCCATGGAACAGTTCAAGACGCAGGCCGGATCCTGGAATTACAGTGATGGCGGCTACCTGCACATCGGCATGGTGCCGCTGTATTCCGGTTTCATGTATGCGGCGGTCGGCAGCTACATCGCGCGCGTCTGGCGGATTTTCCGCTTCCGGTTCGATCCTTACCCGCCGCGCTGGACGACGGTCGCGCTCGCCACGGCGATCTACATCAATTTCTTCGCGCATCACTGGCTGCCCGACATCCGCCTAGGCCTGTTCGCGGCGACGGCACTGCTGTTCTGGCGGACGCGCGTCTATTTCACCGTGTTCCGGGCCGAGAGGTGGATGCCGCTTCTGCTCGGCTGGTTCCTCGTCGCACTCTTCATCTGGTTCGCCGAGAATATCGGGACCTTCGCCAATGCCTGGTCATATCCGAACCAGCGACACGGCTGGGAGATGGTCAGCCCTGCCAAGCTGGGTGCCTGGTATCTGCTGATGATCATTTCGTTCGTCATGGTGTCGCTGGTGCAGCACCCGCGGGACAGTGAGGCGGCTCGGTAGCTGCAGGTCGTGGCGCAGCTCAGTGCCCGCCACGGTCGTGCTTTCCGCCTCCGTTGCCACCGCCGCCGCCCTTGCGGCCGCCATCACCATTGCCATGCGGATTGCCGGGGGCTGCCTGCGGTTGCGGGCGCGGCGCTTCCATCTGACGTGGCGCGGATTCGCTTAACGCCCGGCCGCCGCCGTGCCTGTTGCCGCCGCCCCGGTCGGGGCGCGGTTGCGGCTGTGCCTGCGGTTGAGCCTGAGGCTGAGGTTCTTGCGTCCGGAATTGCAGACGTTCGTGGCCGCCGCCGCGATTTGCCTTGCCGTTGCCGTCAAATCGCTGGGGACGCGGCGTTTCCGCCTGTTGCAGCCGCTCGACATGCTGGCGATTGCCACGATCCGGACGCGCCTCGACCGGCTGCGATTGCACCGGGGGTGGCGTGAATTGCTTGCGGCCATTGCCGCGGCCTTCCTGCCGTTCCGGCCGCGCCGCAGCAAAGCCGCGACGGAGTTCGCCTGCCGGGCGTGCGCCGTCGTTCGGCATGGAACGACGGCCGTTTTCGAATGCCGGGCGCCCGCGATCCGGCGGCGGCGAGGCGAGAGCCTGCACCTTTGTTTCTCCCCGGAAATCGCGGCGATTTTCGGGGGCGGCCATCAGTCCCTGTCGACGATCCGGCCGGGCCGCGGCCTGGACCCGTTCGGCACGCGCCGGCAGGAAGCGCTTCTGGTCACCGGTCCACCGCGCCTTGGTCCAGGCCTGCGGAATCGCTCTTGGCGGCGCGGCATTGCGGAAACCCTGCGATTGCCACTGTGCGAAACGGCGCGTGTCGGATTGCCGTCGCGTGGATTCTTCGCGCCAGTAGTTGACGCGCTGGACATCGCCGTGCTTGCGGAAGTCGCGCCATTGCGGCTGGCGGTCGCGTGATGCGGTCCAGCGGTCCTGCACCCGTTCGAACGACGGCGATCGCGCTGCCCAGTCGGCGGCCACGACGGCGCGCCGCTCGGCCCGGCGCGATGCGGCGAACATGCCGCGGCCGCGCACATAATATCGCGCGGCATAATCCGCCCGCGGCCCGTAATCGGCATAGGGCACGACGGCGCCGAAACTGTCGTAGATCACAGCCAGCGCATCGCCGTCATAGCCATAGCTGTAATAGGGATCGCGCACGAAATACGGCCGGTCGGCGCCGGGCCGGTAGTAATAATAGCGATAGCCATCGTCGTCGATCGGCTCGACGAAGACGAGCGACTGGTCATAGCCTTCCCATGCCCAGGGATCGACGTCGCCATAGTCGAAATAATAGTCCGGCGGCGCGTCACCCAAGGCGTCCTGGAAGTCATAGGCTGCGTCGGCATAACCGTAATATTCTCCGGGATTAGCCACGCGAACGGCGCGTAGCGGCGCCGATGGCGGCAGCGACGAAACCGCCGGCGCGAACGGCCACAGCGATTCCGGGCCTGCTGCGAGCGGCAGCGTCGCAGGAAGTTCCGGCAGTGCGGTATTCGCCACCTGGCTATCGGCGGGCTTCTGGCCGCATGCGCTCAGCGCGATCGCGATGGCTATCGCGGCAGCGGCGCCGGGCAGGCGGTAAAATCTCGGTTGGGTCATCGTTGGCCTCCGGTCGTTCCCCCCGGAAACCATCTTGCTAGCCTGCCGTTCCTGAACTCCGGCTGGGCCGGTCATTCATCTGAGGGTCGGGTTGCGATGCGCTCGATCTTCTTCGCAAGCGCGAACTGGGGCACCTTCCTCAGTCGACCCAATAGGCCACCTCATAATCGCCCCAGCGGCGGCCCTTGATCACCATGGGAACATAGACGTTTCGGACGACATGGAAGCTGCCGTCGTCGTTCTCGCGGCGATAAACGGCGAGGTGGAAGGGTTTCTCGCTCGCCTTGGCGATCTTGTCGCCTTCGTCGAGCAGGATCCGCCGGTTGCGGCAATAGGCCGCGTCGTGCACCGGATCGCCCGTCGGCGTGCGGCTGTAGGTAGTCGTATGCGTCGGCAAATAGCCGTTGCGGTCAGTGCAGGCGTTCGAGATAATATTCGTGTAGCGCTGGACGACGCGGTCGAGCTCGGGCCGCCAGACGCGATCGGCGAATGCATTCAGCCGCGTATCAAAGCGCTCGGGGTTCGATCCCGCGATCAGGCGGTAATCGGCATCGAACAGGCTGTTGAGATCGAGTTCACCGGCCTCGATGGCGGCATCGGTGAGGGCAGCGAAACGATCGCGTTCGGCCAGCGCGATATCGACGAACCGCCGATCTTCCGCAGCAAAGCCGCTGTGGACGATGGTATCGAACATGACGTTCGCTTGGCGTTCGAGCCCGTTCATCGCGGAGCGGGCATTGCCGAGCAGGCCGCTGTTGGCGCGCGCGGCGTCGGAAAACCGGTCGAGTTCGTCGCCGACGCGGCAGACGCTGCCGTGGATCAAGCTGGTCGCGCGCGCGATGTCCACTGCCTGGGCGTCGACTTGGTCGACGAGGCGGGTCACTTCGTTGACCGTTTCGGTGACGCGCGTGAACGCTTTTTCGGCTTCACGGCTGCGGGCCATGCCGCTTTGCAGTTCCGCCATGAACCCTTCGCCCTCGCGCGAGAGCGAATCCATGGTCAGGCCGATTTCCTCGGTCGCGGTACGGGTATCGAGCGCGAGTTTCTTTACCTCGGCGGCGACGACCGCGAAGGTGCGCCCTGCGGGCCCCGCTCGTTCCGCTTCGATCGCGGCGTTGAGGGCCAGCATGTTCGTTGTGCGGGCAATCGTGTCGATCGTGTCCGCGGTCCGGCGAACCTGCTGCATGGCGGCGCTGAAGCTGGTGATCTGGCGGCCGAGACGCATGACGAGTGCGGTCAGTTCGCCCAGTTCGGTGATCGTCGACGAAATCGTCTGGCCGCCCTCGGCAAGCCGTGC
>DDFE01000172.1:22771-24863 GCA_002336985.1 Sphingomonadales bacterium UBA1936
GCGACTTCGCCGCACTGGCGCGCGACACGGTCGACGGCGCCCGGGTCGAGCGCCTCGATTTTTGTTTCGATCATGACGCGTCCCCGCACATATGCGGAACACGCTAGTGCGCAGGCGTTGCGGAGGGGTTAACTTTACCCGTCAGAGCGCCGCAATCACTGCATCGCCCATCGCGACCGTCGACATCGTGCCGCCGATATCACGCGTGCGGGCTCCGCCATCGAGTGCGCGCGTGACCGCGTTAAACAGCCGGTCGGCTGCGTCAGCGCGGCCCAGAGACCAGCGCAACGCCATCTCGTACGACAGGATCGCGGCGATCGGGTTCGCTACGCCCTTGCCGGCGATGTCGGGCGCGGAGCCATGGATCGGTTCGTAAAGTCCGGGCTTGCCGTCGGCGCCCAGGGCCGCAGAGGGCAGCATTCCCAGCGACCCAGTCGTCTGGCTGGCTGCGTCCGACAGGATGTCGCCGAAGAGATTGTCGGTCAGCAGAACGTCGAACTGGGTCGGGGCGCGGACAATTTGCATGGCGGCGTTGTCGGCCAGCATGTGGTCGAGTTGCACGTCGGGGAATTCTCTCGAGTGGAGGGCGGTGACGACGGCTTTCCACAGGACGCCCGATTCCATGACGTTGGATTTTTCCGCAGAGGTCACGCGATTGCGGCGCCCCCGCGCCAGGTTGAACGCCACCCGTGCGACGCGTTCGATCTCCGACGTCGTATAGACCTGCGTATCGAAACCGCGCTGCTGCCCGTCCGCCAGCGTCTCGATACCGCGCGGCTCGCCGAAATAGACGCCGCCGGTCAGCTCTCGCACGATCATCAGATCGAGGCCCGCGACCACCTCGCGCTTCAGGGTCGACGCATCCGCGAGCGCATCGAAGCACAGGGCGGGGCGCAGGTTCGCATAAACCTGCATCTCCTTGCGCAGCCTGAGCAGCCCGGCTTCCGGACGCAGCGCACGCAGTGCATCCGCCCATTGCGGCCCGCCGACCGCGCCCAGCAACACCGCATCGCTCGCCAGCGCCTTCGCCAGCACATCATCGGTCAGCGGCGTGCCATGCGCGTCATAACTCGCGCCGCCATAAATGGCCTCGTCGATGACGATATCGGGCGTGAGCACAGCGGCGACGCGGCGGACTTCGGCACAGACTTCGGGGCCGATGCCGTCGCCGGGGAGCATGAGGAGAGTAGCCATGCGCCGCCCGATGGCGCGTCAGGCGATCCCGAGCAAGCGCTTTGCCGCCTTCAGGTGCGGCGCATCGATCATTTTTCCGTCGATCTGCAGCGCGCCTACGCCCGGCGACGCCGCGAACGCGTCCACCACACGCCGCGCATGGGCCAGTTCAGCCTCCGATGGGGTGAACGCCGCGTTGATGACCGGCACCTGCGCCGGATGGATCGCCATCATGCCCGTGAAACCGTCACGCCGCCCGCGCTCGGCATAGAAACGCAAGCGGTCGAGGTCGCGGAAATCGGGCGATACCGTCTCGATCGCCGGCACCTCCGCCGCATGCGCGCCGAACAGCGTCAGGCTGCGCGCCAGTTCGTACGGCGGCGTGAAACTGCCATCGGGTTCGCGCGATGTGCTTGCCCCGATCGCGGCGGGCAGATCCTCCGCGCCCCAGGTCAGACCGATCAGGTGGCTCGCCACCCCGCCATAACTGCCAAGCCCGAAGATCGCGCGCGGCGTCTCGGTCGCGATCGGCAGGATCGGCAGGCCGGGCGCGCGCTCGGCAAGCCGTTTCACATCCGCCGACCCTTCCGCCTTGGGCAACAACAGCCCGTCGGGTTTCGCACCCACGACTGCCGCGAGATCGTCATCGACCAGCCCGCCGTCCAGCGGATTGACCCGCACGAACAGGGGCAGCGTCCGCGCATGCCCCAGGAACTCCGCCACCGCCGCCCGCGCCGCGTCCTTGCGGTCGGGCGTCACCGCATCCTCAAGGTCGAGGATCAGCGCATCGGCGCCCGATGACAGCGCCTTTTCCATCCGGTCGGGCCGGTCGCCGGGGACGAAGAGGAGAGAGCGCAAAGCCATCACTTCAGATTCCTAACGAGGATGGCGGGTTTGCGCAAAACCGCGCCGCAGGCCC
>DDFE01000027.1:0-2282 GCA_002336985.1 Sphingomonadales bacterium UBA1936
TTCGAACCCCGACCTTGTCGAGCGGCTGCGCACGAACGCGCCGCTTGCGGCCGACAACTTCAAGACCTGGTATTCGAGCGGGCCGGAAGGCTACACCGATTATCCGGTGCTGGAGACGATGCCCGCCTGACCTGGCCTAGTGCGTGGTCGCGTCCTGGAACTCGATCACGCGCAGGTAATTGGCGAGCCGGTTGGTTTCGAGCTTGGCCAGCAGCGGATTGCAGTGGAACGGAGCGAGCAGGTTCGCCATCGCTTCGCTCCATGGCGCATCGAGGTCGAATAGGACGCCAAGGCCGAACACGCCCGGGATTTCCGCAAAGGCCAGCTCGGTTCCGCCGGCCAGCTTGTGGTCGAGGAAGTCTTCGATCGCGGTCAGCACGCCGTTACGCGGGCCGCCCTCGTGGACCGCGGGCGCGAACGACCCCGCACCGCGGAAACCGCCGCCGCGGATGAGCGCCGGATGGCCCGGAACGACGCCGCCGTCATAATCGTGCGCGTGGAGATAGGGTTCGGGAATCTGCTTCGGCGCGTAATAGAGGTCGCGGCGCGCCCAGGGCCAGCCCACGTCATGCATGAAGACAAGCAGGGGGCGTCCGTCGCGCTGGCTGGCGGTGTCGATCGCGAGAAGTTCGTGATAGACGGTGTACCAATTGTGGTCGCCGTCGACGACCCACGCATCGACGTTGTGCAGCGTCTCGAGCGCGTCGAGGCTCTTTAGCGGAATATGATCGACCGATCGCGTGCCGGTAAGCCATTGGGTAAAGCTTTCGCGCGGCTCGGGATCGACGCAGGTTACGCGACCGCCCTTGGCAGCAGTATAGTCGGCCAGAATCTGCGACATGCCGCCGGTTTCGCTGCCGATTTCCACCACGTCGCGGGCATCGGCGATGTCCAGCGCGTCGACGATGATCTCGGAAAACGCCGACATCGAATGAATGAGCAACTCGGTCACAGTGCTTCTCCCGCGCAAGTGGCGCTTGGTGAAGCGGTAAGCGAAGATGGTTAACGAGAAGTCACCGGCGCATCCGGAACGGCATGACTGATCACCGGCAGGTGACGAACCGCAACGCAGCGCCTATCGCGCCGACATGACCGACCGTTTCGACCATCTTGCTCATCGCCGCGCCATCGTCGACCGCCGCGTACTGGCCGAGACGCTGGCCGACCTGAAGGGTGACAAGGACCTGCGGGGCCGGGCGGTCGAAGTGCTTCGGCCAGCTCTGCAGGCAGGGCGCGCCGAAATCGCGCGGCGGCTGTCCGAAACGCCGTCGGCGGGCAATGCAGCGGCGGCGGGACAGGCGTTCCTGACCGACCAGATTCTGCGGGCGGCCTATGATTTTACCGTCCAGCGGCTGCACCCGACCAACAATCCGACGACGGCCGAACATCTCGCACTGGCAGCGGTCGGCGGGTACGGGCGGGGCGAAATGGCGCCGTTTTCCGACGTTGACATCGCCTTTCTGACCCCATGGAAATCGACGGGGTGGAGCGAGACCGTCATCGAATCCATGCTCTACACGCTGTGGGATCTGGGGCTGAAGGTCGGCCATTCGTCGCGCTCGCTCGACGAGATGGTGCGCATGGCCAAGGGCGACCTGACCATCCGCACCGCATTGCTGGAAGCGCGCTATGTGTGGGGCGACCAGGGCCTGTACGATGCGGCCGCGGCCCGGTTCGACAGCGAAGTGCTTGCCGGCACTGCGCGCGCCTTCGTCGCGGAAAAGCTCGCCGAGCGCGAGGCGCGGCACAAGCGCATGGGCGATAGCCGTTATGTCGTCGAACCCAATCTGAAGGAGGGGAAGGGCGGCCTTCGCGACCTGCACACGCTGTTCTGGATCGGGAAGTATTTCTACCGTGTCCGCAGCGTCGGCGAACTGGTGCACAAGGGGCTGCTGACCGCGACCGAGCTGCGCCAGTTCCAGAAGGCGGAAAACTTCCTCTGGGCCGTTCGCTGCCACCTGCACATGGTCACCGGGCGTGCCGAGGAACGGCTGACATTCGACGTCCAGCCCGAGATCGCCCGGCGCATGCGTTACGCCGACCGGCCGGGACGCTCGGCGGTCGAGCGGTTCATGCAGCATTATTTTCTGACCGCGAAGGCGGTGGGCGACCTGACCGGCGTGTTCCTGGCGCATCTCGACGAGAGCATGGCGCCTAAGGGACGGCGCTTCGGCCTGTCAGGTTTCATGCGCGCGCCGCGCAAGCTGGCCGGTTTCGTGCTCGACCGCGGGCGCCTGTCGCTGCCCGGCGACGACTGGTTCCAGCAGGATCCCGTCCGCCTG
>DDFE01000027.1:2287-6374 GCA_002336985.1 Sphingomonadales bacterium UBA1936
CTCGACGTCCTGACGTCACCGCGCGACCCGGAAACCGTGCTGCGCTGGATGAACGAAGCCACGGTTTTCGGGCGTTTCGTGCCCGACTTCGGCCGCGTCGTCGCGCAGATGCAGTTCGACATGTACCACCATTACACGGTGGACGAACATTCGATCCGTGCGATCGGCCTGCTGGCCCAGATCGAACGCGGCGACCTGCGCGAAGACCATCCGCTGGCGACGGTGATCCTGCGCCAGACCCCGATGCGCCGCGCGCTCTATGTATCGGTTCTGCTCCACGACATCGCGAAAGGGCGCGGCGGCGACCATAGTGTTCTGGGTGCGGAGGTCGCGATGAAGCTCTGCCCGCGCTTCGGCATGTCGGCGGCGGAAACCGAAGCGGTAGCCTGGCTGGTTCGCCATCACCTGCTTATGTCGGCGACCGCGTTCAAGCGCGACCTCTCGGACTTCAAGACGGTCCTAGACTTCGCGCAGGCCGTGCAATCGCCCGAACGCCTGCGCCTGTTGCTCGCGCTGACGGTCGTCGACATCCGCGCCGTCGGCCCCGGCGTGTGGAACGGGTGGAAGCGCCAGCTGCTCGGCGACCTGTACAACGCTGCCGAAGAAGTGCTGCGCCTGGGTCACAAACAGACCGGCCGTGCCGAACGGATCGCAGCGAAACAGGAGGAGCTGTCACAGGCGCTCGGCTGGGCGGAGCGCGATTTCGCGAACTATGCCAAGCGGATGACCGAGAGCTACTGGATCGCGGAACCCGAAGACGTGCTGGCCGCTAATGCGCGGACGGTCGCGGCAGCCGGGGATGCGCCGCTGACGGTCTCGGCACAGGTCTATCCGGCGCGCGGCGCGACGCTTGTCAGCGTCTATACCGCCGACCATCCCGGCCTGTTCTACCGCCTTGCCGGTGCGATCCACCTTGCGGGCGCCAGCATCATCGATTCCCGCGTCCACACGACACGCGACGGCATGGCGCTCGACAATTTCCTGGTTCAGGATCCGTTCGGGCGCATGTTCGACGACGCCGACCGTCTGCAGCGGCTGGAGCGTGCGATCCGCGAGGCGCTGGAAAGCGGGACGCGTCTTGCCGAACGGCTCGCCGCACGGCCCCTGCCTCGAACGCGCGCCACCGCCTTTGCGGTCGCACCCAATGTCGTCATCGATAACAAGGCATCGAACCGGCACACGGTGATAGAGGTCAACGCGCGCGACCGGCCCGGCCTGCTCCATGCGCTCGCCTACGCGCTCTATGAATCGAAAGTGACGATCCGCTCGGCACATATCGCGACCTATGGCGAGCGCGCGGTCGATACCTTCTATGTAACCGACCTTGTCGGCGACAAGGTCGAGGGGCTGTTGCGCCTGAAGTCGGTCGAGCGCCGCCTGCTCGATGCCGCCGAGGGCGTCGGCGTAGCGGTCGCGGCCTAGGCAAAAAGAAAGGGCGGCGTGCCTTCCGGCACGCCGCCCCATTTTTCAGATCGCGATCAGAACTTGCCGCGAACCGTGACGCCGAAAGTGCGCGGTTCGGCCAAGAACTGCGAGAAGATCTGGCGGCCGCCCGGATATTGCGGGTCGACGAATGGCGCCGCAGTCGCGCCCGCCTGGAACGGCGAGTTGAATGCGACCTGCGCATAGTCCTTGTTCAGCAGGTTCTGCGCCCAGACCTCGATCGACCAGCGGTCGTCCGCGCCGCGGATGCCGGCACGGGCGTTGACGATCAGATATCCGTCCTGGGACTTCTGCGGGAACAGGTCGGAACCGGTGTTGTAGTCGCCGGTCATGCGCCCGTCGACGTAGAGCAGACCGCTGAGCCCGCTGGTGCCGATGTCCGGCGTCCAGGTGAACGAACCGGTGGTCACGACCTGCGGCGCGTTCGACATGGTGTTGCCCGGCAGGACGCGAAGCGCCGGATCGAGTGGCGTGCCGAGCTGGTTGCCTATCAGGTTCTTTTCATATTTCGCGTCGGTGTAGGTCATGCCAAGCGCGACCCGCACATTACGTGCCGGGCGAAGCGCCGCTTCCAGTTCCACACCCTGCGAGACCACGCCGTACGTCACGTCCGACGCGGCACAGGCGCCGGTCGTGGCGCTGAGGTCGGTCGGTCCGGTACCCAGGTCGGTCTTGCAGCCGTTGATCGTCTGCACGATGAAGACCGATCCATTGAACGTGTTCAGCTGGAAGTTGCTGAATTCCTGGCGGAATGCGGCAACGCTGACGCTGAGTGGCCCGGTCGAGTATTTCGCGCCGATTTCGTAAGCGTTGACCTTTTCCGGGTCGAACTGGAGATTGCCCACCAGTGCCTGTGCGCCGCCGAGGCTGGCGAAGCTGACCAGCGGGCTCTTCAGTGCCGAACGGTCGAGGTTGAAGCCGCCTGCCTTATAACCGCGCGAATAGCTGGCATAGGTCATCAGGTTGCTGGTCGGACGGTACGACAGGATCGCCGTCCCGGTGAACTCACCCTCGCTGCGGCGGCTGACGATCGACACATTGTTGAGTTCGGACGTCGAGTTGCCCTGGCACGACAGACCGACGATGCCCTGCGACACTGCGGCGAGCGCCGGGTTGGTGAAGAAAGCCGACAGTGCCGCCTGGTTGGCGACGCAGGCGGTGTTGTCGTTGGTGAACGTCGCGTTGAAGTTCTTGATGTCGCTCGTGTAACGCAGGCCCAGGGTCAGATCGAGCTTGCTGGTGATGTGCACGATGTTGTGCGTGAACAGCGCCCAGTTGTCGCTGGTCTGGTTATAGACGTCGCGGATCGACCCCTTGTCGTTGATGCTGTCGAGGGCGTCGATCGCACCGTAGACGATCGGCGATGCCGCACCGAATGCCGCCGGGCGTGCCGCAAGGCAGCCGGGCGAAGTCGGCGAATAGAGCGCCGCCAGTGCGCCGCCCGAAACCAGGCGGCAGGTGGCGAACCGGCCGTATTGATTGCCGAAGCGCAGGTTGTCGGTGACCTGCAGGCTTTCATTCGCGTAGAAGCCGCCGACCAGCCAGTCGAGCCGGTCGCCGAAGGCATTGCCCTGCAAGCGCACTTCCTGCGTGAAGGTACGGAACCGGCGATAATCGTTCTCGCGATTGTCGGCGCGGTACAGGATGTCGACCGAGCTATAGTCGGTGTCGGACGCCTGGCTGTTCTTGTATTCGCGATAGGCGGTGATCGACGTCAGCTTGGCGCCGCCGAAGTCCCAGTTCGCTTCCAGCGAAACGCCGCCGTCGGTGGTGCGGCCGCCGAAGGTACGTCCCGGGCTGACGGAGATATTACGGGTATAACCGGCATTGAACGCGCCGATGGGCTGTCCCAGGTCGCGCAACACGTTGATGATGTTGTTGCCGTTGGCCGGGGGTAACGAACCGGTGGTCAGCGGAACCGCGAGATTGTTGAGATCGCCGATATACGGGTTGATCGAGCTGTCGACATAGGTCGCCGCGCAGCATGCTTCGGTGCGCTGCGTATAGTCGCCGATCAGGCGCAGGCTGAGGTCGCTGGTCGGGTTGAACAGCAACTGGCCCCGCACGAAGAAGCGGTCGCGGTTGTTGACGTCGGTGTTGTTGGTCGTGTCGCGGTAGAAACCGTCGCGTTTCACATAGACGCCGTCGATGCGTGCGGCGAGCGTCTCGGTCAGCGGGCCGGTAATGCCGGCGGCAAGACGGTAATAATTGTAGTTGCCGTAAGTGGCTTCGGCGTTGGCGCCGAACTGGAATTCGGGCTTCTTCGACACGATGGTGATGAGACCGGCAGACGAGTTACGTCCGCCCAGCGTTCCCTGCGGTCCGCGAAGGACCTCGACACGCTCGATCTCGCCCAGTTCGTTCAGGCCGATACCCGATCGCGAACGATAGACGCCGTCTATGAACACCGCGACCGAGCTTTCGAGACCCGGATTGTCGCCGACCGTGCCGATACCGCGGATACGGGCCGAACCATTGGCTTCGTTACCCGTCGACGACACCAGCAACGACGGCGCGACCTGGTTCAGCTGGCGAATATCGTTGGCGCCGCTGTTCTGCAGCGTTTCGGCCGTCACGGCGGAGACCGCAACGGGGACGGTGGACAGCAATTGCGAACGACCCTGGGCGACGACGACGATGTCGT
>DDFE01000240.1:0-2609 GCA_002336985.1 Sphingomonadales bacterium UBA1936
TCGCCGAAATCGCGCTCGGCCACGTCACGCGCGAATATCCCAACAGCCCGCAGCATGTGATGACGCACGACGCCGACACCGGCACGCCGCGCGAGCTTCATCCAGTGTTCTTCGGCAGTTACGACTGGCACAGCTGCGTGCACGGGTACTGGCTGTTGCTGCGGCTGCGGCGGCTGTTTCCCGACCTGCCGGCCGCCGCGCGGATCGCCGCGCTCGCCGACGAGATGCTGGTGCCCGAGAAGATCGAGGTCGAGCGCGCCTATCTCGACCGGCCGACTTCGCGCGGGTTCGAACGCCCCTATGGCTGGGCCTGGGCGCTGTCGCTGCATCTGGAAGCGAGCAAGGCCGACCAGCCCTGGGCGACAGCGTTGGAGCCCCTCGCCCGCGCCTTCGCCACGCGGTTCATGGCTCATTTGCCGCAGCTGACGTATCCGATCCGTTCGGGCGCGCATGCCAACACCGCCTTTGCGATGATCCTGACGCGCGAATGGGCCGAGGCGTTCGATCCGGCCCTGCTCGCACTCATCGACGCGCGAGTGATGGACTGGTTCGGCACCGACCGCGACTGTCCCGGCTGGGAACCGGGCGGGGACGAATTCCTGTCATCCGCGATGGTCGAGGCGCTATGCATGTACCGTGTCCTCGACAAGGCCGCATTTCGCACTTGGTTCGATGCGTTCCTGCCCAACGCGGCGCAGGGTAAGCCGGAAACCCTGTTCACGCCCGCGTTCGTGTCCGACCCGACCGATGGAAAGATCGCCCATCTCGACGGCATGAACCTGGTACGCGCATGGTGCTGGCGCAGCATCGCCCCCGCCCTGTCGCCCGAACTCGCGGCAAGCGCGCGTGCGACGGCACAGGCGCATCTCGACAAAAGCATCGCGACCGTCGAGGGCGATTACATGGGCGAACACTGGCTCGCGACTTTCGCGACCCTGGCGCTGGAAGCCTGACAGTCCATGATCCGCGGCCTGATTACCGATCTGGTTCCCCTGCTCGGCTGGTTCGACCTGTTCGGCATTGCCGTGTTCGCGGCATCCGGAGCGCTCGCTGCTGCACGTGACAGGCTGACATTCGTCACCTTCGGTTTCTTCGCGCTGGTTACCGGCGTCGGCGGCGGAACGGTGCGCGACTTGTTGATCGGAGCACCGGTGTTCTGGGTGCAGGACTGGCGCGTGCCCGCCGTATGCCTCGCGACCGGCCTCGCCATCTGGCTGACCCCGATGCGGATATGGAATGCGCGGGCGCTGGACTGGTTCGACGCCGTGGGGCTCGCGGTCTACGCGGTCTTCGGCGCTGCGAAATCGCTGTCGCTGGGCGTGCCGCCGCTGACGGCCGTGATGATGGGCATCATCACGGGATGTGTCGGCGGCATCATCCGCGACGTGCTCGCGGGCGTGCCGTCGATCCTGCTCCGCCCCGAACTCTATGTGACCGCGGCGGCGCTGGCGGCGGGGCTGTTCGTCGTCCTGACGCTGGCCGGGCTTCCGGTCCTTATCGCCAGCGCGATCGGCGCAGTGGCCGGCTTCGTGCTTCGCGCGCTGGCGATCTCGCGCGGCCTGTCGATCCCCGCTTACCGTGGGGCCGATTGATCATGCTGCCCGAAGCGGAAGCGGTCCTCGACTGGTGGTTCCACGTCCTGCCGGAAGACAAGCAGTTCGCGCGTGACGATGCTGTTGATGCAGAGATCCACGCAAAGTTCGGCGATATCCAGGCGCGTCTGGCGCAAGACGTACCCGAAAGCTGGCAAGACTGCGCCAAATCGCTGCTCGCCGCGATCATCGTGCTCGACCAGTTCAGCCGGAACCTGTTTCGCGACGACGCCCGCGCGTTCGCGAACGACGCGACCGCCCGCGGGCTGACCGAAATGGCGATCGTGCGCGACTGGGATGCCGAACTGACGCCTGAACAGCGCGCCTTTCTCTACATGCCGCTGATGCACTCCGAACACCTGGCGGATGTCGAACGCTGCGAAACGCTGATGGCGGCATCGGGTTTGGACGACAACGCGGAATTCGCGGCACGGCATGCGGCGACGATCAGGCGTTTCGGGCGGTATCCGGCGCGGAATGCGGCGCTGGGGCGAAAGTGCACGGAGGCAGAGGCCGAATTGCTGAAGGAAAATCCGGCGGGGTTTTAAACCTTCACGGACGAAGGGTTGTCAGTTGTCCGCGCGAAGAGGTCCAGGCTCTGGCGCTAACGCAAATCTGACATTCTTGAAGTCGATCGCAGATGTGTCGTCCGCGCCAACGGCATACCCCTCGAGAAAACTGGCTTGTCCGCTTCTCGTATGAAGGATCATGCCAAGCCCGAAGGCCAAACCTTCGACGCTTATCCAGACATTTTTTCCAAACGCAGCGAATTCCTCATCCGAAACGTGAACGTCTGAAGCAAGTACAAGGTCGGTATAGAAGCCACCGCCGGTGTTGTTTCGCGAAGCCGCTTGGGCGCCCTTCAACTGCTCCGCCAACGCAGATCGCCAAACAGTTTGCTCATCTAGAATGGCTTCGACCGCAGCACGTTCGAGAGGCGTCAGAGGGGACATTTGATCAGCCGCACTGACCTTTATGCATCAGCTTCGCATCGGCCAGCACCAGCGCCATCATCGC
>DDFE01000240.1:2733-3520 GCA_002336985.1 Sphingomonadales bacterium UBA1936
AGCGGCGCGCCCCATCCCGCGGGCACACCGGTTGCGACACATTCGACGACCGCGCCCAGCGACGAGCCCGCCTTGCGTGCGTCGTCGACCAATACCTCCCAGCGTGCGGCCGCTGTCGCATCGGCGCAGAAGAACGGGTTGTTGCCGATCTCGTTCGCGTCGAACGTCTCGACGCGATCGCCGCCGATCTCGATGACGTGTGCGACGATGGAGACTTCGGGGATCACCAGCCGCGCGACACCACCCGCGGCAACCCGCGCTGCCGTCTCACGCGCCGAACTCCGCCCGCCGCCGCGATAGTCGCGGAAACCGTATTTCGCGTCATAGGCATAGTCGGCGTGGCCGGGGCGATAGGCTGCAGCAACCTCGCTGTAATCCTTCGACCGCTGGTCGACATTCTCGATCATCAGGCTGATCGGCGTACCGGTCGTCTTCCCCTCGAACACGCCGGACAGGATGCGGACCGCGTCCGGTTCCTGCCGCTGTGTCGTGAACTTCGACGTGCCCGGGCGGCGCTTGTCGAGGAAGGGCTGCAGATCGGCTTCGGACAGGCTTAGCCCCGGAGGACAACCATCGACCACCGCGCCGAGCGCGCGGCCGTGCGATTCCCCCCAGGTCGTGAAACGAAAGAGATGGCCGAAGCTGTTGTAGCTCATTTGTTCCTCTCCCCATGGGGGAGAGGAAGGGGCCCGCGCGCAGCGTGGGAAGGTGAGGGTCCGATCGCATCGAGTATGACCGTCGCAACTCCGTCGATCGCGGTCATCACGTCAAGATTCGAAAACCGGAG
>DDFE01000265.1 GCA_002336985.1 Sphingomonadales bacterium UBA1936
TGGTGAACTGCGTGACCAGCCGGTGAACGCCCGGCAACACCGACAGGATCTCTCGATGGACCCGCTCATAGCTGTCGTCGTCGCGGACAAGAACCTTCAACAGATAGTCCGACTGGCCCGACATCAAATGAGCCTCCGACACCGCCGCCGTGCGGCCCAGCGCTTCCTCGAATGCCATCATCGTCGCCTGGCGCTGGTCGACAAGCGTTACCGACACGAAAACCGTGGAAGGATTGCCGCAGGCAGCGCGCGAGAGGCGCGCCCGGTATCCCAGGATCATCCCGGCTTCCTCGAGCGATCGCACGCGGCGGTGCGTGGCCGAAGGCGAAAGGCCGACCGTGCTTCCCAAGACTTCCATCGTGACGCTCGAATCGGTCGAAAGGCTCGCGATGATTTTGCGGTCGATTGCATCCATGTCGAAAATTCATGCGCGAATGCGCCCAAGGAAGCAAATATCTTGCGAGCGGCGACGCCCCCGTACGAAACTTTGCAAAGCGCAGGCAGGCCGGTTCTGCTAAATGCGTGCCATTGATTGGCAGGAGAATCCCCATGCGCGTCGGTGTGCCCAAGGAAATCAAGAATCACGAATATCGCGTCGGCCTGACTCCGGGTTCGGTTGCCGAACTGACCGCTGCCGGGCACGAAGTCGTGGTCGAGGCCCTGGCCGGAAACGGCATCGATTTCAGCGACCGCGACTACATGGACGCCGGTGCGCGCATCCTGCCCAATGCGTCCGAAGTTTTTGCGGCAGCCGACATGATCGTGAAGGTCAAGGAACCGCAGCCGTCGGAAATCGCGATGCTGCGTCCGCATCACACGCTGTTCACCTATCTTCATCTCGCCCCCGATCCCGAACAGGCCAAGGGGCTGATGGCGTCGGGCGCGACCTGCATCGCGTACGAGACGGTGACGTCGAAGTCGGGCGCGTTGCCGCTGCTGAAGCCGATGTCGGAAGTCGCGGGCCGCATGTCGGTGCAGGTCGGCGCGCATTACCTTGAAAAGGAACAGGGCGGCCGCGGCATCCTGCTGGGCGGCGTTCCCGGCGTAGCCCCTGCCAAGGTCGCGATCCTCGGCGGCGGCGTATCGGGTGTGAATGCGGCCCAGATGGCGGTCGGGATGCGCGCAGACGTCACCATCTACGACATCTCGAACGACCGGCTGGCCGAACTGGACATGTTCTTTTCCAGCCAGATCAAGACGCAATACGCCTCCAAAGCGGCCATCGCGCAGGCCGTGAAGAACGCCCATCTCGTGATCGGCGCCGTTCTGGTTCCCGGTGCCGCCGCACCAAAACTCGTCACGCGTGAAATGGTCAAGACGATGAAGCGCGGATCGGTTATGGTCGATATCGCCATCGACCAGGGCGGCTGTTTCGAAACCAGCCACGCAACGACGCACGAAGACCCCGTGTTCGAAGTCGACGGCGTCATCCATTACTGCGTCGCCAACATGCCGGGCGCGGTTGCCCGCACCTCGGCATTCGCGCTGAACAACGCCACCCTGCCCTTCGCGCTTCGGCTCGCAAACATGGGCGCGGAAGCTGCGATGGCCGCCGACCCGCATCTGGCGGCGGGACTGAACGTCATGGGCGGGAAGATCCGTCACAAGGCGGTCGCGGATGCGCTGGGCCTACCGTTCGTAGCTTGAACACCCCCTCGTCACCCCGGGCTTGACCCGGGGTCCCGCTTCTTTCAGCCATGACCGATGGAGCGTGAACGCCAAGGTGGCTGGGTCTACATTATGGCCGATCGCTATCGCGGCACGATGTACGTCGGCATCACGTCCGATCTCGCGGCGCGCATCCATCAGCATCGGTCCGGCAAGGGTTCCGATTTCTGCGCCCGATACGGACTGAGTCGCCTTGTCTGGGCAGAACGTGGGGATGACATTGTCGCATGTATTGAGCACGAAAAGCGCATCAAGAAATGGCGGCGGCAGTTCAAGTTCGACCTGATCGAACGCGGCAATCCTGATTGGCAAGATCTGTTCGACCGGCTCGCCTGAAGAATAAGAAGCGGGACCCCGGGTCAAGCCCGGGGTGACGGGTGGGGGAGCTTCGCGGCGTCCACCTCTCGTCGTCACCCTCCACTTTCGCTACCATCCCCCCGTGAGTCGTTTCTCCCCACAGTTCATGGACGAATTGCGTGTCCGCACGTCGCTGTCCGCCCTCATCGGGCAGACGGTCAAACTGACGCGTGCGGGCCGTGAGTGGAAAGCGTGCTGTCCATTCCACCACGAGAAATCGCCCAGCTTCTACGTCAACGACGACAAGGGCTTCTATCATTGCTTCGGCTGTTCGGCGCACGGCGATGTCATTCGCTGGATGACCGACGCGCGCGGCCTGGCCTTCGTCGATGCGGTCAAGGAACTCGCCGATACCGCCGGGCTGGCCCTCCCCGCGCCCGACCCCCATGCATCCGAACGCGAGGCCCGGGCGTCGAAGCAACATGACGTCATGGCGGCGGCCGCAGAATATTTTGCCGCACAACTTCATGGTGATGCAGGTGAAGAGGCCCGTGCCTACCTGACGCGGCGCGGGATCAAGCCGGCGACCGTGGACGCCTTTGGCATGGGCTTTGCGCCCGACCGACGCGACGGGATCAAGACCGCCCTCGCCCGCTTCGGCGATGCCGAACTGATCGAAGCGGGTCTGCTGATCTCGGTTGAGGAAAAGACGCCTTACGATCGTTTTCGTGGACGTCTGATGATCCCTATCCGCGACCCGCGCGGCCGTGTGATCGCGTTCGGCGGGCGCATCCTCGGTTC
Organism: Sphingomonadales bacterium UBA1936; assembly: GCA_002336985.1. GTDB lineage: Bacteria > Pseudomonadota > Alphaproteobacteria > Sphingomonadales > Sphingomonadaceae > Sphingomonas_O. The sequence goes on from DDFE01000265.1 coordinate 2,767, forward strand.
AGGCGAGCCGAAGTATCTCAACTCGCCCGACACGCCGCTCTTCGACAAGGGGCGGACGCTCTACAATCTCGACAAGGCGGCCCCGACCGCGCGCAAGGCCGGACGGCTGATCGTGGTCGAGGGATATCTCGACGTCATCGGGCTCGCCCAAGCGGGGATCCACGAAGCGGTCGCGCCGCTGGGGACCGCGCTGACCGAGGCACAGCTCGAACGGCTTTGGCGCGTCGTCGATGTACCTTTCCTCTGTTTCGACGGCGACAACGCCGGACAAAAGGCGGCGGTGCGCGGTGCGGAACGCGCCCTGCCCTTGCTCGCTCCCGGTCGCTCCCTCTCCATCGCGATGCTGCCGCAGGGTCAGGATCCCGATGACCTGGTGAAAAGCGGCGGCGGTGCCGCCTTCGAACGCGTGCTGGCGGAGGCCCAGCCGCTGGTCGACCTGCTGTGGTCGCATGAGATGGCCGCGGTGCCGCTCCGCACGCCAGAGGCGCGCGCAGGGTTCAAGCGCCGGATCGACGAGCGTGTCGCTACCATCGCCGACAATGACGTGCGCGAGCATTACCGGGCCGAGATCCGCGAGCGTTACGACGCGGCCTTCTTCGCTCCACGCGCGCAACGCCCGCCACAGGGGCGGCGGTTGCCCGGCAAGAAGTTCGCTTTCGCGCCGCCCGTCGCTCCGCCTGGCGACCGTATAAAATCGATCGGCGGCAGCGGCGTCGGGTCGGTTTATTCGCGTGCCATCATGGTCGGTCTGCTCCGCCATCCCGCCATGATCACGACCTGCGCCGAGGCGCTCTCGATGCTCCATATCGACGATCCCGCGCTCGACCGGCTGCGCACCGCGATGCTCGAAGCGGTTTTTGATTCGCACACCGTTGATTCGGAACGGATCGACACCATATCCGGTCAACTTGGGCTAAGTGTGCTCGTCGCCGACCTTCGGCGTTCGAACGGGCTTGCCTTTTCGTTCACACGCGGCGAAGCGGACCCGCTGGTCGCGCGCAGGGATCTGGCCATGGCAATCGAGGCGCTCGCATCGCGACCGGAACTCGACGCCGCGCTGGAAGCTGCGACGGCACGCCAGGCGATGGGGGCCGATGCGGACGGATTTGCGGAACAGATGCGTCTGATCGCAGCGCGGGCAGAGGCCGACCGGGCCCTGGCTGCACTGTCGACCGGCGAAGACGAATGAGGGATTGAGTTCTAGATGGCGAAAACGAACGTAGCGGAAGCGCCCGAGGCAGCCCAGGATGCCGGCGACGCACCGCTGATCGACCTCAATGATGCCGAGCTGAAAAAGCTCATCGCCCGTGCGAAGAAGCGCGGGTATATCACTTATGATGCACTGAATTCCGCCCTGCCCCAGGATCAGATGACGTCCGAGCAGATCGAGGATGTGATGTCCGCGCTCAATGAGATGGGCGTCAATGTCGTCGAGAATGACGAAGCGGGTGAGGACGGCGACGAGCAGCAGGACCAGGACGACGAGGTCGAATCGGTCGACGGTTCGGATTCGGGCCATGTCGCCGAAAAGGTCACCAAGGTCACCGACCGCACCGACGACCCGGTGCGCATGTACCTGCGCGAAATGGGCGCGGTCGAACTGCTGAGCCGCGAGGGCGAGATCGCCATCGCCAAGCGGATCGAGGCCGGTCGCGACACCATGATTCTGGGCCTGTGCGAATCGCCCATCACTTTCCACGCGATCATCGGCTGGTCGGACGCGCTGAACGCCGGCACCATGCAGCTGCGCGAAATCCTCGACCTCGACGCCATGCTCTCGAAGGACCCGGCTCCCGAGAACATGACCGACGACGATGAGGGCGAGGACGGCGAGATTTCGGAAAAGAACGCCGGCCCCAGCTTCAAGGAAGAAGAGGACACCCCTGACGAGGTGACCGCGAGCGACGACGAGCACGACGAGGATTCGCTCACCGAACGCCGCACCCAGCCGCAGGCGGAGGACGAGGACGAGGACAACACCCTGTCGCTCGCCGCGATGGAAGAGCTGCTGAAGCCCAGCGCGCTCGAAAAATTCGCGCTGATCACGCAGCTCTACAAGAAATTCTCGAAGGTCCAGCAGGCGCGCATCGACGCGCTGGGCCTGGGCGACGACTTCCCGTCGGCCGAGGAAAAGAAATACCACAAGCTGCGCGAGGAGCTGACGGCGCAGGTCGAAAGCGTGCAGTTCCACAATGCCAAGATCGAATATCTCGTCGACCAGCTCTACAGCTTCAACCGTCGCCTGACCGCGCTCGGCGGCCAGATGCTGCGCCTCGCCGAACGCCACAAGGTGCCGCGCAAGGCCTTCCTCGACAGCTACATGGGCCATGAGCTCGACGAGACCTGGCTCGACAGCGTCAAGGCGATCGACAAGAAATGGGCCGCTTTCGCCACGAACGAGATCGACGCGGTCGAACGCATCCGTAACGAAGTGAGTGAGATCAGCCAGGCGACCGGCATGTCGCTCAGCGAGTTCCGCCGCATCGTCAACATGGTGCAAAAGGCCGAACGCGAAGCCCGCATCGCGAAGAAGGAAATGGTCGAGGCGAACCTGCGCCTCGTCATCTCGATCGCCAAGAAATACACCAACCG
>DDFE01000061.1 GCA_002336985.1 Sphingomonadales bacterium UBA1936
CTTGCCGCCATGGAACCCGCTTTCGGTGCGCTGCAGGCCCAGTATTCCGATGCGCTGGGCGGGGCGACCTTCGATCCATTGCATTCGGTTTCGCATGCTCCACCGATCTGCGACGGTGCGGCCCTGGCGCTTGTCGGCGGTGCGGATCTCACACCGCATCCACGAGCGCGCATCCTTGCCTTTGCCGAAAGCGGCGGAGATCCCGAGGCATCGCTGACTGCCGGTTTCTCCGCGATGGAAAAGGTGCTTGCGCGCGCAGGACTGACCCTGGCCGACATCGACCGGATCGAGTTCATGGAGGCCTTCGCAGTCACCATTGCCAAGTTCCTGCGCGATTATCCGGTCGATCCCGGTCGCGTGAATGTCGGGGGCGGGCATATCGCCAAGGGGCATCCGATGGGTGCCAGCGGCGCGATCCTGGCATCGACGCTGCTCGACTGCCTCGATGCGTGCGATGGCAATCTGGGCCTTGTGGTCGTCAGTGGCGCGTCCGGCGTGGGAGCGGCAATGATCGTCGAGCGGCTGAACTGAATGGCGACGTCGCTGGACGAACTGATTTCCAGGCACGCCGCCACGCTTGCCGCTGCGATCGACGCGGTGGAGACACGAAAGAACTGGAGCGCGTTCAAGGACTCGCCGAGCGCGAAGTTTCACGCACCTGGCGCACCTGAGGCAGGCAAGGCGGCGTTCGAGGCGCAGCGGGGCCGGTCGTTCGATCTCGAGCAGCCCGGAATAATCGCGCGCTCCGGCGGAGAGGTGTCGCCCTTCACCCGGCAATCGCTCGGCATCGATTATCCGGTGTGCGATCCTGCGGCACTGATTGCTGCGGCCGGCACGGCCATGGCCGACTGGCGCAAGGTCACTCCGGACACGCGGATTGCCCTGTGCCTCGAAATGGCGACGCAGCTTTATGCCCGCAATTTCGAAATGGCGCACAGCGTCATGCACGTCGCGGGACAGAGCTATACGCAGGCGTTCAGCGGAAGCGGTCCCAATGCCCTCGATCGCGGCATTGAAGCACTGGCCTATGCTGCAAAGGCCATGCGCGACGTTGCCCCCAACGCCCGTTGGGACCGCATGTTCGGCAAGGAGTCCGTTTCGCTCGACAAACATTACGCCCTTGTCCCGCGCGGGATCGGGCTGGTCATATGTTGTGCATCATTTCCGACCTGGAACGCCTATCCGGCGATGTTCGCCGACCTCGCGACCGGTAACGCCGTGATCGTCAAGCCGCACCCGGTCGCCATCCTGCCGATGGCGATCGTCGTGCAGCAATGCCGCAGAGTTCTTGCCGAATTCGGCTGCGATCCGAACCTGGTCACGCTGGCCGTCGACACGCTCGATGCGCCGGTGGCGCAGACGTTCATCGACGACCCGGCGGTGCAGATCGTCGATTTCACCGGCAGCCCCCGTTACGGCGGTCATCTCGAGCGGACGGTCATAGGAAAACTGCTGTTCACCGAAACCGCCGGAATCAACTCGGTCGTGCTCGATTCCTGCGATGATCTGGCAGCGACGGCAACGGCCATTGCCCGGGCATTATGCCTGTTTTCCGCGCAAATGTGCACCAGTCCACAGAACGTCTATGTCCCGGTCGGCGGTATCGAAACGGGTCGGGGACGTGCCTCGTTCGACGAGGTGGCGATGGCACTGGTCACCGCGATCGACTCCATTGCGAGCGATCCAGCCATGGCCGCAGGGATCATGGGCGCGGTTCAGGCCGACCCGAGTTGCGAGATCGTGCGTGGACTCGCCGCGCGTGCGGCGCAAACGCCAGGCGCGCGCATCCTGCGCAAGCCCGTCCCTTATCCGCATCCCGATTTCCCCGATGCGCGCACGATGACGCCGCTCGTCGTCGCATTGCCGGCCGACAATGCCGCGCTCTATGCCGAGGAACACTTCGGTCCCGTCTTGTTCGTGATCGTCACGGCGGATGGCGATACGGCGGTGGAGGAGGCCACTTCGCTGGCGCGCAAACATGGCGCGATCTCATCGTATCTCTATTCGACAGACGAGGCGTTCATCGACCGGTCGCTCGATGCCTATGCCGACGCCGGAATGAACCTCTCGATCAATCTTCACGGCGCGATGTGGGCAAATTTTGCTGCGGCCTACAGCGACTATCACGTCACGGGGCTGAACCCGGCCGGGAATGCCTGTCTTGCCGATCTGGCGTTCGTTGCCGGCCGGTTTCGTGTCGTCCAGCACCGTCGCCCTTCCGTTCGGGAAGGAGAAACCCGTGCCGCATAGGACCGAAGACTTCGTCGGGGCCTGGTCGCTTGTCGACTGGCGGATCGAATACAGCGACGGCGCCATCACGCGGCCCTTCGGCAAGGCAGCGCATGGGTACATCGTCTATGCTGCCAACGGGATCATGGTCGCCAATATCGCAAAAGGCACGCGCGATCCGTTCGGGATGCCCAATGCGCGGAATGCCGGGGCGGATCAGAAGGCCGGCGCCTTCGACAGCTATTTCGCCTACGCCGGTCCGTGGCGGATCGAGGGCGACGAGGTGGTCCACGCGGTCGCCATGTCGCTGTTCCCCGACATGACGGGAACCGAACAGCGCCGCCTTGCCGTATTCGACGGGAACGGCGGCCTGACGCTGTCCGCGCATGAGGCCATGAAAGATGGCGGCAGTCGCCACCATGTCCTGCAATGGCAACGGGAGGGAGCGTGATGAACAGATCTGGTGTTGAACGTGATCAACGTGGCATGATGGCCGCGCCGACAGGGGTCGGCCCAACGCGTTCGATCTGCACTATCCGCAGGGTCATGCTCGGTCTGGCAGGATCGG
>DDFE01000077.1 GCA_002336985.1 Sphingomonadales bacterium UBA1936
TGCCGGATGGCTGTACGCTGTCGGTACTGCACGGCGTGCGCGAGGAGGACATGGCGGTCGCCACCGCGTCCACCGCGCGGCCGGTTCTCAACTCGGCGGAACAGGTTGCGCGCTGGCGTTCGACCGGGCGGTCCTGCGACGTGATGGTCGATACCGGCATGAACCGCCTCGGTATCTCGGCGGCGGATGTCGCAGCGGGGTTGATCGAGGGCCTGCCGGTCGAAACCCTCGTGAGCCATCTCGCCTGCGCCGACGAGGACTCGCCGATGAATGCGCGGCAGAGGGCGGATTTTGCGAAGATCGAGGCTCCCTCACGGCGGCGTAGTCTTGCAAACTCGGCGGGCATCTGCCTCGGCAGCGACTATGCGTTCGACCTGACGCGGCCCGGTCTCGCGCTTTATGGGGGCGTGCCTCGCGAGGAAGCCTCCGGCCATATTGCACAAGTCGTTTTTCCCGAAGCGCAGGCCATCCAGTGCCGCCGCGTCCAAGCCGGTGACAGTATCGGCTATGGCGCGACCTTTGTGGCGACCCGTGATCTTGACGTCGCCATCCTCAATATCGGCTACGCCGACGGCTATCTTCGCGCTTTTTCGGGCAAGGGCACATGCGGGGAAGGGCGGTTCGTCGTCCTCGGGCGTGTCTCGATGGACCTGCTGGCCATCGACGTAACGGACGCGAACGTACGAGAGGGCGACTGGATCGGCATCGATTATGCGCTGCCGTCAGCAGCCGCTCTTTCAGGGCTGTCGCAATACGAACTGCTGACCGGTCTGGGCGAGCGGTTCACGCGCAGCTGGATCTAGGCCGGGCGCATGCCCCAGGGGTCGAAATCGCGGGCCCTGATCCAGCGTGTGCAGATCCACTTCTGGCCACGAGTGACGGCTTGGCCGGCGTGCTGGCTGGACTGGTCGACGGTTCCATCGGCCAGCGTGTTCGCGAATACGACCGCGTCGCCGGTGCGACCTTGAACAGCCTGGCCAATGGCAGGGAATTCGGTGCCGCCGCCGCCATAGCCGTCGTTGAGGTAGACGATGACGGTCATCACGCGCTGGTTCGGCTCGCCGGGCAGGCAGTCGTGGTGAAGCCGGTATTGCTGGCCCGGGGTGTAGCGAAGGACCGCTAGGGGTTCGCCCTGTTCGACCCGCGTTCCGCTGACGGCCGCGATCCGCCGGTTGAGCGCCTCGATGACGAGGTCCTGCTGGATCGGCCCGAGGACGGTCCCGTCCGACGTGCGAATGGGGTGCGGTACCTGCCGGTGCGTGTGCGGGTCGACGACCACGGACGGCGTGAGCAGCGGCGAGGAGAGCGTCGCGACATGGGCGCATTCGTCCGGCGTGAACAATCCTCGGACGACGCCGATCCGTGGGGAGGTTGAGAGGGTTTCTATTGCAGGGATCGCGACGGGCGCGCCGTCCGCGGTAAGTGTCATGGCCGACAGCAACTCGTGCTGCCGTTGAGCGACGGGGTCGTCCTTGGACGCCACATCGAGGATCGCCATAGCGGCGGTCCAGTCCGGCGCCGCTCCGGCACCGATCGCGACGAACACCGCGTGCGTGAGCGCTCCGGCCTTGTGCCCCGCAGCGCCCGCGCGCCCGAACAATTCGCGTGCCATGGCGAAGTCGCGGGGCAGGGGCTGGCCGTACACACGCCAGAGGGCGATTTGGTACAGTGCATCCCCTTCGCCACGTGCAGCCGCAGTCATCATCAGGCGAACGGCGGCATCAGCCTGGCCTGTGTCAAGAAGCGCCTGGCCTTGGTCGATGATCGATGGGGTCGCCATGGAGACTCCCTATCAGAATGAAGCGCGGGCAAAAGGGCATGCGGTCCCTTGCTCCGCCTGTCCCGCTAAGATAGCCAAACCGGGTGAAGGTGAACGGCAGTTATCACGAAGACGGCTATGCCCATCTCCAGGGACTTGTCGCACCGGAGGTCGCGCAAGCGTTCCTGCAAGGGTTGAAGAAGGATCTGGGCGACGCCCCGATCGCGCTCAGCAAGGTGACCGATCATCCCAACCTTCTGCACCGGCCCGCGTTCGAGATTTACGGCCATCACTACAAGCCGATGCTCTATTTTCTCTGGGGCCTGACGCCGATCGTCAGCCAGATCGTCGGGCGCGACCTGTTGCCGACTTACGACTATCTGCGGATTTACCGAGAGGGCGACGTCTGCCGCGTCCATTCCGACCGCTATTCCTGTGAACACAGCCTGTCACTGACGCTCGACTATAGCGACGGTACGCCCTGGCCGCTTGAGATCGAGAAGCGTCGCCAGGATCCGAGCGCGCGCGTTACCGAGAATTTCGACGGCGAGGATTTCGGCGCGGTCTCGATGCAAGTCGGCGACGCGGTCCTTTACCAGGGCGTCCATCATCGCCACGGGCGCGTGACGCCCAATCCCAACCAGTGGTCGGCGCACCTTTTCCTGCACTGGGTCGACCGCGACGGCCCTTACCGCGAGCACGCATTCGACGGCCAGACGAAACCGGCGCCGGTGAACTTCAGCTTTTCTTAGTTCGTCGTTTTCGGCCGTAAAAAAAGGGGGGCCGGAACGCCGTTCCGACCCCCAATCTTTTATCCGACAGTTCAAAGCGATCAGAAGTTGGCCTTGAAGCCCGCATAGACCCGACGTCCCTGCGCTTCGTAGATCGCGGCGTTGCCGGTGCCGCGGTCGCCACCGGCACCACCCGTTCCCGTGCCCGTCAGGCCGAGCGGCGGATAAGTGTCGAGCAGGTTGTCGATGCCGAAGTACAGGCGGAACTTACTCGCGCCGCCATCACGACCGGGCATGTTCCACTCGAAACGGACGTTGTGATAGAATGTTTCCGGATACTCCGCGATGTCAGCATAGTCGGCATTTTCTGGTGGACGGCCCTGAAGCGAATTGAAGTCTTCATAGGCGTTGACCCACATCTTGCCGATGTAGCGCATCTGGTAACCGACGGTGAACGCACCGAAGGTGAAGTCCGTATCCCAGCGGAATTCGTCGATCGGATCGCCGAGTTCGCCTAGAATGCGGTTTTCGAAATCGGGACGCGCGGGATCCTGATAGTTGCTGGTCTTCAGGTTGTGCACGTAGATCA
>DDFE01000238.1 GCA_002336985.1 Sphingomonadales bacterium UBA1936
TTCGCATGACGATCGGTAGCGAAGAAGAAACCCGCGGGCTCGTCGCGGCACTGCGCAAGGCTGTCGGCGCCAACTAACCTTTCCCGGAGCCATTGCGGCTCCGTTGGACTGTGCCTAGGCTCTTCCCGACAAGAGAGGGGCCACGAGTACGATGAGCCAAGCAGCCGACGCGCGCGCGCGCATTCCTGCACCGCAGACCCTGCCGCTGCTGGGGAACCTGCACCAGATCCCGAAGGCCGGTCTGATCGGCCACCTACTCGAGCTCAGCAACGGCTTTGCCGACCCCGGCATCTTCAAGCTGCTGTTCGGCAGCCGTGTCGCGCTGTTCGTGACCGATCCCGATCTCGTCGCCGAGCTGTGCGACGAGACGCGGTTCCGCAAGATGCCGGGGCCGGGCCTGCGCGTGGTGCGCAAGTTCGCGGGTGACGGCCTGTTCACGGCGTTCAGCGAAGAGGCGAACTGGGGCAAGGCGCACCGGATATTGCTTCCCGCATTCAGCCAACGGTCGATGCGTGGCTATTATGATCTGATCCTCGAAGTCTGCGACAAGCTGGTCGCGAAGTGGGAAAGGCTGGCCGGCGAGGAAATCCTGGTCGCAGACGACATGACGCGCCTGACGCTCGACAGCATTGCCATCGCGGGCTTCGGGCACCGGTTTGAAAGTTTCGAACGCGACGAACTCGACCCGTTCCTGCTGAGCCTCGGCGATGCACTCAGCGAAGTGCTGAACGTCATCACCCGCCTGCCGATCCAGCAGAAGTTCGCGAAGAAATCGACCGCGCAGTTCAATACCGACGTCGCGACGATGAATGCGCTGGTGGACGAGGTTATCGCGCAGCGCCGTGCGAATCCGAACGACGGCAAGGACCTGCTCAACCTGATGCTGACGGCGGTCGACCCGGAAACGGGCGAGGGGCTGGACGACCTCAACATCCGTTACCAGGTGCTGACGTTCCTGATCGCGGGGCATGAGACCACCTCGGGCCTGCTGACTTTTGCGTTCATGGAATTGCTGCGCAACCCGACCATACTCGCGCAAGCGTATGCCGAAGTCGACCGGGTGCTGCCCGGCGATACGCGCCCCGCCTACGAACATCTCGCGCACCTGAAAGTCATCGAACGGGTCGTGAAAGAGGCGCAGCGGCTGTGGCCGACCGCGCCCGTATTTTCGATCGCGCCGTTCGAGGATGAGGTGATCGGCGGCAAGTGGCGGATGCGCAAGGACCGGCCGGTGAACGTCTATGCGCCCGGCCTCCATCGTCACCCCAGCGCCTGGGACAACCCCGACGAGTTCGATATCGATCGCTGGCTGCCTGACGCGGAGGCAACGCACCATCCGCATGCGTACAAGCCGTTCGGGAATGGCGCGCGCGCGTGCATCGGGCGGCAGTTCGCGCTGGTCGAAGCGAAGCTTGCGCTCGCCATGATCCTCCAGAAATTCGCGATTTCCGACCGGCGCGGTTACCGGATGACGCTCAAAGAGTCGCTGTCGATCAAGCCCGACGACTTCTGGATGCGCGTGCGGATGCGCAAGCCGAACGAGCGGCTGACGGTCGGGGAAACGGTTGCGATATCGTCGGGCAATGCGGACATCGGCTCTGCGGCGGGAGCGGGTCAGCGGCTTTCGGTCGTTTACGGCACGTCGCTCGGTACAGCCCGCGACATCGCCGAAGAGATCGTCGAACGCGCATCGGCCGACGGTTTCGAGGCGCGCTGCGTGTCGATGGACGAGGCGCTGGGCACGCTGCCGGAGGACCGCGTCGTCGTGGTCGTGACCGCGACCTATAATGGCCGCGCTCCCGACAGCGCGCTCGCCGCCGAGGCTGCCATCGACGCGGGGCAATTCGCGGAAGCGAAATGGCCGGATACGAAGTTCGCAGTACTTGGCATCGGCAACTCGCAATGGCCGAATTACCAGGCGTTTCCGAAGAAGGTCGATGCCGCGTTTGAGGCGACGGGCGCCAAACGGCTGTGTCCGCGCGGTGAGGCCAATGGCGACGGCGACTTCGACGGAGGTGTCGCGGCATTCCTAAAGAACCTGTGGGAAGCGCTCGGCAGTACGGGAGAAGCAGTCAAGGCATCCGGCCTGTCGCTGCAGGTTGTCGATGGCCGCGATGCGCGCGCTGCCGTCTTGCCCGACCAGGCCGTCGAGATGGAGATCGTCCGTAACGACGAGATGATCCGGCCTGCTGACGGCCTGTGGGATTTCGCCAACGAAGGACCGCGGGGATCGACCAGGTTCATCACGATCCAGCTGCCCGAAGGCGAGGTCTATGCCGCGGGCGACCATATCGCGATCTACGCGCGCAACCGGAAGGAGCATGTCGATCTCGCGATCGAGCGGCTGGGGGTGCCGGGCGCCATGCAAGTCGTGCCGACAGGGGCGAGCGGGCGGTTCCGTCACCTGCCCGTCGGGCGAACGGTTACCGTGCGGCAACTGCTGACCGACTTCGTCGAGATCCAGGATCCGATGCCCCGCCGCGCGCTCGATGTCGTCGCTGCACAGACGCGTTGCCCGCACACCAAGGGCGAACTGACGAAGCTTGCCGATGATGCAGTGTGGCAGGCGGAAGTTGCCGACAAGCGCCTCACGTTGCTCGGCCTGCTGGTCAAATATCCCGCCGCAGAACTGACGCTCGACAGTTTCGTCGAACTGTCGTCTGCCATCGCGCCGCGTTTCTACTCGATCGCCTCATCGCCGCTCGTCACCGCCGATAGCGCCGACTTGATCGTCGGTACGGTGCAGGCTCCGGCCTGGTCGGGCATCGGCACGCATCAGGGCTTTGCCTCGACGCACATGCGTGACCTGGCGCCCGGCGAGCATGTCTTCGGCTATCTCCGCCGTCCGAACCCACCTTTCGCACCGCCGCAGGATGGCGCAGTGCCGCTGGTGCTCATCGGGCCGGGAACCGGCTTCGCGCCGCTACGCGGGTTCATTCAGGAACGCGCGGCACTGAACGCGACAGCACCGTGCCACCTGTTCTTCGGCGCACGCCATCCCGACCATGACTGGCTGTGCCGCGAGGAAATGGAACGATGGGCGGCCGACGGCGTCGTCGATCTGCACATGGCGTGGTCTCAGGTTCCAGGTCATCCTCACCGGTACGTCCAGGACGCGATCTGGGATGCGCGCGACGCGATGTGGGATGTGATCGGGCAGGGCGGTCAGATTTTCCTGTGCGGGGACGGCCGTTTCATGGCCCCGGCGGTGCGCGATACGCTGATCAGGATCCATTCGGACAAGACCGGCGGCGATCATCTCGCGGGCTCGACCTGGCTCGAAGGGCTGATCGAGGACGGCGTCTATCACCAGGACGTGTTCGGCTTCGGCAAGTGAACTTGGGCTGAGCGTCGCTGTTCGAGGATTCCGCAAGGCGGTGCGCAATCCACGGCGTCCCAATGTGATCCTCGGCAACCCCGCAGTGTTCGCGAACGGGGTTGCCGCCTGACGTAAAACAGCGCAGCATCAGTCCTTAAGCGTCAAAAAGGCGCACAGGGAGAGAGCATGCAGCAGCTGAGCGGCCAGGACGCATCGTTCGTCTATCTCGAGACCCCGTCGACCCCGATGCACATCGGCTCGGTCGGCATCTACGACCCATCGACCGCGCCGGGCGGGTTCGTGCGGTTCAAGGACATTTTGCAGTTCATCGAGAGCCGGCTGGGCGGGGCGCGGTCGTTCCGCGAGCGGCTGGTCCGCGTGCCGTTCGACATCGATCATCCATACTGGATTCAGGACCCCGATTTCGACCTGGAATACCATGTCCGCCACATCGCGTTGCCCAGCCCGGGCGATTGGCGGCAATTGTGCATCCAGGTTGCACGCCTCCACTCGCGGCCGATGGACCTGACCAAGCCGCTGTGGGAATTCATCATCGTCGAAGGCCTCGATAATATCGAGGGGTTGCCGAAGGGATGTTTCGCGCTGGTGGCGAAGGTCCATCATGCCGCGATCGACGGCATGTCGGGCGTCGAGATGTCTGCCGCGATCCACGACCTGTCGCCCGACAAGTCGAACCGCTTTCCCGATGACGACTGGAAGCCGCAGGAAAAGCCAGGCATCGCCGACCTGTTGATCAGCGGCTATTTCAACGCGCTGCGCCAGCCGCAGAAGTATCTGGAAACCGTGGCGCGCAGCGTGCCGGGCATTGCCAAGCTGACGGCAGAACTCAGCAAGGGCGAGCTGTCGATCGCGGGTGCGCGGACGCCGCCCAAGACGCGCTTCAATGCGAAAGTTTCGTCGCACCGCGTGTTCGACGGCGTGCCGTTCCCGCTAGCCGATGTGCGTGCGATCAAGGATGCGGTGCCAGGTGGCACGGTCAACGATGCGATCCTCGCGATCATCGGCGGGGGCTTACGCAAGTATCTCGAGGGCAAGGGCGAACTGCCCGAGGCCAACCTGACCGCCATGGCGCCGATATCGGTGCGGCAGGAGGGCGAGAAGGCGGCGCTGGGCAATCTCGTATCGGCGATGGTCGTCAGCCTTGGTACGCATATCGCCGATCCGCTCGAGCGGCTTGCGCATATCCATGCCGATGCGGTCAATTCGAAGGGGCTGACCAACGCCGTTGGCGCGCGGACGCTGACGGATTATTCGCAGCTGATCCCGAGCGGCCTCGCAGGGCTGGGCGCGAGACTCTATACACGACTGGGCGCGGCGAATGCGCATGCACCGGTGTTCAACGTGGTCGCGACCAACGTGCCCGGCAGCCGCGTCCCGCTGTATTTCTGCGGCGCGAAGATGATCAAGATGTATGGCCTCGGGCCGATCTTCGACTCGATGGGCCTGATCAACACCATCTATTCCTATGTCGACGAGATCGCGATCAGCTTCACGTCGGATCGCGACATGATGCCCGATCCGTCGACTTATGCGGCGGCGTTGAAGGAATCGTTCGACGAATTGTTGGCCGCCGCCAGAGGCGGGGAGAAACCGGCCGCAAAGCCGAAGGTGGCGAAACCGAAAAAAGCGAAGGAGGCAGCGTGATGTCGAAGGGCGAGAAGATGAGCGAAAAAGCGACCGACGCGGTCAAGAAGGCCGGCAAGTCGCTCAAGGATGCGACGACCAAGGCTGCGGAAAATGCAGCATCGCTCAATAACAAGGTCATCGACCATGCCGAGGCGAACACCCGCGCGGCATTTGCGGCGATGCGATCTGCGGCGAGCGTCAAGTCGGTGACCGACCTTGCGAAGATTCAGACGGATTATGTGAAGGAACAGGGTGCGCGGTCGATGACGCAGGCGAAAGAAGTGGGCGACATGATCGCGCAGTTCGGACGCGATGCTATGGCAGCTTGGCGGCCGAAGAGCGACTGACCTTATTTAGCCCCAGCTTCTGCTGGGGCTATTTAGTGCACGTGCCCCGATGAGGGGTACAGCAGCGCTTTCAATCCCTTGCGCTCGAATGGCTTCCACTCGCCTTCGGGGAGTGCGAGCCGGTCGGCGACCGCGTACAGGACGGATGCGTTCACGCCGAGACCGCAATGGCTACCGTTGACCTCGATATTGTCGGTCGTCGCGCATTCGGGTTCGAGGCAGTTCTGCCAGGCGACGACGCCATCGCCCTTCGAATAGATCGACGTGGACGGGACCGGTGGCGGCGCTTCGCTTTCGCGCAGCTGCGCCTGGGTATCGGCGTCTTTCAGTCGCTGACCGGTCAGGAATTCATACGCCTTCCAGACATTCGTAGCCCGAGGATCGCCGGCAAAGGGTGAGCCGAGCGAGATAACCTGACGCACGAGATCGGGGCGGCGGCGCGAGAGTTGGCGTGCGAGGACGCCACCCAAGCTCCAGCCGACGAGGCTGACCTTCTTGCCGGTCTTGGCATGGATCGCTTCCAGCCGGGCGATCAATTTCTCGCCCTCCCAGCCGATCGCGCGGGGACCAAGATTGCGGCCGAGTTCCCAGGCATGAGCGTCGTAGCCGAGCGTGGTCAGGAAACGCCGGAGGATGGTCGTGGACAGGTCGCTCGTCACGAAACCGGGCAGGACGAGTACCGGGTGTCCATCACCCCGCTTGGCCGCCATCAGGAGCGGTGAAGCCAGCGGCAGGGTGCCCAATTCGAACAAGGCGCGCCCCAATTCGGTCAGCGCCAGTGTCGCCGACGGCGGCTTGCGATGTGCGGCCCCTTCCGGAAGTGCCTGACTTGCCATCAAAATTCCTTTCCCGCGATCGGTCGTGCCTCTGAAGGGTACGATCCGAATAGTTATCCTGCCCTAAAGGTTGCCATTGTCGAGCGTTTTTGTTTCGCTGCGCAGCATTTCATCGAGCAACTTATGCAAACGCCTCACGCTTGGCATCGGCGCGGGCGACGTCGCACGACAGGATGGCGAGGTCGTGGAATTGCCCGTCGCGCCCGCGCACCTGGTCGCGCAGCATGGCTTCACCGCGAAACCCGGCTTCCTCGAACAATGTGATCGCACCGCGTTGGTCGGGGGTCATCCGCGCCACGAGTTTCGTCGCACCCGCCTCGCGCGCGAGCGTCATGCTCGCGTCGAGCAGTGCACGGCCCAGCCCCTTGCCGCGCATCCTGGGCGAGACCAGCAGGCGGATCTCAGCCACATGCGGCGACCAGCCGAGCGGATCGCGCACGATAGCGGTCGTCCCGACCACCGTTTCCGCACCATCGACCGTCGCCATCGCGATCAGGCTTTCGATTTCACCGCTGACGATCGCGTCACGCCACGCCTCGATAACGCGGGCATGCTTGATGTCGCGGCTAAGGAACAGCAGGTCGTGTTCGGGCAGGCTTTGCGCAAAGCTTGCGACGCTGGTCGCGTCCGCATGGGCGAAGGGCCGGATCGCGACCGGTGTTCCGCCGCAATCGAGAGTCTTCGTCATGTGCTGCGTTCTCCCAGCCAGCGGTCGATCTGCGGCCAGAGCCGCTTGATGGCATTCGGGCCGGCGACCAGGCTGACGTGCCCGCCCTTCAACTCGATATGCTGCTTATCCTTCGATCCGACCATGTCGATCAGCGGCGCCGATGCGGCGGCGGGCACGATATGGTCATGCTCGGCGGTGACATGCAGGAAGGGGCAGGTGATGCGCCCCAGATCGACGGGCTTGCCGCCGACCGTCATGGTGCCCTTCAACAGCGCGTTTTCCCACATCAACTGTTTCGTCGTCTGGCGGAAATATTCGCCCGCCAGCGGCAGCATGTCGGCGGACCACCGGTCGAACATACGGTACGACTTCACGAATTCGTCGTTCCACATATTGTCCCACAGCCGGAAATTCCCAGCAGCACGCTGGCCCGGTCGCAACAAGTCGAATGCGGAATAGAGCAACTCTGCCGGGCAATTGCCGAGCGTATCGACGAGCTTGTCGACATCGAAGAACCGCTGGTCTGCCCAGGCCTGGAACGCCGGCATCCCCTTGAAATCTACGGGCGTCGTGAAGGTCACGAGGTTCTTCAGATTGGCGTCCGCGTGGATACCTGCCCAGAGCAGCGACAGAACACCGCCGAAGCAATAGGCGACGACCGAAATGTCCGTTTCGCCCGTGACCTCCGCGACTTTGGCGACCGCAGCCGGCAGGAAGTCGGAAACGTAATCTTCCATCCCCAGATGCCGCTCGTCCGCGCGCGGCACTTCCCAATCGACCATGAACACGTCGTATCCGGCGTTCAGCAGGAATTCGACGAAGCTCTGCCCCGGCACCATGTCGAAAATATAGCCGCGGTTAGTCGTCGCCATGACGAGCAATACCGGCACCCGGTACACGTCGTCGACCAACGGCCGGTAATGATAGACGCGCAACGGGCCGCGCGAGATCAGCACTTCTTTGGCACTCGCGCCCAGCACGGGGGCGGAGGAGGAGAAATACTCCAGCCCCTTGATGTTGCGCAGCATGGCGCGTTCGAATTCGCCCTGTGCCCGGGTCAGCAGGTCGGGCGCATCGGTCATTTGGGCGGCGGGGGCTTGCGGCCGCGGGTCGGTTTGGGAGCGGCGGGGCGGGCGGTTTCGCCGTGGTTCCCGCCGAGTTGCGCCTCGATCCGCGCGAGAGATGCTTCAATCACGCTCAGGCGCTGGCCGAGAGATTCCACTTCCGCTTTGCTCGGCATGTTGGCGGCGGCGAGCACCTTTGCCATCGCGTCCTGGACCGCGCCTTGCACCTGCAGGCCAGCGGTCGTCGCGCTATGCATTGCTTGAGCGGCTTCGGGGCGCGACAGGAACTTGCTGCCGTATTCGTTCGCCAGCTTTTCCCACTGGGTCACCGCATCACGGAACATCGCCATCGGGTCTGTGGGTGTCGTCGTCATCCGGCGATGGTCGGACCGAATGCTGCGGGGGTCAACCCCCGCAGCATTCGTCCGTCGTCGGATCCTATCTGAACACGAAAATGTAGAGCAGGATGATGACCGGGATCGGGATGCCGATCAGCCAGAGCAGGATTCCCTTCACGCACTCACTCCCCGTTTTGACGCCCCGGCGGGGCGTTACGGGATCATAACAAAGCGGAAAGAAACCGGTTCCGTTGCAATCAGAACGACACGCGTACCGTCGCACGAAGGTCGCGGCCCGCAAGCGGTGCATAGTCCTTCAGGAAGCTCGCATGCCGCCGTGCATCGACATCGAAGATGTTGTTCGCGCTGAGCAACAGGCTGGTCGGGTTATCCTCACCGAACGGATGGAAGCCCAGGCTGGCGTTCACGATGGTGAAGCCGGCGGTCGGGGTTTCGAATGCGGCGATGCGCGTCTGCTTGTCGTTCCATTCGACTTCCACGCGACCGTTCACGCCGCCGTGCTTCGCCTCGATGCCGCCGAGCAGGCGGAGCGGCGGGATACGGGGGACGGGGCCGACGCTCTGGACGGTCGCGTTGGTGTAGTCGGCCAGGCCGTCGATGCTGATCTCGGCGCCAGCGATTTCGGCGACGCGCGCCGAAGCCTCCGCCTCGATACCCCAGAAACGCGCTGATGCCTGGTTGAACTGGTAGACGGGAAGATCGTCCTGCACCGCGCCGGTGGGCGTTTCATAGATGAAGTTGTCGAACCAGTTGTGATAGGCGGCCAGGCTGAAGTTCCAGCCTGCGCCATGCCCGCGCAACGTCGCCTCCAGACCATTGCTTATTTCCTTGCGGAAATCGGGATTTCCGACCTCGAAGGCCTGTGTGCCCGCGTGCGGCCCATCGGCGAAAAGCTCTTCCGCCGCCGGAGCACGCTCGGTGTGCGACAGCGACAGGCCCAGCGACAGGGCGTCGGCGACCTTGTAGCTTGCGCCGATCGACCCCGAATAGGCGTCATAGCTGCGCTTGTAAGCCGGGCTGCCGATCGTGGCGCTGGCGTCCGCATCCAGCGCGGTGTGTTCGTACCGCGCGCCGAGTTCGGCCTTGAACTTGTCCCACTCGAATGTGTGAAGCGTGAACACGCCGACTTGCTGCGTCGTGTTCTTCGGCACGAAGGCTTCGTCGCCGATCACGTTGAAATCGCGGATCGCAAGCTGCGCGCCCCACGCGCCGCGCCATGAACCGCGCTTGCGCTGGACCAGTTCGAGGCGGCTTTCGATGCTTTTGTTGAGGAAGGTGGTGCCGACCGAGCCGTCCTCGGCGATCTCCTGGTGCTTGTAGTCGGCAAATCCCGCGCGCAGCCGGATCGCCTCGAGCACGCCATCAGCAATGTTGATTTCGCCACGCAGGTCGGCGCGATCCTGCTTCACCTGCAGACGCACTTGTTCGGCCTCTACGCCGGGCACCAGCGAGAAGCGGATCGGCGCACCATAGAGACTGTCATAGTGACCGTACGAGATGCCGAGGTTCCCGTTATCGCCGACATAGGCGACGCCGCCCGCGATCTCCCAGGTCTTCGCCCCGCTATTGGGTAGGTAACCGCGCAGCGTGGCTAAGTCGCGGATGTCGGCGTCGGTGCTGGCCGCCGCCTGCGCGCGCAGCGCTGGAGTCAGCACATAGCCGCCGATGCGCTGGTCGTCGGTCTTCGAATAGCTGCCATCGATGTGGAAGACGAACTGGCCGGCGGGCACGTCCACCTTGGCGCTGCCCGAGCGCTCGTTCGAAGCGCTGCCATAGGTGCCGATCGCATCGACGTGGATCGCATCGGGCACCTTGCGCGGGATGCGGCTATCGATGACGTTGACGACGCCGCCGATCGCGGACGAGCCGTAGAGCAGGGCGGCGGGGCCGCGCAGAACCTCGATACGGTCGGCGGTCAGCGGGTTGATGACGACGGCATGGTCGACGCTGGTGTTTGACACGTCGCTGCTGCCGATCCCGTCCTTCAGGATGCGGACGCGGTCGCCCTGAAGGCCGCGCAACACGGGGCGGGAGGCATTGGGGCCGAATGAGGTTGCCGACACGCCCGGTTGGTGCGCCAGAGTCTCACCGATGGTCGGACGGAGGTCGCGAGTCAGGACGTCGCCGGTGACGACGGACGTTGCCGACAACACATCCTCGCGGTTCCGCTGGAATGGGGCAGTGACGATGATGTCGGGGGCGACGGGATCATGATCCGGCGGGGCATCGGCCGCCATTGCAGGGCTGGCGATCAGGGCAGTCGTAACAAGCAAAAATCGACGCATGGGGCACTCCGGACTCGGGAACCCGGCGCGTTTAACGGCGATGATACAACATATCAATACGCTTTTGTGCAGTTGCGAACTGAGAAGCGAATTTTCTTGCGACCGTGTTTTTAGGAGGCGAGCGGGGTCCGCGTGCCGAACAATGCCGGAAGGGCGCGGGTCATCAGCAGGCGCAGCGCACCGAGTCCAGCGAACCATGCCGCGTCGTTCAGGCCTACGGTGGCGACGATTGTCGGCGAGAAATTCTCGATGCCGGTCGTGAACAGCGCATAGGCGAACATCACGCCCTGATTGACCACGAATGCGGCGAGCAGCGCCACGACCGCGTAGGGCGACACGATATCGCTACGCCCGCGCAGGACCGAGCGCGCAGCGAACAGCGAAGCAAAGGCAGCGACGCCGATGACAACGCCCCAGGCGATCGTGCTCACGTCGAACGGATAGTTACGGAAACCGAAGCCGACGATCTGGTTCACGGCGAAAACCGTGCCGACCAGGATTGCGGCGCGGCGAAGATCAAGCGTCAGCGCGGCAATCGTCGCGATGGCGGCAAAGGGAAAGACGCAGGCGAAGAAATAGCTGCCGAAAATCGCGCTCGCGCCCAGCACGGCGGACCAGATGAGGGCGGCGGTTGCGGTCTGCTTGGTCATGTCATCATTTCCTTCGGCGAGTCTTCTAACACTTTTCCTTCCTCCGTCACCCCCGCGAAAGCGGGGGGCCAGCTTCATCTCGGATACGATAAGAAGCTGGATTCCCGCTTTC
>DDFE01000232.1 GCA_002336985.1 Sphingomonadales bacterium UBA1936
AGACGCCGGTCGGTTTCGAGATGCGAAATGGCGTCGCACACGCGACCGACTGGGTGGCGATCGTGTTCAACCCGTCGATGCCCTATCGCCTCAGCCACATGCTGCTCGCCAGCGGACTGACGGTGGCGTTCCTGATCGCTGGGGTCAGTGCCTATCGTTGGCTGCGCGGCGACAGGGCCGACGGCGTGCGCAAGGCGCTGACCGCGAGCATCACGGCCGCCGCGTTGCTTATCCCGGTACAGATGTTTGCGGGCGACCAGCACGGGCTCAACACGCTGGAACACCAGCCCGCCAAGATCGCGGCGATGGAGGCGAATTGGGAAACCGGCAGCAATGTGCCGCTCGTCCTGTTCGGCATGCCCGACGAAAAGGCGCGCGAGACCCATCTGGAAATTGCGGTGCCGAGCGGCGCCAGCCTGATCCTGCGCCATTCGACCGACGGTGTGGTCCCGGGCCTCAACCAGTTCGAAGGGCGCCATCCACCCGTCGCACCCCTCTTTTGGGGATTCCGCGTCATGGTCGGCGTCGGCGTGCTGATGTTGTTGACCGCATGGAGTACGGTTTTCCTGATCTGGCGGCGCGGCCTCGACCGGCTGCCCCGCCTCGTGGTGCGCGGGCTGATCGCGATGACTTTTTCCGGGTGGCTGGCGACGCTTGCGGGCTGGTATGTCACCGAGATCGGACGTCAGCCGTGGCTGGTGACCGGGGTATTGACGACGAAGGAAGCTCTGGGGCCGGTCGCGGCCGGCATGGTCGCCTCCACGCTCGCAATGTACCTCGTCGTCTACGCGCTGCTGCTCGCGGCCTATGTGGCGGTGATCTTCCAGCTCGCACGCAAGGGCGGCAAGGCACCGCAGGAAAAGCCGATGTTCCCGGTACCGGGGTTGGCCGAAGGTCCGGCGGCGCCGCAGAAGGAGCCAGCGACATGACCCCCTTCATCGACCCCTATTGGCTGCCCGTCATCTTTGCCGGGCTGATGGGCCTGTCCATCCTGCTCTATGTCATTTTCGACGGGTACGACCTGGGTGTCGGCATCCTGACCGCGTTCGAGCCGACCGAGGATCGCGACCTGATGGTGGCATCGATCGGGCCGTTCTGGGATGCTAACGAGACATGGCTGGTGCTGGGCATCGGCCTGTTGCTTGTCGCCTTTCCATTGGCGCACGGGATCATCCTGACGCAGCTCTACCTGCCCGTAGCGCTCATGCTGATCGCCCTTATCGCGCGCGGCGTCGCGTTCGAATTCCGCGCCAAGGCCGAACCGGACTGGAAGCCCCTGTGGGATCGCGTTTTCTTCGGCGGGTCGCTGCTGAGCGCGCTGACGCAGGGCTATATGCTCGGTGCCTATATCCTCGGCTTCGACCAGTCGTTCCTGGCCGTCATGTTCTGCCTGCTCGCCGCCATCGGCCTCGCCTCCGGCTATGTCTTCGTCGGCGCGTGCTGGCTGATCTACAAGACGGAAGGAAAGCTGCAGCGGCAGGCGGTCGGCTGGGCGCGCTATGGCCTGTGGGCGACTGCCGCCAGTATCGGCGTGGTTTCGCTCACGACGCCCATGATGTCGCAACGGATTTTCGAACGCTGGTTCCACCTGCCCGAAATCATCGCGCTGCTGCCCATTCCGATGATGTCGGCCGTCCTCGTTATCGGTCTCGCGATCTTTCTCGGGCGTCCGGAGCGCAAGGACGACGCACTGTCCTGGGTGCCGCTCGCGACGGCAGGAACGCTGTTCTGCCTTGGCTTCATCGGCATCGCGTACAGCTTCTACCCCTATGTCGTGCCCGACAAGCTGACGATCTGGCAGGCTGCGTCTTCACCCGAGGCGCTGTCGATCATCCTCATCGGCGCGCTGTTCGTGCTGCCGGTGATCCTCGGCTACTCGTTCCTTGCGCACTGGATTTTCCGGGGCAAGGCGACCGCGCTCACCTATTATTGAGCACTGTCCTACAGGACCGTCCGTTACTATGCTGGCAGTGATGATCCGCCTTCGCTCAGCTTTGTTATGCAACGAAAAATCACCAGGCGTGCGCCTGTACGATATGTATGAGGATCGTAAAAATCCGGCGCTTCAGGACCGTGTCAACTTCGCCCTGAAATCGACAATCGTGTATCACTTGAATAATACAGTCTCTCGACCCTATCTTGGCACGACGAGCGGAGGATAAGGTTCAATGGCCACGGTGACGACAGAGACGCAGGACATAACGCTGACCGCGCCCGATCCCGTTGCGCCCATCGCGGCGGAAAAGGCGGCGGGGCTGGTTCCGCTCGAATCCGAACAGAAGACCAAGCTCGAGGAAAAGGCGGAAGCTTTCGTCAACGACCTCGTCGCGCAGGACTCCAATTCGCCGGAATTCGGCAAGCGCGTCGACATGATCGCCGACATGGGCCGCAATGAAATCGCGCAGGCCGCAGGCCAGTCGAACCGCTTCCTCGACCGCCCCGTGCGCTCGATGGACAAGGAAAGCGGCGTCGGCAACGACCTGGCCGAACTGCGCCGCACGATCGAGGACCTCGATCCGGGCAGCCGCGGCAGCCTGACCGCGCCCAAGCGGCTGTTCGGGATCATCCCGTTCGGCAACAAGATGCGCGACTATTTCGACAGCTACAAAAGCTCGCAGACGCATATCGCATCGATCCTGACCCGCCTCGCGTCGGGCAAGGACGAGTTGCTGAAGGACAATGCCGCGATCGCGACCGAACGGCAGAGCCTGTGGGCCGCCATGGGCCGCCTGGAACAGATGATCCATGTGTCGAAGGCGCTCGACGCGAAGCTGGA
The DNA here is from genome assembly GCA_002336985.1 of Sphingomonadales bacterium UBA1936. Taxonomy (GTDB): domain Bacteria; phylum Pseudomonadota; class Alphaproteobacteria; order Sphingomonadales; family Sphingomonadaceae; genus Sphingomonas_O. The sequence goes on from DDFE01000232.1 coordinate 2,777, forward strand.
GTCCAAGGCGAACGAGATCGAGACGTCAGACCCGGCAAAGGCCAAGGCAATCCGCGAGACGGCGTTGTTCTATGTCCGCCAGCGCACGACCGACCTGCTGACCCAGATGGCGGTCAGCGTTCAGGGCTATCTGGCGCTCGACCTGGTCAAGAAGAACAATGTCGAGTTGATGAAGGGCGTCGACCGCGCGTCGACGACCACTGTCGCCGCACTGCGGACCGCGGTCACGGTCGCGCAGGCGCTGACCAACCAGAAGCTGGTGCTCGAACAGATCACCGCGCTCAACACGACGACCGCGAACATCATCGATTCGACCGGTACGCTGCTCAAGTCACAGACCGCGCAAATCCATGAGCAGGCCGCATCGTCGACCATTCCGCTCGAAACGCTGAAGCGCGCGTTCCAGAATATCTATGACACGATGGACGCCGTCGACGCATTCAAGGCGAAGGCGCTGGTCAGCATGAAGACCACCGTCGACACGCTGTCGGACGAGGTCGAGAAGTCGAAGGGCTATATCGCCCGTGCAGAGGGTGCAGCGCAGGGCAGGCTGAGCGGCCCCGCAGTGGACAACCCGCTGGCGCCGGTGAACTGAGGATCAGATGAGCCAGGCCGACGACATCCTTGCCCGCGCGTCGAGCGTGCTGGAGCGCAGTCAGATCCGCCAGCAGGTGGAACGCGGCGCGCGCAGTGCCGCCATACGCCTGCGCCGCGTGGCGATCACGGCCTTTGCGATCCTGGTCGCAGCGTTCATCTTCGGCGCGTTCGTGTCACCGCTGGGGATCGGTGGCGTATTGGCCGTCGCGCTGATGATCATGTTCGCGGTTCTGTTCGTCGGCTTGCTCCCAACCGAAAAACGCGTTCGCGTGCCCGACCTGAAAACGCTGCCATCGACGCCGCTGCCGCAGTTGCCGTCGAAGACAAAGGCATGGCTCGACGGGCAGAAGCTCGCCCTGCCCGCCCCGGCCCGGTCGCTGGCGGACGGCATCGGCGTGAAACTGGCGGCGCTGGAGCCGCAACTGGCAATGCTGGACGAACGCGAACCCGCGGCCGCCGCGGTCCGCCGCCTGATCGGCGATGAACTGCCCGAGCTGGTCAGGGGCTATCAGTCGGTTCCGGACGCGCTGCGCAAGACCGATACCGACGGCATGATGCCGGAAAAACAGCTGGTCGAGGGCCTGTCGGTCGTCGACAGCGAACTGAAGCGCATGAGCGAGCAACTCGCGCGCGGCGACCTCGAACGCCTTGCGACGCAGGGGAAGTATCTGGAACTGAAGTATTCGGGCGGGGACGTCTGACCCTAATCGTGCTGGATGGTCCATTCATGGTCCTGGTCCATCAGCACGGAAATCGGCCGGCCGTTCTCGTCGAGCGCGGGGCGAAAGCGAAAGCGTTCGACGATCAGCCGGCAGGTGGTGGCATCGAGAACCGGCTTGCCGCTTGAGCGCATGATGCTGCAGTCCGAAACGCGGCCGTCGATGCCGATCCGGTAACGCACCGAAACGCGGCCTTCGACGCCAGCGTCGTCGGAACTGCTGGGATAGTCGGAGTTTTTCAAGGTTCCCCTGATCTGACGTGGCGGCGTCCCGCCATAGCCGTCGCCATCCCCATCGCCCGAACCACCGGCTCCGCGCCCGTTGCCCTGGCCGCCCGCACCGGTTCCCGGTCCGGCAACAAGCGCTGCGCCCGCATTCGCCGCCGCGCCCTTATCCGCGACCGGTGCCGTGACGACCGGCACCACGATGGGCGGCAGGACCGGCGGGGGCGCTACGATCTCGGTCGGGATATTCTTCAGATTGGGCGGCGCGGCCTCACCCGAGGGCCGGTTCTGCCGCGGCACGGGCCGGATATGCTCCAGCGGCTTGGGCGTAGGCAGTTGCTCCAGATCGATCACGTCCATAACCCGGTCGCGCAGCAACTGGCCGTCGGCGGTCCGGCTCTGGAACAGCGCCAGTCCGGCAAGCGCGTGCAGCGCGAGGACCACGGCGGCGACCGTCACCCGCCGTGGCCGCGAAAGCGACCCGGTCCATTCACTTTCGGCAATCATGAAGGCTCAACGAACGAGCGCGCCGCCTGCTCCGAACCTATCCCTTGCAGGGCTTGATCGCAGCCGGATCCGGCCGCGGTCCAGCAGGTTCGAACGCCGCCAGATAGCCGCCGGCCGACGGCATCACCTGGAAATCGACCTGCCTGTAACCGACCGCCGCGAACTCGCATTTCAGCAACGCGGGCGGCGTACCGTGCTGGTTGGTCGGCCGGTTCGCATCGACGACGATCACCCGCCCGCCCGCCCTGGTAGACGGCCGCAGGTTCCACAGGAACGCGAACGGGCTTTGGATCTCATGATACATATGGACCAGGAAGACCCGGTCGAAGCTGTTCTCCGGCAGGCCGGGGTTATCCGCCGTACCCAGTTTCACGCTCACATTGTCGAGCCGTTCGCGGTTGACGCGTTCCGCCAGCGCATTGCGCACCGACGGCACGATATCCTGCGCCAGCACACGCCCCTTGGCACCCACCCGTGCCGCAAGGCGGATCGTGTAATAGCCTTCGCCTGCGCCGATATCCGCAACGGTCATGCCCGGCTTCACGCCGGCGCGCGCCATCACCTCATTGCCTTCGCCAGCGGAGTCGCGGCTGTCTTCGTCCGACCAGCGCGACGAGACGATGCCGGCGACCGGGCGCGCCGCAGCGGGAAAGGCTTCGGGCTTCGGAGGCGTGGGCGTAGCGGTGCTGCCGTTGCAGGCGGCCAGCGCCAACAGCATCAGGAGAGCAGCGCTCCTCAATCCACGTCCTCTACGACGACCTTCTCGCCGGTCACACGCTGGCTGAGCGCAGCCGCCATGAACTTGTCCAGGTCGCCGTCGAGCACGTCACCAGGGGTACCCGAAGTAACGCCCGTGCGCAGGTCCTTCACCATCTGGTACGGCTGCAGGACATAAGACCGGATCTGGTGCCCCCAGCCGATGTCGGTTTTCGACGCAGCGCTGGCATTCGCCTCCGCCTCGCGCTTCTGCAACTCGTTCTCGTAAAGGCGGGCGCGAAGCTGGTTCATCGCCTCTGCCTTGTTCTTGTGCTGCGACCGCTGGTTTTGACACTGGACGACAATATTCGTCGGCAAGTGGGTAATTCGCACCGCGCTATCGGTCGTGTTGATGTGCTGCCCGCCCGCACCCGACGCACGATAGGTATCGATGCGCAGGTCGCTTTCGACGATCTCGATATCGATGTTCTCATCGACCACCGGATAGACCCATACGCTGGCAAAGCTCGTATGTCGCCGTGCCGCGCTGTCATAGGGACTGATGCGAACCAGGCGGTGCACGCCGCTCTCGGTCTTTGCATAGCCATAGGCATTCTCGCCCTTCAGCAGCAGGGTCGCAGACTTCAGGCCCGCCTGCTCGCCGGAATGGCTGTCGATCAACTCGACCTTCATGTTGTGACGCTCTGCCCA
>DDFE01000005.1:0-12641 GCA_002336985.1 Sphingomonadales bacterium UBA1936
GACAGGCGCAGGTCCTGACGGAACCAAAGGATCGAGGTTATTTCAACGTCTCCAGCGGTACGCGCACGGTGAAATTGCCGCGCGTGACCGAACCGGCGAAACGCTGGTCGGAGAACAGAAGTTCACTGCCATCGGTCCGCATGATCGGCATCCGCGACCAGAACAGGAAAGCATGCGCCGCAGGGTCGCGCGCCTTGGCGAGGGCTACGCGCGGATCATCCATGCCGGTTTCCATCGGCAGGCCGACGAACGCCGGGTCGCTACCGACGGTGTACGTCGCTGCGCCATATTCCCCGCCACCGCGCCACAGGACATTCCGTTCCCAGAAAAAGACCGGGACCGGATTGGCGACGACAAGCTCGGGGTACAGCCCGGCCCGGCGAACTTCGCTTGCCGTGCTTGCCTCGGTATGCCCGGTGATCAGGCCGTTGGCGAAGATATAGGTGCAGACGGCCGTGAAGCTGGCGATGGCGGGCCGGCGCCAGTCTGCGCGGCCTGCCTTTTCACGCTTCCGCGACACCCACCAGCCGCCGATCAGCGCGGCCCAGATCCAGATGTCGATGATGAACAAAGTATCGCCCGCAAACCATTCGTCGGAGAACGGCGAGAGCAGGCGGATGCCATAGCTGTTGAGCCAGTCCATCGCCGGGTGCGTCAGGGTGCCGATATAAGCGAGCGCGAGGAGCCAGCCGCGGTGAATGGGCAACCGATCGGGATGCGGTCGCCATTTCGCCCACAGCAGTAACGCGCCGGTCAGCAACAGCGGCAAGACCAGCATCGCGACCGGCCCATGCGTCAGCCCCCGCCGCACTGTCAGCGTATTCATGCCGAAGACAATGCACAGCCCGTCGATATCGGGCAGGTTCGCGCCGATGATCAGCGCCGGCATGGCCAGCCCCGTACGGCGCTTCAGGCCCATCTGCCCGAGGATTGCGCCGACGAAGCTGTGGGTCAGGTTATCCAAGGGCGGCGGCCCGCATCAGATGACGTGCGGTTCCTTGTCGACCATCCAGGTCTGGCCCTTGGCGATCAGTGCGGCGAGGTCGGGCTTCTTGCCCTTGGCCGCCGCCTCGTTCTGGGCGACGACCGCGCTTTCGAACGTCGGTGCCGGATTGTCGTAGATGACGCCCAGGGCCACCGGGAACGCGCCCGAGGGCAGTTCGACCAGCATGTGCGCGAGCTGGCGATTGGTGACATCGTGCACCTGCACGCCCGCTCCCTGCCAGTTGCCGTCGATCACCTCGACCACCGCAAACGCGAGGGTATCACGGTCGAGCTTCAGGCCCTTCTTGCCGCCGTCGAACAGCATCGGTTCGCCATTGGCGAGCCACAGCTGCCCCGTCGCCGCATTCGCCTTGTCGGTGAACGGTGCGAAGACGTCATCGTTATAGACGATGCAGTTCTGGTAGATTTCGACGAAGCCCGTGCCCTTGTGCGCATAGGCCGCTTTCAGCACTTCCGGCAGACGCTTGTGCACGTCGATGCCGCGCCCGACGAAGCGCGCCCCGGCGCCGAGCGCGAAGGCGCAAGGGTTGGCGGGCGTGTCGACCGATCCGAACGGGGTCGAGGGGCTGCGCGTGCCGACGCGGCTGGTCGGCGAGTACTGGCCCTTGGTCAGGCCGTAGATTTCGTTGTTGAACAGCAGTACCTGGCAATCGAGGTTGCGGCGGAACAGGTGCATGGTGTGGTTGCCGCCGATCGACAGCGCATCGCCATCGCCGGTGATGATCCACACATCGAGTTCCGGGTTCGCCAGCTTCACGCCCGTCGCGACCGCTGGCGCCCGGCCGTGGATCGTGTGGAAGCCATAGGTTTCCATGTAGTACGGGAAGCGCGACGAGCAGCCGATGCCGCTGACGAACACCGTCTTCGCCGGGTCCGCGCCGATTTCCGGCATGGTGCGCTGCACGGCTTTCAGCACGGCATAGTCGCCGCAGCCGGGACACCAGCGGACTTCCTGGTCGGTTTCCCAGTCCTTGGGGCTGGTTGCGGGCCCTGCGGGCGAGATGGGCGTGATGGCGTTCATATGTTCCGGTCCGCTTCGTGCGAAAGGTTAGTAAAAGTTAGCCCAGTGCCGCTTCGATTGCCGCTTCGATTTCGGCGATGCGGAACGGCTGCCCCGACACCTTGTTGAGCGGTTTCGCATCGACAAGGAACTGGTCGCGCAACACCGTCTTCAATTGGCCGGTATTCATCTCGGGGACGAGGATATGCTCATAGCCGGCAAGTAGGACAGCCATATTTTTGGGCATCGGCCAGATGTGGCGCAGGTGGATGTGGTGGACGTCCATGCCCTTCGCCCGGGCGCGACGCACGGCCTGGTGGATCGGACCGAAAGTCGAGCCCCAGCCGACGACCGCCAGCTTGCCCGAGGTCTCGCCGATTTCCACGCCCTGCTCGGGAATATGATCCGCAATGCCGTTGACCTTCGCCGCGCGCAGGTCGGTCATCGCCTGGTGGTTGCCAGGTGCATAATCGATGTGGCCGGTATCGACCTGTTTCTCGATACCGCCGATGCGGTGAAGCAGGCCCGGCGTACCCGGCTTGACCCAGGGCCGCGCGAGCTTGGCATCGCGGCCATAGGGCTTGAAACCGCTTTCTGGCGCCGCTTCGAGGAATTTGACCGGGAACGGTTCGAGCTTGGTCGTGTCCGGCACCTTCCACGGCTCTGCCGCATTGGCGATATAACCGTCGGTCAGCAGCATGACGGGGGTCATGAACTGCGTCGCGATCCGCACCGCTTCTATCGCGCACTCGAACGCGTCGGCGGGCGAACGTGCTGCAATGACAGGCATGGGCGCGTCGCCATTTCTGCCGTAAACTGCTTGATATAGGTCCGATTGCTCAGTTTTGGTGGGAAGTCCGGTCGACGGCCCGCCACGCTGCGAGTTGACGATCACCAGCGGCAATTCGGTCATGATCGCAAGGCCGATCGCCTCGCCCTTCAGCGCGATACCCGGACCCGATGACGAGGTAACACCCAGTTGCCCCGCATAGGACGCGCCGATCGCACTCGCGACCGCGGCGATTTCGTCTTCCGCCTGGAAGGTCGTCACGCCGAATTCCTTCAGCCGCGACAGGTAATGCAGGATCGCCGAGGCGGGCGTGATCGGATAACCGCCGAAGAACATCTTCACATCGGCAAGCTGCGCGCCCGCGACCAGGCCCATGGCGATCGATTCCGCGCCCGTGACGGTGCGGTAGAGACCGGGCTCAGCAGGTGCTGCGGCGATGCTGTGCTGGCGCACCGACGGCCCCAGTTCAGCCGTTTCGCCATAGGCGTGCCCGGCATTCAGCGCAGCGATGTTGGCGTCGGCCAGCACCGGGTTCTTGGCGAACTTGTCCTTGAGCCACTGGATCAGCGGTTCGCGGTCGCGGTCGAACATCCAGAGCGCCAGGCCCAGCGTCCACATGTTCTTGCAGCGCAGCGCTTCCTTGTTGCCGAGGCCGAAGGGCTTCACGGCATCGAGCGTCAGCTGCGAGATGTTGAACGCGATCAGCTGCCACTGGGCGAGCGACCCGTCGGTCAGCGGCGAAACCTCGTACTGCGCCTTTTGCAGGTTGCGGACACCGAACTCGCCCTCGTCCGCGATGATCAGGCCGCCCGGCTTCAACGAGCCGACATTGGTTTTCAGCGCCGCGGGGTTCATCGCGACCAGCACGTCGGGCGCGTCGCCCGCGGTTTCGATCTGCGACGATCCGAAATTGATCTGGAAAGCGGACACACCGAACAGCGTCCCCTGCGGCGCGCGGATTTCGGCCGGGAAGTCGGGGAAGGTCGCAAGGTCGTTGCCCGCAAGCGCGGTCGACAGTGTGAACTGGCCACCGGTCAACTGCATCCCGTCGCCCGAGTCGCCGGCGAAGCGGACCACGATGTTTTCAGGGGGAGGAGAGGCGTTCGCTTCTTCGCGGGTGGTTTCGTGAACGGCAGTGGCCATGGTCTATCCGGCAAATGATGATGCGCGAGGCTTAGCGCCCCGACAGCGTTGTCGCCAAACAGTAAAACTTGTGAGGCGATCAGTCGAGATAGGCGGCGGCACACGTTCGCATGACCGCTGCATGGCGCCGCGCCACCGCCATGACGTCATGTCCGTACCCGCCGCCCATGGCGCTCGCGAGCGGAATGCCGAGTGTTTTCGCGGTGTTGGCGACCAGCGTGTCGCGCGCTGCTATTCCGGCATCGGTCAGGGCAAGCCGGCCGAGACGGTCGTCGGCATGCACATCGACCCCGGCCTGGTAGAGGATCAGGTCCGGCCGCATCTCGTCGATCATGAATCGGAGCGCGGTGTGCAGCGCATCGAGATAGGCGTCGTCGCCCGTCCCGTCCGGCAGGCCGATATCGAGCGTCGACCGCGCCTTGCGCACAGGGAAGTTGCGCTCTGCGTGGATCGACAGGGTCGCGATGTCGGGCCGCCCGGCGAGGATCGCGGCGGTGCCGTCGCCCTGGTGCACATCGCAATCGACGATCAGGATGCGGGCGGCATCGCCCTCTCCCATCAGGCGGAGCGCGGCAATGGCGAGGTCGTTGAACACGCAAAAGCCCGCACCGCTGTCAGGCAGCGCATGGTGGCTGCCCCCCGCCGCATTGGCGGCATAGCCATGCTCCAGCGCGAGTTTCGCCGCGAGCCATGTCCCGCCGGGGCTGATCTGCGATCGCGTCGCGACCTCTGCCGTCACCGGAAAACCGATGCGGCGTTCGATCCCAGACGCAACCCGCATTTCGATGACGGACGCGACGTACTCGGGATCGTGCGCCGCCTCTATCCACGCGCGCGGCATGGGTTCGGGCAAATGCTCCATCAGGTGGCCGTCGGCGCGCAGCAGGTCCATGACCGCCGCATATTTGCTGAACTGGTGCGCCCCGCCGCGTGCGGTCACGGTGTAAGCGGGGTGGTGGACGACGTGGAGCATGTTGTTCTAGCTAGGGTTTCAGGCGCAGCAGCGCCAGCGGAGTGCCAAATTCGATGACCGTGACGCCCCCCAGCAATCGCCCCGACGTCAATGCTTTCCTGTTATTCCTGAACAATGTCCCCGGCCCCAAGATGCACCAACTGCCCGCCCCCGCCGCGCGCATGGCGATGGTGGCGATGCGCGGCGTGGCGGAAGTCGAAACGGGACCGCTGGCGGTCATCAAGGACCTGAGCATTCCCGGCCCCGCGGGGACAATCCCGGCGCGGCTCTACGACGCCCGGGAGACGCGCGAAGCCGGTCCGGTCATGGTGTTCTATCACGGCGGCGGATTCGTGATCGGCGATTTGAGCACCCACGAACCCTATTGCGCAGAGGTCGCACGTGTCCTCGACATTCCCGTCATCGCAATCGACTATCGCCTTGCGCCAGAGAACCCTTGGCCCGCCGCGCCCGACGATTGTGAAGCGGCGACACGGTGGATCGCGGACAGTCCGGCCGTCCTCGGCCGCACCGTCACCGGCCTTGTCCTGTCGGGTGACAGTGCGGGTGGCAACCTGACCATCGTCACGACAATGGCACTGCGCGACGCACCCGCCGCCGTGCCGGTGATCGCGCAGTTCCCGATCTATCCCGTGGTCGATGGAACCGACGCCTGGCCCTCTTTCGGCGAACATGGCGCGGCGAAACTGCTCACCACCGAATCGATGAACTATTTCAATGACGCCTATCGTCCGGAAGCGGGCCACCCCCGCGCCTATCCGCTGCGTCACGACCACACGGGATTACCGCCGACCCTGCTGGTCACGGCCAGCCTCGACCCCCTGCGGGACCAAGGCCGCGAATATGCCGCCGAACTGATCCGCGCGGGCGTGCCGGTGACCTATCGGGAGGCGGTCGGAAACATCCATGGTTTCATCACCATTCGAAGGGCAATCCCTTCTTCGCAGGCCGATGTCGCGGGTTACCTAGCCGTGCTGAAGGCGATGATCGCCGAGGCGGTCGCGTGAGCGGCGGGAAAGCCTATCGTCCGGCCGCGGCCGTGATGCTGCTCAATGCCGACAACAAGGTCTTCGTGGCGCAGCGGCTCGATTCGAGCCTAGACGCCTGGCAGATGCCGCAGGGCGGACTCGATCCGGGGGAAGACGCCCGAACCGGTGCACTGCGCGAACTTGAAGAGGAAACCGGCATCGGCCCGGCTCTGGTCGAGATCGTCGCGCAATCGTCGCGCGAACTGCTCTACGACCTGCCGCCCGAACTCAGCGGGAAGCTGTGGAAGGGCAAATATGCAGGACAGCGCCAGAGCTGGTTCCTGATGCGCTTCCTCGGCACCGACCTCGACGTGAATCTCGACACCGAACACCCCGAATTCCGCGCGTTCCAGTGGGTCGACCCCTGGCACCTTCCCAACCTGATCGTCGCATTCAAGAAGCGGCTGTACGAAGAAGTGCTAGAGGAATTCGCGGCGCACCTGCCCCCGCGTGATGGAGCGGCCGCGTGAACCCGGCGCAAATCCTGCCGTATCTGATCCCGATCATCGTCGTCGCGGTGCTGTATTTCCGGACCAGCCGCGCGAAGCCGCGCCCCGTCAGCATCGCGACCTTGTGGGTCGTACCGGTGATCGCGATCGCCGGGATCGGGTCGGCGCTGTGGTTCCAGCCGCACGCACCTTTCGGCATCGGGGCATACGCGATCATGGGCATAGCGCTCCTGCTGGGCATCGGCACGGGAACGTTGCGTGCCCGTACGCTGACGCTGCGCCGGTGCCCGGACACCGACAAGATCCTGATGGAGACGTCGAGCTACGCCTTCTACCTGCTCGCCGCGCTCGTTTTCCTGCGGATGGCGTTCAAGAACGCCGCCGGCAGCCTCGGCGCGGTCGCGGTCGATGCATCGCTGTTGTTCGCACTCGGCATGATCGTCACCCAGCGGCTGACGATCTGGTGGCGGGTACGGCAGCTTTAGGCTGCCGCTTTCGCCGCCTGCCGGAACTTGTGAAGCAGCGGTTCGGTATAGCCGCTCGGTTGCGTCACGCCTTCGAACACCAGCGCGCGGGCCGCCTTGAACGCGATGCTGTCTGGCGTAAGCTTGCGATAGAGCGGATCGCCCGCGTTCTGCCCGTCGACCTTCGCTGCCATCCGGACGAGCGCAGCATCGACTTGTTCGGCCGTACACACGCCGTGCAAAAGCCAGTTCGCAAGTGCCTGGGAAGAAATACGAAGTGTCGCACGGTCTTCCATCAGGCCGACGTCGTCGATGTCCGGCACTTTCGAACAGCCGACGCCCTGGTCGATCCAGCGCACGACATAGCCGAGGATGCCCTGCGCATTGTTGTCGAGTTCGCGTTCGATCTCCGCCGGGCTCCAGTTGCGTCCTGTTGCCAGCGGAACCGACAGCAGGTCGCCGAGCGGCGGGATAGCAGTCAGTTCCTTCTGCCGCGCGAACACATCGACCTTGTGATAGTGCATCGCGTGCAATGTGGCCGCGGTCGGCGACGGTACCCAGGCAGTGTTGGCGCCGGCCATCGGATGGCCGATCTTCTGCACCATCATGTCCGCCATGCGGTCGGGCGCGGCCCACATGCCCTTGCCGATCTGTGCCTTGCTACTGAGGCCGCACGCGAGGCCGATGGCGACATTGCGCCCCTCATACGCCTTGATCCAGGCGCTGGTCTTCATCTCGCCCTTGGGCACCATCGGCCCGGCGCGCATCGAGGTGTGGATTTCGTCGCCCGTGCGGTCGAGGAAACCGGTGTTGATGAAGGCGATGCGGCCCCGCACGGCGTGGATCGTCGCGGCCAGGTTCGCCGAAGTGCGGCGTTCCTCGTCCATGACGCCGACCTTGATGGTGTAGCGGGCAAGGCCCAGCAGGTCCTCGGTCGCGTCGAACAAGTCGTTGGCGAAGGCTGCTTCCTCCGGCCCATGCATCTTGGGTTTCACGATATAGATGCTGCCGGTGCGGCTGTTGCGCACGGCGCCCTTTCCATCGTGCATCGCGATCAGCGAGGTGATCACCGCGTCGAGGATGCCCTCGGGCGCTTCCGATCCATCGGGAAGCAGCACCGCCGGATTGGTCATCAGATGCCCGACATTGCGGACGAACAGCAGGCTGCGGCCCGGCAAGGTGAATTTCGATCCGCTGGGTGCCGTCCATTCGCGGTCCGCTTCCAGCGAGCGCGTCATGGCCTTGCCGCCCTTCTGGAAGGTAGCGGACAGGTCGCCCTTCATCAGGCCCAGCCAGGTGCGATACGCCTCGACTTTGTCATCCGCATCGACCGCGGCAACCGAATCCTCGAGGTCCACAATCGTGGAAAGTGCCGATTCGAGGATGACGTCGGCAATGCCCAGCGGGTCGGTGCGGCCGATCGGATGCTTGCGATCGATTACAACTTCGATATGCAACCCGTTATTCATGAACAGGAAATTGTCACCGCTGCGCGCGAACTTCTGCGCGGTTTCGCCGCCCTTCACCGCGGCTTCCCAACCGGGAACCGTCCGGTCGAGGAATGCGCGTGCGTAGGCGATGACCGCCGCACCCCGATCCACATCATAGCCGCCGGGTTTGGCGGGCGGCGCGTCGAGAGCGTCGGTTCCGTAAAGCGCATCGTACAGGCTGCCCCAGCGCGCATTTGCGGCGTTGAGCGCGAACCGCGTGTTGAGCGACGGCACGACCAGCTGCGGCCCCGCCATCTTGGCGACTTCGACGTCGACATTCGTGGTCGTGATCTCGAACGGCGCGGGTTCGGGCACGAGATAGCCGATTTCGGTCAGGAACGCCCGGTAAGCGCCGGCATCCCACGCCTGCCCAGCCCGCGCGACATGCCAAGCGTCGATCTGCGCCTGAAGGTCTTCGCGTTTGGCCAGCAGGGCGCGGTTCACGGGTGCGAATCGTGCCAGGATGTCGGCAAGGCCCGTCCAGAACCGGTCGGGCGCTACACCCGTACCCGGCAGCGCCGCGCTTTCGATGAAATCGGCAAGAACCGGTGAAACCTGCAACCCTGAACGTTCGACATACGCCATGCGCATCTCCTGACTATGATGGTTCCGGGGAGGAGCGCCGCGCCTAGCGTCGAAGACGACGGGGTTCAAGCGGCGCGTAGGACCGGCTAGGAGGGATTATGGGTCTGTCCAATCACGAAAGCGCACTCGTCGAGCGTGCGGGTAGCGCGCCGATGCGCGCACAGGTCGAACAATGGGCCGCCATCAACTCGGGCACCGCGAATCTGCAGGGGCTGGCCGAGGTCGCATCGCTGATCTCCGACGCATTCTCGGTGCTGCCCGGAACGCTGCGCCTTGTCGATCCCGCCCCCGAAGACAACGTTTCGCCGGACGGCGGCAGGCGGCCGATCGCGCGCGGGCAGCATATCCACCTCGCCGTCCGCCCGGGCGCAAATCGCCGCATCCTGCTGACCGGGCACATGGACACAGTCTTTCCGGCCGATCATCCGTTTCAGACACTCCGCGAGATCGAACCCGGCGTCATCAACGGCCCCGGCGTTGCCGACATGAAGGGCGGGATCGCGGTGATGTTGGCCGCGCTCACCGCGTTCGAAGGCAGCGATGCCGCGTCCTCGCTGGGTTATGACGTTATCCTCAACAGCGACGAGGAAACGGGATCGGCATCGTCGGCGCCCCTGATCGCGGAACTCGCCCGCGGCAAGATCGCCGCGCTGACCTATGAACCAGCCGCCCTTCCTGACGGCACCCTTGCCGGCGCACGGCCCGGCAGCGGGAATTTCAGTTTCATCGTGACCGGCAAGTCTGCCCATGCCGGACGTAACCCCGACGACGGCAGGAACGCCGTGATCGCCGCCGCCGATCTCGCACTGCGCCTTGCCGAACTTCGCGCCGAGGGGCTGAGCGTCAATCCGGCGAAGATCGATGGCGGCGGCCCCAACAATGTCGTGCCCGATCACGCCGTGCTGCGGGTCAACCTGCGCCCTGCAACGCCGGATCTTGAGGCCCATGCGAAGGCCGCCATCAAGGAGATCGTGACGGCGGTGATGCAACGTCATGACGTCACGATCCACCGGCACGGCGGCTTCAACCGCCCGCCAAAACCCATGGACACGCCCGCGGAACGCCTGTTCGGGCTGGTTCGCGATTGCGGTGCGGATCTGGGCCAGCCGATCGCCTGGAAAGCGACCGGCGGCGTATGCGACGGCAACAATATCGCGGCGTGCGGGGTGCCCGTCGTCGACACCATGGGCGTGCGCGGGGGTGCCATTCACTCGGATCAGGAATATCTGATCGTCGATTCGCTTGCCGAACGGGCGGCATTGAGCGCACTCACACTCTATCGGCTGGCAAACGGGGCGATTTGATGAGTTTCAGGATGCGCCCCGCGCGGGCAAGCGATCTGCCCGCGCTTTACGAAATGGCGAAACTTACCGGTGGCGGCTTCACCAACCTGCCCGCCGACCGGAAGTCGCTGGCGAAGACGCTGGAACGATCGGAAGAATCGCTTTCGCGCACGGACGATACGCTGGCGGCCGACCGTGTCGCGATGATGCTGGAGAACACCGCAACCGGGGCGATTCGCGGCACCTGCCAGATCTTCTCGAAGATCGGCGAGAACGCGCCCTTCTACAGCTATCGCATCAGCGCGCTGACACAGTCGTCGACCGCACTCAAACGCACGTTCCGGGCGGAAATGCTGACGCTCGTCACCGACTTCGAGGGTGCAAGCGAGGTCGGTGGCCTGTTCCTGCATCCGCATGAGCGCGCGGGCGGCCTCGGCATGCTGCTCGCCCGTAGTCGCTATCTCTATATCCGCCAGCACCGGCCCCGCTTCGCAGACCGCCTGTTCGCCGAATTGCGCGGCGTGATCGACGAGGGCGGTGGATCGCCCTTCTGGGATGGCCTTGCCGGCAAGTTCTTCGGCATGAGTTTCCAGGAGGCGGACGCATTCAACGCGATCAACGGTCACCAGATGATCGCGGACCTGATGCCCAAGCATCCCGTCTACACCGCGCTGCTGCCCGACAGCGCACGGCTGGTCATGGGCATCCCGCATTCCAGCGGACGAGCCGCGATGCGGATGCTCGAAAGCGAGGGGCTGGTCCACGACCATTACATCGACATCTTCGACGGCGGCCCGACGATGCATACCCTGACCGACCGCGTGCGCAGCGTTGCCCAGTCGCGCAGTGTCCGGATCGAGAAGGTGGCGGAAAACGATGCACCCCGCTCGGTGACCGCGACCGGCCGCCTGAAGAATTTCACGGCCGCCTATGCGCGCGTCACCGACGACGGCACGATCGATCCCGAGGGCGCGAAGACATTGGGTGTCGAAGCAGGGTCCGACGTGCTGGTCGCGCCGCAATGAGCCTGGTCGAAATCAATTTCGACGGCATCATCGGCCCCAGTCACAATTACGCGGGGCTGAGCGCGGGCAATCTCGCATCTTCGAAGAATGCCGGGGCTGCGTCGCACCCGCGGGCTGCCGCATTGCAGGGCATCGGGAAGATGCGGAGCAACATCCGTCTCGGCCTGACGCAGGGTATCTTCCTGCCGCACAGTCGTCCGAATACGCACTGGCTGTCGCAAATGGGCCTGGAGGGCGACGCCGAACCGTACCTCTGGGCGACGGCCATGTCGGCGTCGGCGATGTGGGCGGCGAATGCGGCAACGGCGTCCCCTGCCCCCGATACCGGCGACCGGAAATGCCACCTGACACCTGCAAATTTGCTGACAATGGCGCATCGCGCCCACGAATGGCCGGGGACGATCGCGCAGCTTCGTTTGGCATTCGCCCATGATGCTTTCCATGTGCACGAACCCGTCCCCGCCCCATTCGGCGATGAAGGCGCGGCAAACCACATGCGGCTATGCGCCCATCACGGCGCGCCCGGCGTCGAGGTATTCGTCTATGGCGTCCGCGGCGGCCGTTTTCCGGCCCGCCAGCATGTCGAGGCGTCGAAGGCCGTCGCTCGGCTGCACGGCGTATCCACACCGCTGTTCGTCGAGCAATCCGAAGAAGCGATCGCGGCGGGCGCATTCCACAACGATGTCGTGGCGGTCGCCAACGAGAATGTGCTGTTCGCCCATGAGAAGGCGTTTCAGGATCGTGACGGTTTCTACGCCGATCTCAAGCACCTGCTCCCGGAAGTCGAGATCGTCGAAGTTCCCGACAGCTTGGTTTCACTTGCCGACGCTATCCAGTCCTACTTGTTCAACGCGCAGTTGGTCACGCTTCCAGGCGGCGGCATGGCCCTCATCCTGCCGACCGAAGCCCGCGACAATGCGCGCGTCTGGCGCTGGTTGCAGGACCATGTGGCCGGGAACGGGCCGATCCGGCAGCTCGTGCCCGTCGACGTGCGCGAATCGATGGCGAACGGCGGCGGTCCGGCCTGCCTGCGCCTCCGCGTCGTTGCCGACCCGGCGACGGTCGACCCGCGGTTTCTGGTCGACGAGGCCCGGCTCGACGCGATTTCCGATGTCGTCGCCCGCACTTGGCCGGAGACGATCGTGCCTGACGACCTGTCCGATCCGGATCTGATCGCCCAGATTCACACGGCGCGCCAAGCGTTGGTCGACGTGCTCGGGCTCGTTGAATTGTCGGATTAACTTACAGGTAACCAGATTCGCTAAGCTTCTGTTTACGCATTTCCGCGGCTGGCCTAATCCTTGCTGCATGTCGGCCATGATCAAAAAGCTAACCCGCCTGTTCGTAATCAAGACGCGGTTCGAAGCTTATCTCATCATATTCGCGCTCGCCGTCGGCGCGATGGA
>DDFE01000005.1:12707-16016 GCA_002336985.1 Sphingomonadales bacterium UBA1936
GCGGAACCAACAGGTCTGCCGGGCGTAACGCCTCCAACCAGCAGGAGGAGACAGCCATGGCCAAAACGCTCGAACGCTTCACGATTACGCGGACAGCCGAAGATTTCCTGATTTTGATCGAGGACGACAACGGCGACACGGTCGAATTGACCGCGACCGAAGACCAGCTCGAGATGATCGGCGAAGAACTCGAACGCGCCATCGAGGAAGAAGAAGCAGGTGCCCTCGACGACGGTGACGACGACCCCGATGAGGAAGATGAATGATCAAGGAGATCCCTGGCGCGCCCGGAACGATTCGAACGTCCGACCCTCAGATTCGTAGTCTGATGCTCTATCCAGCTGAGCTACGGGCGCGCGGGAAGCGGTCCCCTAGTCGGTTGAATCGAAGCGTGCAACCCCGTTGAACACATGGGCAGCAACGCATAGGGCGGCACGGTGAAATTTCGCTCATACGCCCTGCCCCTGTGCGCCGCTTCGTTGTTGTCGGCCTGCATGACAAAAATCGACGCGCCGTCGCTCTTGCCCCGTCCGGTCGAAGCGACGCGGCCCGACGACCTGCCGGAAACGCCAGCACCCGTTGCCGTCGATCCTGCCAAAACAGCGCTCGCGGCGCGCCTCGTCGCACAGGCGAAAACGGCCGACGCCGCGTTCGACAAGGCACTGCCCGCGGGACAGCGTTCGGGTCCGCAGGGCAGCGAAGCCTGGATCATGGCGCAATCGGCCCGTTCGGCCGCAGAAATCGCGCGGACGCCGACATTGGACGCGCTCACCGAACTCGACGGGGCGATATCGGCCGCGACCGACAGCGGACAGGATCCGCAAGAACTGGTTGCCGCCCGTGCGGAAATACAGGCGATCGTCGACCGGCAGAACCAGCGGATCGAGGCGCTCGGCGGCTAGTCAGCTTGCGGCGTAGACTTTTGCCAGTTCGGCGTAGTGCGTAGCGCCCATCTGGTTGGCGGCGATTTCCTGGGGATTGAGGTCGCGCAGCTTCTTCGCCGGCCGCCCGATCCATAACTCGCCCGCACCGATCGTCTTTCCGGGACTGAGCAAAGCACCCGCCGCCAGCATGCCGTCCGATTCGATCGTGCTATCCATCACGATGCTGCCTAGCCCGACGAAGGCCCGGTCTTGCAGCACCGACCCGTGGAGCATCACCATATGCCCCACCAGTACGTCGTCGCCGATGATCGTCGGCCGGCCGGCCGGATTACCCGGCGTGGCCGAATCGACGTGGATGACGGTCCCATCCTGGATGTTCGTCCGCGCGCCGATCCGGATGCTGCTCACGTCACCCCGCAAGACGCAGTTGAACCAGATGCTGGAGTTCGGCCCGATCTCTACATCGCCGATGATGCGTGCGCCCTCGGCAATGAATGCGGTCGGATGGATCCTGGGTGTCTTGCCTTGAAAGGTGATAATCGACGGCATCATTTAGTCCATTTGATCAGCGGCAAGATGCTCGCATAATCGTCGGTCCATCCCGGAAAGCCAGCCCGAACCGGCACGGCGGTCCATTTTTCACGCCCCGTGGACGCAATTAGCTGGTTTAGCGCAGCCGAGTCCCGCGTCAGCGCGATCCAGTAGCTGTGCGAATAGGCATGATCCTTGTCCGCTTCGCCCGGCTGGTAATCGCGGGCGGCAATGTGCCAGCCCCATTTGGCGGTCGCGGCGACGACGGGCTCCAGCTTCAGGAAGCGGTTGGAGACGTGCACCATCAGTACGCCGTCGGGTGCCAGCCGCTTGGCATAGACCGCAAAGGCCTCGCGCGTCAGCAGGTGCATGGGGACCGCATCCGAGGAAAAGGCGTCGATGACCAGCAGGTCGAGCGGCGCGCCGGTTTCGCGCGCCAAGGTCAGGCGAGCATCGCCGATTTCGACGGGCACGTTCGAATTGCACCGCTGGAGGAATGAGAATTTCTTCGGGTCGCGCGCAATGCGCTCCATCGCCGGGTCGATCTCGTAGAACCGCCAGTCCTGACCCGGCTGCGTGTAGCAGGCGAGCGTGCCGCTTCCGAGGCCGACGACTCCGATGTGCGCATCGGGCTTGCGCAGGGCGACTTCCTGCATCGCAAGGCCCACGCCCGATTGCGGCGCATAATAGCTCAGCGGATCGCGCTCGCGCCCCGGACGCAGGTCCTGCATGCCGTGGACGGTCGTACCGTGGACGAGGGTGCGGACGTTCCCCTTGTCGTAGCCGAACCCATAGATACCGAAATAGCTGCGCACCCGGTCGCCGCCATGAACCGACGACGCGAGCATCGTCCATCCGCCGAGGCCCAGCATAAGCGCGGCGAGCGACAGCACATAGGCGATGCGATTGCCCAGCGCGATCAGCGCGAGTTCGATGATCAGGATGATGCCGACGATCTTCGCCGTCAGCGGTAACGGGTTCGGCAGGATCGCGAGGCGATTGTCGACACCGAGCGACAGCACGATCGCTACAAGCCCGATGATCAGCGCCCAGCGCCCCCGCGATGCCCAAAGCTGTTCGGCGAAGGCGAACAGCGGCTTCGTCGTAACGAGGGCGGCCGCGAGCAGGATGAGGATGGGGTGCTCATACGCCCAGTCGAACATCAGCGGTGCGGCGATCGCGCAGAACAGGCCACCGACGACACCGCCGACCGACATAGCGAGATAGAACGCCGTCAGATGCGCCGGGTCGGGCCGCCGCTGGAACAGCTCCGTGTGCAGCGCAGTCGCGATGATGAAGAGCAGTATCAGGCCGAGCGGCGCGAAAAGCCACGGATAATGGGGGTTCTGCGCAAAGGCGACGCCGCCACCCGCCAGCACGATAAGCGGCGCGATGCGCAGGATGAAATCGGCAGGACCGCGCCGGTCGGCGAAGGCGATCGAGAAACTGAGCAGATAAAGTCCCAGCGGCACCACCCACAGCAATGGCATCGCGACGATGTCAGTCGTGAGATAGGTCGTCGTCGACAGCATCAGGCCCGAGGGAACGGCCGCGAGCAACACCCAGGTTGCAAGCTGGCGCATCGGAACGGGCGCGGCGCGTTCGACGGAAACCGGCATTGCCGCGGGCGCATTGCGCGGCAGCAGCAGCGCACAGCTCGCGACGAGCGCGGCGACGACGACATAACCGCCCGTCCACAGCCAGCTTTGTCCGGCAATCGGCAACAGTGGCTCGACCAGCAACGGATAGGCGAGCAGCCCGGCAAAGCTGCCGAGATTCGATGCGGCGTACAGTGGATAGGGATCCCCGCCCCCGCTCACCGCGAACCAGCGCTGCAGCAGCGGCGCTTGTGCAGCGATGGCGAAAAACAGCGGACCGATCGACACGATCAGCA
>DDFE01000005.1:16100-34408 GCA_002336985.1 Sphingomonadales bacterium UBA1936
AACAGCAGGAACGACCCGGCAAGGATCGCAAGCGTGAATCGCCATTTCGCGGCAATGTTTCCGGTCGTCAGCGCAACGCTCGCCATCGGGATCTCCAATTCGTCGAGCGGCTTAGGATCAAGCCCTTTGCGGATGGTTAACGCCGCCTGGCGCGCCTCACAATGCCGGCCGCGCAATCGAATAGACGATGTGGGGACGCAGCGGGCTGTCCGGCGGCACTGCCGGATGATCGAAATCGAGCGCATGGATGCGTTGCATGCCGAGCCGTTCCATCAGTCCCCATGACGCCGTGTTACCGAGTACGGTCATCGCCAGGATCTCGTCATCCGGCAGGTTTGCCCAGCCCCAGTCGATGCTCGCCTGCGCCGCTTCGCGCGCATAACCCTGCCCGTGAAATGCGGTGGCGAGTCGCCATCCGATCTCCGGCTTGTCGTGCAGGGGGGTTCCCTCCGGCCCCGGCTTGATGCCGGTGAAACCAAGGAACGCACCGTCCGCCTTGCGCTCGACCGCCCAGAAACAATGACCGTGGGTTTCGATGAAGCCGTTCTGCCGCTCCGCTGCCGCCTGCGCATCGGCAAGGCTGAGCGGCGGGCCGAGATATCGCATGACCTCGGGATCGTTGCACATCGCATGGAACGGCGCGACGTCGCTATCGCGCCAGCCGCGTAAAACCAGTCGCTCGGTTTCGATCACCGGTTCAGCAATCGTGCGGCGTGCGCTGCGTGATAGGTCAGCACGCCCGAACAGCCGGCGCGGCGGAAGGCTATCAGCGTTTCGAGAACCAGTGCGTCCCTGTCGCCCGCTCCGGCTGCCACCGCAGCCTCGATCATCGCGTATTCACCCGACACCTGATAAGCAAATACAGGAACTTCGAATCGGTCTTTCACACGGCGTATGATGTCTAGATAAGGCAATCCGGGCTTTACCATCACGCTGTCAGCGCCCTCGGCAAGGTCGAGTTCGACTTCGCGCAGCGCCTCTTCGGCATTGGCCGGATCCATCTGATAGGTCTTCTTGTCGCCCTTCAGCAGACCGCCCGACCCCACCGCGTCACGGAACGGGCCATAGAAGGCGGAGGCGTATTTCGCGGCATAGGCCATGATCTGGACATTGGTGTGCCCGCCTTCCTCCAGCGCATCGCGGATCGCACCCACGCGCCCGTCCATCATGTCGCTGGGCGCAATGATGTCAGCGCCAGCCACCGCCTGGTTGAGCGCCTGCCCAACTAGGACTTCGCTCGTGGCATCGTTCAGCACATAGCCGCCCGCATCGACCAACCCGTCATGGCCATGCGCCGTGTACGGATCGAGCGCGACATCGGTCAGGATGCCGATATCGGGCACAGCATCCTTGATCGCGCGGATCGCCCGGCACATCAGGTTATCTGGGTTGAGCGCCTCTTCCCCGTTGTCGGTGCGCAGCTCGCGCGGCGTATTGGGAAACAGTGCGACGACGCCGATCCCCAGCGCCTTCGCCTCCTTTGCACGTTGCACGACAAGGTCGACCGACCAGCGCGATACACCGGGAAGGCTTCCCACCGGTTCCTCTATCCCCTGCCCGCTGGTCACGAACAACGGCCAGATCAGGTGAGCAGGCGCAAGATGCGTCTCGCTGACGAGCGCGCGGCTCCAGGCGGTCGAACGAGTGCGGCGAAGGCGAAGGGCGGGATAGTGCATATCGCCCCCCTTAAGCGCTTGCCCGCGTCTCTTCCAGCAGGTGCGCTTTCCGCCACCCGCCCCAGCGGTAATAGGCGCCGGTCAGGATGATGCTGCTGATTGATCCGGCCCAGAAACTCCACCAGATCGCCTCGGGCCCATAATGTGGCAGGAATAGCAGCGCGAGGCCGAAGCGTGCGGGAAAGGCCGCGATGAACAGGATGACCAACGGCGCCACCACCGCCCCGTTCGCGCGCACGACGGACGTCATTACCATCGAAACGCCGAACAGCACGAAACTGCCGCTCGCGACCAGGTGGATGTGCTGTGCCACCGGTACCGCAGGGCTCGACGGCGTAAGGAAAAGGCCGAGTACCTCGCGATCGACCAGCGTGATCAGCACGATCATCGTCGCCGTCATCAGCACGTTGATGCCCGCACCATAGAGCGTCACGCGGCCGACGCGGTCCCAGCGTCCCGCGCCGATGTTCTGCGCAGCCATCGCGCTCACCGCCGCGCCGACGGCGAACGCCGGCATCTGGATATAGCTCCACAACTGGCTGATCGCGCCATAGGCGGCGGTCGTCTCCACCCCTGCCCGGTTCACCAGGCCGATCATTGCGAGCATGGACGCGGACATGACGACCATCGTCAAACCCATTGGAATGCCCTTCGCAAAGATGGTGCCGATGAGTCCGCGTTCCGGGCGGAGATAAGCGAATTCGGTGCCGCGCAACCGGATCACCAAATTCTTGCGATAGATGTAGACGACAAGGAAGATCAGCGTGACGAGGCCCGCGATCAGCGTCGCCAGTGCCGACCCTGAAATGCCCATGGCGGGGATCGGGCCAAAGCCCCGGATGAAGACCGGGTTCAGTCCGGCGTCGAGAACGACATTCAGGATCATGGCCCACAGCGGCGTGATCGAATCGCCCGCGCCGCGCAGCGCGCTGGTGAGGAGCACCATCAGGAAGGTGAAGGGCAGCCCCAGGAAAATGACCCGCAGGTAGGCGGTCGCGAGCGGGAGCGCATCGTGCGGCGTCGCCAGCAGGTGGAGAACCAGCGGCGACCAGATCCATCCGACGACAGCAACACCCGTGCCCAGCAGCCCGATGAGCCCGATCGCAGAACCCAGCGTACGCCGCGCAAGATCGACGTCACGACGCCCCATCGCCTGTCCGATCAGGATTGTCGCCGCCATCGCAAGGCCGAAGACCGCCGCGAACATCAGGAACATGACGAGGTTGGCGTTCGAGGTTGCCGCCAGTGCCGCCTCTCCCAGGAAATTGCCGATCCAGATCGCGTTGATCGTCCCGTTCAGCGACTGAAGGATGTTCGCGCCGAGCGTCGGCAGTGCGAACAGCAGCAAAGTCTTGCCGATCGGCCCGGTGGTCAGGTCGCGCGGTCCGGTACTTGCCGATGATGCCACGCGCGTCCCCCTGTTCAGCGGTCGAGCCAGCGGCCGACGACCGTCACGTCTGCTGGTTCGTAGCCCAGCGCCGTGTAAAACGTAACCGCCGCAGCATTGCCATTACGGATCATCAGCTGTGCCTTGGGGATATTTCGCGCCTGCAGCCAGTTTTCCGCCGCGGCGACTGCCGCCCGGCCGAGTCCTTGCCGTTGGTACGCGGGATCGACGGCGAGATAATAGAACCAGCCGCGGTGCCCGTCCTCGCCGACCATCACCGTCGCAACCAGCGCACCCGTTTCATCTCGCGCGCCCAGCACTGCAGAATGCGGCCCGCGGATCGCCAGTGCAAAATCCGCATGCGGATCGTTCCATGGCCGGGTGAGGTCCGCCGCGTGCCACAACTCGACAGCCGCCTCACAATCGGCAGCGGCGAGCGGCGTGAAGGCGGGCGACGTCACCCCAGCCGTGCGAGCGCCGCCGACAGCCGCTCGGCCTCCGCTGCCTTTTCGGCGTGATCGGCGCGTGCTTTTTCGACCGCTTCGGGCTTCGCGCGTTCGACGAAACTGGGGTTGTTAAGACGACCGGCAAGGGAATCGCGCTCCTTGGCAGCGGCCTCGATGCCTTTGGTGAGCCGCGCGCGTTCGGCATCGAGGTCGATGACGCCTTCGAGCGGCAGCACGAACGTCGCCTCGTCGAGCACGACCTGTGCCGCGCCGCCCGACACATCGCCGTCGGCACGGTCGATCCGTGCGAGGCGCGCGATCGCGGGCGCCAGCCGTTCGAAACGCGCGAGCGTTTCGGTGGAAGCATCGCGGAGATGTACCGGCAAGCGCGCACCCGGCGGCACGTTGAGTTCGGTACGGCTCGACCGGACTTCGCTGACCAGACGGATCAGCCAGTCGATTTCCCTGCCCGCTTCCGGGTCGATCGACCGCGCATCGGCCATCGGCCATTTCGCGACGATCAGGTCATATTCGCGCGCGCCCAGCTTCGACCAGAGTTCTTCAGTGACGAACGGCATGAACGGGTGGAGCATGACGAGAATCTGGTCGAGAACCCAGCCCGCGACCGCCTTGGTCTCGTCATCGATCGCGCCCTTGATCAGCTCGAGGTACCAGTCGCAGAAGCGGCTCCAGGCGAACTGGTAGATCGCGTTTGCGGCGCCGTCGAAACGGTAATCGGCCAGCGCCAGGTCGACCGCCTGCACCGTCTGGATCGTCTCGCCGATGATCCATTTGTTGACGGCGAGCGTCGCCGCGGGCGCCTCGAGCGTGGTGGATGCGCCGATGCCGTTCGACTGGCAAAAGCGCGCGGCGTTCCACAGCTTGGTCGCGAAGTTGCGATACCCCTCGACCCGCTTCTCATCCATCTTGATGTCGCGGCCCTGGCTTTCCATCGCCGCCATGAAGAAGCGCAGCGCGTCGGCGCCATACTGGTCGATCAACCCGAGCGGGTTGACGACATTGCCCTTTGACTTCGACATCTTCTGCCCGTCCGCGGCGCGAACGAGGCCGTGCATGTAAAGCGTACGGAACGGCACATCGCCCATGAAATGCATCCCCTGCATCATCATGCGGGCATTCCAGAAGAAGATCAGGTCAAAGCCGGAAACCAGAACGTCATTGGGATAACGTCCGCCAAGCGTCGGGTCGGTATTATCCGGCCACCCCAGCGTTCCGAACGGCCAAAGCCCGGACGAGAACCAGGTATCGAGGACATCAGGATCGCGAGTCAAGGCAACGCCTTGACCTGCTTGCGCCTGCGCTTCCTGTTCGGTTTCCGCGACATAAGCCTTGCCAGCGGAGTCGAACCACGCGGGAATCTGATGTCCCCACCACAGCTGGCGGCTCACGCACCACGGCTGGATATTGTCCATCCAGTTGAAGAACGTCTTTTCCCAACTGCTCGGTACGATCTTGATGCGGCCGTCCTTGACCGCTTCGATCGGCGGCTTCGCCAGCGTCTCCGCGTCGACATACCATTGGTCGGTCAGCCACGGCTCGATCACCTCGCCCGAGCGGTCGCCATAGGGCGTCTGGATCGTGCGCGGTTCGGCGTCGTGTTCGACGCCTTCCTTGTCGACATGCGGCACGAGGAAGCCTTCGGCCTTTAGCTGCTCGACCACCTGTTTGCGCGCCCAGAACCGGTCGACGCCGAGCAGGTCGGCCGGGATCAGCCCATCGCTCGTCTGCGTCACCTGCGCCTTGGCGTCGAGCATGTTGAGCATTTCGCCGGCCTTGAACCCGGCGCGCCTGCCGACCTCGAAGTCGTTGAAGTCGTGTCCCGGCGTGATCTTCACCGCGCCCGTCCCCAGCGTCGGGTCGGCATGTTCATCGCCGACAACCGGGATCAGACGGCCGGTGATCGGCAGCTTCACCTGCTTGCCGATCATCGCCTTGTAGCGTTCGTCGTCCGGGTGAACCGCAACGGCCATGTCGGCGAGCATCGTTTCCGGCCGTGTCGTCGCGACCGTGATCGCGCCCGACCCGTCCGCCAGCGGATAGCGGATCTGCCAGAAGCTTCCCTTGGTTTCCTTGGTCTCGACCTCAAGATCGCTGATCGCAGTGCCGAGGCCCGGATCCCAGTTCACCAGTCGCTTGTCGCGATAGATGAGGCCCTGATTATACAGGTCGACGAATACTTTCAGGACGGCCTTCGAGAAGCCTTCGTCCATCGTGAAACGCTCGTTCGCCCAGTCCATCGAGCAGCCGAGGCGGCGCAGCTGCTGCGTGATCTCGCCGCCGCTCTCTTCCTTCCACTGCCAGACTTTCTCGACGAACTCTTCGCGCGAGAAATCGGTACGCTTCTGCTGTTTTTCGTTGAGCTGCCGCTCGACCACCATCTGCGTCGCGATCCCGGCATGGTCGGTGCCGACCACCCACAGCGCATCCTGGCCCTTCAGCCGCGCATGGCGGACCAGCACGTCCTGCAACGTGTTGTCGAGCGCATGGCCGATATGGAGCGATCCCGTGACGTTCGGCGGCGGATTGACGATCGTCCAGGGTTCAGCACCCGGACGGTCGGGGCGGAACTGGCCGCTGGTTTCCCAATGGGCGTACCAGCGGGATTCGATTTCGGCGGGGTCGAAGGTCTTGGAAAGTTCGGTCATGTCGCCGCCGCGCTTAGCGGGCAGCGACGACGACCGCTAGGGCTAGCCGCGCGCGGTGATCCGCGAGATTTCCTCGGCAACCATGCGGTCGACGATATCGGGCAGGCGCTCGTTGATCCATTCGGCAAGCATCGGGCGGATCATCTCACGCACCATGCCCTCCAGCGTGTCGGTGCCGGTAATCTCCGGCTTGATGACGAGCGCTGACAGCGCGGCGAGCGATGCCTTGCTCGACTGGATGGTCTGCGATGTCGCAAGAACCGGCTTTTTCGGCGGTTCGGCTTCGGTGGGTTTTGCAGTGGCCACGGGATCACCTTCCGGTTTCACGAGCGGGACGGGTCGGAACGCGGCGGCCGGATCGGGCTCGTCCGCGGGCAATTCTTCGACGGCGTCGGTCAGTTCGAGCACGTCGGGCTCTTCCTCACCGTCGACCTGTTCGGGCTGCTCATCAGCAGGCGTCATGGGAGTCAGGCCGACCGAACGCTTGACCCGCGGCGTCGACAGCGCGGCTTCGCTATCCTCTGCGATGATACGTTTGATCGACGAGAGGATGTCCTCCATCGACGGTTCGGCATTCGCTCCGGCCATGCAACTGCCCCCATGCAGTTAGTTAACGGTCGGACCGATCAATGCAGGGGTTTGCGCAGGCGTGTCAACGGTGCGCGTTGCGACCGGCGCCGGTTTAGGGTCGCTGGCCCAGTCATTTACGCTGCGTCTTACCCGCCGATAGTTCACATTGGGGTCGTAAAGCGGACCGCCGTCGAGGCCCAGATCGTTGACGCCGGCCTTGCCCATCGCCGCCAGCAGGCTGAAGCCCGCGACATAGGCATTGCGCCGTGCGGTCACGAGATTGACCTGCGCGTTCAGCAATTCCTGTTCGGCGTTCAGGATATCGAGGATCGACCGCGTACCGACGCTATTTTCGGCGCGGACGCCCTCCAGCGACAGTTCGGCTGCCGATACAGCGGTCTGGAAATAGGTGATCAGCTGGTTCGACGCGACCCAGGCCGAATAGGCCGACCGTGTCTGTGCGATCAGCCCGCGCTCGGTCGCGGTCACGGTCTCGATCGACTGCGATTCCAGCGCTTGTGCCTGGCGGACCTGCGCGCCCGGCAGTCCGCCCTGGAAGATCGGGAGCGTCGCCTGCACGCCGACGGTCGTCGCACGGAACGACTGGCTGGGCGCGGTCGGCCCGGCACCGAGCGAACTCAGCGACCCGAGATAGTCGGTATACCCCTCGCTCGCGAAGGCCGAGAGCTTGGGCAGGCGGTTCGACCGCGCGACCTTGGTATCATAAACGGTCGCATCGCGGCGCAGCTTCGCCGCGGCGAGGCCGGGATTGCTGTCGATCGCCACGGTCACCGCAAGATCGGGCGATCCCGGAAGGTTCGGCAAAGGCGGCGGCGGCTCAAGTGCCGACGGCGGGTTGCCGACCAGCTGGATGTAGCTTTCCTTGCTCGCGATCAGTTGTGCGTCGGCGCTTTCCAGCTGCCCCTGCGCCAGCGCCAGGCGCGATTCGGACTGGGCGACGTCAGTGCGGGTCAGATCGCCGATCTGGAACCGGTCGCGCGTCGCGTCGAGGTTCGTACGGAGCACGGCCACCTGTTTCTGGTTCAATGCCACGATCGCCGAATCGCGAATGACGTTCATGTATGCCGCGACCACCTGCGAAAAGACGCTCGCCTCGGTGTCGCGCAAGCCGGATTGTCCGGCGGCGACGCGTGTTTCGGCGGCGCGCGTCGAGTTCGCGACGGCCCCGCCCTGGTAGACAGGGACCGACAATGTCGCATTCGCCTGGAATTGCCGCGCCGGGGTCGTGCCGCCACTGGATCCGCTTTCGACGAACTCGTTGAACGACGATGTCCCGCTGACACCCGGAAGTCCCCGTGAACGCGCAATCGGCACATTCTCGTCGGTCGCCCGCTGTCCTGCGCGCGCACCGGTAATGGTGGGATTGGTGTTATACGCCTTGGCGAGTGCTTCGCGCAGCGTTTCCGCATTCGACGGCGTCAGCGGCATCGCGGCTGAAACCAGCAAGACAGCGGAAAAAACCCCACGCATTCTCATCGAAAAATTTCCCGCTCTACCCTGTTCAGAATACAAACTCGCGCGCCGGGGCGAACCCGGGCAGCACGACAGCCTCTGCATCGGCAAAATCGACGACAGCAA
The DNA here is from genome assembly GCA_002336985.1 of Sphingomonadales bacterium UBA1936. Lineage (GTDB taxonomy): Bacteria > Pseudomonadota > Alphaproteobacteria > Sphingomonadales > Sphingomonadaceae > Sphingomonas_O. The sequence goes on from DDFE01000005.1 coordinate 24,445, forward strand.
AGCTGCTTCCCCCGCGACGCCCCGTCGCCAGTCGCGTGATGCCATCCTTCACGATAGCGCACGCCAGCTGACCGTCCGCTGACAGCTGGGCAACCAGCGTTTCCGGAACCTGCTCGACCGCACCGTCGATCAGGATCGCGTCATACGGCGCACCCTCCGGAGCGCCTGACGCCAAGGGCGCATTCTTTATCGTGACACCCGTCGGTGCCAGCGCAATGAGCCCCGCATCGTCTTCTACCGCAACCACCGAGTCGCAGATTTTCGAGGCAACGGCAGTCGAATAACCGGATGCAGCGCCTACGATCAGCAGCTTGGCTTCAGCGCGCAGCTTCAAAGCGTCGAGCAACCGTGCAGTCGTCATCGGCGGATTGAGCGAACGCCCCTGCGCCAGCGGAATGCTACGGTCGGAATAGGATACGGCGCGACGTGCCTCGGGCACGAAATCCTCGCGCGGCACGCTGCCCATCGCGGAGAGCAGCCGGACGTCCGTCACACCATTGGTGCGCAGCTGGCTGGCGACCATGGCCGCGCGCATGGCAGCGAAATCCGGATTGGCTGGCGAAGATCGGTCGTTGCTCACTGTGTGCCCCGTCGCATAGCTGTGTTAGTTTTGCAATACACTTGTGAACCGACTTCTAGCTTGCCTGAACAGTCGCGCCAAGCATGTGAGTTGCAGGAGAATATACACATTACGCTGTCATCTCTTGAAGCGCACACTATAATGTGATTATTGGACCCATGAGCACACATCTTATTGATCGAGTCCGCCGCCTCGTAAGTGATGGCGGCATGTCCCGTTCGGGCCTCGCCCGTGCTGTCGGCCTGCATGCCAACACNNCTTCGCGACATCGAGCAGGACGACTGGAACCCGACCGCCGACACCTTGCGCAAGCTTGAGTCGTTCCTGTTTTCGAACGACGACACCCCTGCCCTGGTACCGATCGAAGAGATTATCGAGGAAGCCCGCAACGGCCGCATGTACATCCTGGTGGATGACGAGGGGCGTGAGAACGAAGGCGACCTGATCATCCCGGCACAGATGGCGACGCCACAGGCGATCAATTTCATGGCGACGCACGGCCGGGGCCTCATCTGCCTGGCAATGGCAAAGTCGCGCATCGACGAGATCGGCCTCCACCCGATGAGCCGCGAAAACGGCACGCGGCACGAAACCGCCTTTACCGTGTCGATCGAGGCGAAACATGGCGTAACGACGGGCATCAGCGCCGCAGATCGCGCGCGTACGGTATCGGTCGCCATCAACAGCACGACGCCGCGGGACGATATCGTCACGCCCGGCCATGTGTTTCCGCTGATCGCGCGCGACGGTGGCGTGCTGGTCCGTGCCGGCCACACCGAAGCGGCCGTCGATGTTTCGCGTCTGGCCGGCCTCAACCCGTCGGGCGTGATCTGCGAGATCATGAAGGACGACGGCACCATGGCGCGAATGGACGACCTCGTCACCTTCGCGCGTCTTCACGACCTCAAGATGGGCACGATCCGCGACCTGATCGCCTATCGCCGCAAGCACGACCACCTTGTCGAAAAGCGTGCGGAAATGATGTTCGACAGCCGCTGGGGCGGCGACTGGAAGGCGATGACCTTCTTCAACAAGGCGAGCGGCGACGAAACGATCGCTCTGGTCAAGGGGCGGATCGATCCCGACAAACCAACGCTCGTCCGCATGCATACCGCATCCTATTTCGTCGATATGTTCGGCGAGAATAACGAGCGTTCAGGCCTGCTGTCCCGTTCGATGGAACTGATCGCCGAGGCGGGGGCCGGCGTCGTCGTCGTCATCAATCGTCCGATGAAGGATTCGGTGAGCCGGTTCATCAGGCTTCGCGGCGAAGGAAAAGGTGCCGGATCGCCCGAGATCGAGGAACTGCGCGACTATGGTGTCGGTGCCCAGATCCTTGCCGAACTCGGCGTCGAGGAAATGGTCTTGCTGACCAACACGCATCACACGCTGGTCGCGCTCGAAGGCTATGGCCTGTCGGTCGTCGGCGAGCGGGCAATTCCCGGTACGGGGGGAGAATAATGGCAAAGCTGCTTATCGTAGAAGCGCGGTTCTACGACCATCTGAACGACATGCTGATCGACGGCGCGCGTACGGCCCTCGAAGACGCAGGGCATAAATGTGACGTCATGACGGTGCCGGGCGCCCTCGAAATCCCCGGCACGATCGCGATGGCGGCAGAGAGCGGCCAATATGATGCCTATGTCGCGATCGGGGTCGTTATCCGTGGCGAAACCTATCACTTTGAAATCGTCGCGGGCGAAAGCGCGCGCGGCATCATGGCATTGACCATGGACGGCATTGCGATCGGCAACGGCATCCTGACCGTGGAAAACGAGGCTCAGGCGCTGGTGCGCGCCGACCGCAAGCAAAAGAACAAGGGTGGCGAAGCGGCGCTCGCCGCGCTTGCCCTGCTCGAGGCGAAATCGCGTTTCGCCTGACCGATGACCCTAATTGAAGCTGACGCGTGAACGTTTGCGCGAACGCATCGCGTAACCGATGACGCCAAAGCCCGTCACCAGCAAGATCCAGTCCGCGGGCACGGGCAGCATCGCCGCGTAGCTCGTCAGGGTTGTGCCGATGGCATCGACCGGATCGCTGCTTGTTGCATCGGGTACTGGCGGAGGTGCCACTTCCCACCCCGTGCTGTCGACGGTGAAAACCGCCGCCGCATCATCGGGCTGGTCGGTTTGCACAATGATCGCCGCGTTGCATGGTGCAGCAGCGACGGCAAGGCCAAGGATCATGGCATTCAGCGCAACATGCTTCATCGGCGTTACTCGTTCATACTTCGAACCGGTCGATACATAGCGTTTGTTGCACTGCAACAACAGTCCGGCGCAATTTTTACGACAATGCAGGTGAACGGTTAATTTATTGCGAAGCGGACTATTGCCGAAACCGCGCAATCAGCGAGCGAGTTTCCCGCCATTGTCGATGAGCGTTCCCCGAGCATCGTCCGCCGCTAGCCGGTTTGCCGGGGTGTCGATTCGAAGCACCTGCCGCGGGGGCAATCTGTCGGGCTCGACCGACTTTGCCACAGGAGCGGGAACGGTCATGGTCGGGATATCGACATCCGATGGCCCCAGCGTTGCACCGATCGCAATCGCCAGTTGCGGGTAAGCCGTCTCACCGCCGGGATAGCCACGCAGGAACGCCGTCTTACTTCCGAGCGATCCTTGCCAGCGGTAGAAGATATGCGTTCCGATTGTCGAGAGCTTCACCAGCGTCGACCGCCAATAAGGAACGACCCAATTGGCATGGTAATGAGTGGCCGTGCCGACACTGGGCTCGACAACACCGGCCAGAGCGTCGCCGGCAATCGATTGCGCACGCCGCCAGCCCACAAGATTGGGGTGCCGGGCCAAAGCGCCATCACAGGTGAATGTGAACTGGCACCCGGTCGCTCGTCCCGCTCCCTGGAATACCACGTCGCAGACCGTGCGCGGAAACACAGGGTTTCGCACCCGGTTGAGCACCACCTGGGCGACAGCGCGCTGACCCTGCGGGGATTCGATCGCCGCTTCGTAGTAAACCGCCGCTGCCAGGCAGTCCCGCGCGCGGGCGCGGTCGTCGGGCGATGTGCCGGGCGCGAATGTAAAGGGCCGTGCAGGCACGATCTGATCGGGTACGGCGGGCGTTGCCGCGTTGACGGCGATGGCCGTCGTCGCCTCTTCCTCGGTAACCTCGGAGCGTGGCGGCGAAGTGAACTCCGGAAAACCGATCGGAACCGAGACGGATGGGCCTGACGCTATTTTCGGCTTCGCGACGGGCATGGCGACGGACGACGGGCGAAAATAGGCATAGCCGAACGCCAGTGCGATCCCGGCCGCGACTAGGACAGCAACGACTGCAAATCGCGCGAACCGGTTATTCGGCTGTGTCGTAGTACCGGGCATATTGCCGCGCCGATGCGTAGCCGTAGGAATCGTTCCAGCGCCCGTCGTACCGGTTCAGCACGACACCCAGGCATGTTGCCGGCTTCATCATGCTACGCAGTTCTTCGGCTTGGCGCTTGGGTGTAATGCCTTCGTCGACGACGTGGATATAGGCATCGAGCTTGCCGATCACCGACAGTGCGTCGTCACCGACGAATGCGGGCGGCAAGTCGCAGATGACCATGGCCGACGACGGCAAGCGGCGCATCGCCGCGATCAGCGTATCCAGCCGGTCTCCCCCGAGCAATTCGCCCGGATAAGGATCGAGACGACGTGTGGCGAACACGCCGAGGCCGGTTCCCTCGATCCGGCGTCCAAGCGACGCGATATCGTCGGTCGAGCCGTCGAAATAGGTTTCCATGCCCTTTTCGACGACAAGGCCGAAACGCTCGGCAATCGCCGGGCGACGCAGATCGAGATCGAGAAGATAAACCTGCTGCCCCGAAATTCGCCCGAGGGCAGCCGCGAGGTTCGACGATACGAAGGTCTTGCCCGCGCCCGGTGCAGCTGACGTAACACCGATCAGCCGCGCATTCAGGCGGCCGGCTTCCTTTAGGACCTGGCCACGGAGCAATCCGAACGGACGCGAGCGAATATCGCCCGACAGCAAACCGACCAGGTTTTCCGGCCCATCCTCGCCCTTGCCGACTTCGATCGCCTGCAACGAGGCAATGGGCGGCAATTCGAAAGATTCGACCATTCGCATTCCGGCCTTGGCTGGCTCGAGGTTCGTCACCGGCGCGTTCATTGCTCAGCTCCTGCCAATCGCCGTTTCCATGGCATCAGCCAGGAAAAGCGAGAACGCCGCACTTCTCGCTGTGCCGTCAATGTCGGGATGGCCCCCAAAAGTTCGCCGCCAGCCAGTGCCATTGCAGCGCGCGGACCACGCAGCGGCTGGTAGAGCAGTTCAAGACCGAAGGCGAGCATCAAGCCGAGCGCAACACCGACACCCGCACCCGCGCCCATGATCAGCCAACGGTTCGGCCACACCGGCTTGTCGTCGACGACCGGAGGATCGACCACGGTCAGGCGCTCACCCTTTTGTTCGTTTTCGACGCGGAGCGCGGTATTCGCCGCGGCAAGCTTCATCGCGGTGTCCTGGTACTGGTCGTTCAGACCCTTTTGCTGTTCTTCGAGCTGGCTGACCTGCTGCTGGATCATCGGCGCTTGCGACTGTGCACGAAGCACGGACGTCACCTGTCCCGCCTCACGCGCCCGCGCAGCGCGCAGGATCGAGATCTGGCCGTTGTTGGTCTCGATCTGGCTCTTGATCGAATCGAAGGGGATGTTCGACACGTTCTTGTCGGCAAGCAGCTTGGCCTCGGCAAGGCGCTGCTTGGCAATGACCACGTCGGGATGGCTTTCGGCGTAAACGGCGCGTGCCGCCGACAGGGCCTGTTCGGCCGCCGTCACGACAGGGTCGCGGGGTGCCGAGGTTTCGGCCGTCGTACGCTGCGCGCGCAGCATGGCGTTTTCACGCTCGAGCGCGCCGATCTGCGCATCCAGCCCGCCTGCCGAGCCGCCCAACATTGTCATGCCCTGGCTGGACAGGATTTGCCCGTAACGCGCCTTGATGCTGGTGATCTGTCCCTGAAGCTCGCCCATACGCAGCCGGATCGCGTTCGACTGATCGTTCAGGAAGCGAACATTATCCGCCGCACGCTCCGCCGTACGGGTCGAATCGACCTCGAGCATGCGCTCGACCAGCTTTTGCGCCACGGCCTGTGCTGCATAGGGATCGGAATAATCGAAGCTCAATGAGAACGCGATGGTCGCGGAGCGCTGCTGGATCTGCGTGCTGACCGGCTCGATCGCAATGTCTTTGCGCATATCCTCGACAATGTCACCCAGCGACGTTGAGGCGCGCCGTTTCGGATAAAGCTGCAGTTCCTGCGCGATCGCGATCAGGTCGGGCCGGCTGAGAACCTGTTGCCGGACTTTTGCGACTCGTTCGTCGATCGCCGAGTCCTGCTGGGCACCGGGCACCGTCGCTAGCTGCGGCGATTCGACCAGCAGCGTGGCTTTCGACCGGTAGGTCGCGGGAATGAGGAATGCGATACCCACGGCGGCGATCGCGCAGACAATCGCCGGGATGATCAGCATCCATTTGCGCTGCTTGGCGATCGACCAGACGTTCGCGAGCAGGCCCCCGATGCCGTCGCCCTGCGGTTCGGCGGGCGCGTCTTCGTAATCGGTCGTCGTCATAGCGTTCTACCCAGGGAGAAGCTCAGCCCCATCGAAACCGAGAAATTGGACCGCGTTCCGAAGAAAGGATTCGCGCTTCGGTCATATCCGCCATCGACAGTGAACGACACATTACGAGCGATCGAACGCGACCCGAAGATACGCGCAGACAAATAGTCGTAATCGTCCTGGTTCAGTGCGGAACCCGCCGACCGCGTGTAGCCGGCCGTGAAACCGACACTGGATTTCTGATCGAGGCGGTAATTGATGCTTGAGGTCAGCGCGAGCGTTGGCCGCGCGCCGTTGCTGACGGTCGTTTCGATCGTCTGGCTCGCTGTCAGGCAGATGTCCATGCGTGCCTGGCGGCGGCAAAGCGTCGCGCTGCCTGCTGGCCTTACGGTATCGGAAGCCTGGCTCGGCAGCCGGATCTGCGAGAACGACGCCCCCGCCGATCCGCTAAGCGTCCAGTCGCGACCAAGCGTCGTCGAGAACGTCAGCTGGGGTTGCACACTGTTCGTGAAACAACGGCCCTGGCTGCGACATTCGTAGCGAAGGGTTGTGTTCGTAAACCCTATCGATGTCCGGCGGCTGACCTGCCTCGAATAACCGAACGTGTTGCCATAAGTTGCATAGTTTTCCGTATCGATCGTCGCCAGCGCACGGGTCTCGTTCGCAAACAGCGAAAAATTAACCGTTTCGCGCACGTTCGGCTGATAGTTAAGCCCAGCCTGTGCGCTGAACGAGCGGCGCTTGATACGCCGGCCCGCAAGGGTCAGGTCGTCCGCGGTCGGCGGGGGGCGCGTGCCATCGTCGTTGAACTGGCCGAAATTGAAGAAACCATTCTCGCCGACGATGGAATCGTCGTAGCCGAGGGATGCCGTGGCCGTCCATTTGGGCGAAAAGCGCCAATTCCCGCTAACATTCGCCGAAACGGAATCGCTCGACGGGTAGAGGCGGTTATATTCGATGTGCTGGACGCTGCCCCCGATGTTCAGCTGGCTTTCGGCGTCGCTGATCGTAAGCGTCGGAGACAGGATGCCAACGGCGGCTATCGTGCTCTGGCTGTTTCCCGTACTGTCGAGATAGGGATTCTGGGAAGCCCGCACGCTCGCCGATCCATTTACGGTCAAATCGGTCTTGGCGTTGGCAATACCGGCCATCGACAGCGGAAGCGCCGCGATCAACAACCGACGCATGGCAGGGCTGCTCACTCCGCCCGACTGACGTACGGCCGACATCACGGGACGATAACCGTATCGCCGCCTTCGATCGCGGGCAGGTTTGCCGGGGTCAGGCCGCCGCCGGGAACATTGCCGCGAAACAGACCGCTCAGGCGCGCGCGAACCGTCACTACGCCGGCGCCGGCCTTGCGGACGATCAGGACGTTGTCGAGATTTGCAAATTCGTCAGGACCGCCGGCGAGCGTGATCGCTTCGAGAAGATTGACATAACGGCCCGGCGTAAACGTGCCGGGCGCTTTCACGCGGCCAGCGACGGAAAACTGAAGACCCAGGGGTGCGCGGACCGAAACAGTCACCTGCGGCACCTGTCCCCGGTACTGGCTTTCTAACCCCTTGGTCACGATCGCCTCGATGTCGCGCAAGGTCTTGCCCTGGGCGACGACACGGCCGATCAACGGAAACGAAAAGCTTCCGTCGGGAAGGATCTTCAGCGTGCGCTGGAGCCGCTCTTCACCCCAGACATAGAGTTCGATCTCGTCGCCCGGGTTGAGCGTGTAGGCGCGTCCGGTTTCGACTGGTGTTGCTGGTGCCGCTTGTGCCGGCTGCGCTTGCGCGTGAACCGCACTGGCGCCGATGGCCAGAACCAACGCCGGCAAGAATTGCAGTTTCACTAAAACTTCCCCTCGCCGTGAACCTCGCGGCCTATAACGCCTAAATAACGTCTTACCATTAAAAAACCGTTGGATTAAGGCGGCTCTCATGACTGATACGTTCCGGGGCGGGACATTAACTTTGTATTCGTTCAGAGCCATTTTCGGCGCGACGGCGCTCGCCCTCGCGGCATGTTCATCGGACAGCGAGATCGCTGCACACAAGGCGGCGGAGGCCGCAGCGATGCTGGACGCGGGCAACATGTATGGGGCCCGGCTGGCGGCGCAGGACTCGATCAAGGCGCGCGATGACATCTCGGCGAATTGGATTTTGCTCGGCCGCATCCAGCTCGCGACGGGGCAGATCGGCGATGCCTATGTCTCCTACACCCGCGCGCTCGAACTCGACGCGACCAATGTCGAGGCGATGCAGCTCGTCGCCGAAATTGCCCTGCAGGTCGGCCGTTTTCCCGATGCGGACAAGATGGCGGACAAGGTTCTTGCGCTTCAACCCAATGCGATACGGGCGAAGCTGGTCAAGGGTTTCGTCGCGCTGGGCAATGGCAAGCTGGATGACGCAGCAAAGTTCGCCGACGACATATTAACGACCAGCCCGAACGATGACGGCGGGGTGGTGCTAAAAGCACGCGCGCTTGCGAAGATGGGCCAACTAGGTCCGGCAACGGAACTGCTGCAGAGACAGATGGTCCTGAGCAAGGGCGAGATCGTCCCGTCGACGCTCGCCGAAGTCCAGCGTGCGGCCGGCGACGGCCCGGGTCTTGCCGAAACGTTGCGATCGATCATCGCCGACAAGCCGACCGATGACCGTGTTTTCGACCTCGCGAGCGTGCTTTACAAGATCGGCAAGCCTGATGACGCACGCACCGTGCTGTTCAAACGGCTCCAAGAGCGCGAGGACAGCGCCGACTATTACGACGAGGCGACGAAATTCCTCATCGCCGCGGATCCCGCGGCAATGGATCCCGGCCATGTAGCCCAGATCGCATCGAACGGGACGCCGCTGATGCGCGAACTGGCGGCGCGCGTCCTGCTGGCAAGCGGACGGGCGCCAGAAGCGCGTCAGATCCTTCAGCCGATTTCGGGATCAACGGATAATCCCGACCTGCAGGCGCTTTACGCGACGACGCTGACCCAGACCGGGTCCGCGGCGCAGGCGCCGGCAATCGTCGCTCGGGTCCTTGCCAAGGACGACACAAACGTCGACGCCTTGCAATTACGCGCCCAGATGCGTCAGGCGTCGGGAGATGAAAAAGGCGCGATGGCGGATGCCGCCCTCGTGGCGCTCAACAGCCCGTTGTCGATCACGGGCCGGATGGTCACCATCAACGCCTATCTTCGGCGCGACGATAAACGGCGCGCGCGCCAGCTGTTCGAAGAAGCCGTCCGCCTGATGCCCAAAAATCTCGATATGACGACACGGTACGTTCAGTTCCTGACGTCCGAAGGCGATTATGGCAGAGCAACTGAAATCATGCTGAATTATACCAGCCTTAACCCGTCGCGTTTAAAGGGATGGGATGTTTTCCGGTCCATATGCCGGGATGCAGCATGCGTGGCAGGCACCGCACGGGGCCGTTTGGCGGCCAGCAAGCTCTTCCCAGCTGACGAGTTCGCGGGCAAGAAGCCCTCACCAGGGCTGTTCGGACCGCTTTGATCTGGGGGTAAATGGGTGATTGCCGACGGGCGTGACGATGGCAGCGTTGATGTGACGCATGCCTCGACCGGCTCCCCCGGTCCCGCACGTCCGCGCTATATTCGGTTCACAACGAACGTCTTGCGGTCGCTGGGGGTCGCGACGGACGCGGTTTGCATGCTTGTCGCGGCACTGCTGACGAAACCGATCTACGATCTGCTGAGCCATCAATATGTCGACCTGAAGCTTCACGCGACGGGTGCCGCCGTTCTGGCTCTCAACTTCTTCCTCGTCCGCATTTCTCGGGACGCTTATTCGACGGTCCGCGGCCAGGGCGA
>DDFE01000005.1:34452-34892 GCA_002336985.1 Sphingomonadales bacterium UBA1936
CTGATGGATGCGGGCGTCATCGGGCAACGCTTGGCGATCTATGGAGCGGATGCGGGCAACGCACGGCGCGTCATCGACCTGCTGCGGCTAGAACGCCTTCCCCATCTCAAGCTTGTCGGATTTGCCGACGACCGCCGTACGCGCATCGAATCCGACCCTATCGACGGCGTCCATTTTATCGGCGGGTTCAACACCCTGCTCGACATGGCGCGTTCAGGGACGCTCGATCAGGTCGTCATCGCCCTGCCCCGCGTTGGCCAGGCGCGGCTGGACAGCATATGTGAACAGTTGAGCGCGGCCGCGATCGACGTATGCATCCTGCCGCGCGAAATCCTGGAACTTCGTGCGACCTATCGCCTGAACTTCATCGGAGAACTGCCGGTCCTGCGCGTCTGGCAACAGCCGGTTCGCGACCTCGACGGCGTCATCAAGGAGGTCCA
>DDFE01000005.1:34932-41077 GCA_002336985.1 Sphingomonadales bacterium UBA1936
CAACGGCGCTTCGGCTTCAACAATCTCGAGATCAAGGTCTTGAAATTCCGGTCGATGTACCAGAACCAGGGTGACATCAGCGGCGCTGCTCGAACTGTACGCGACGACCCGCGTGTTACCCGTGTCGGCCGTTTCATCCGCCGGACGAGCATCGACGAGTTGCCACAGCTCTTCAACGTCCTGCGCGGAGAGATGTCGCTGGTCGGCCCGCGACCGCATGCGACCGCCATGCGCGTCGGCGACCATTATTATTTCGATGCCGTTCGCGGCTATACCGCCCGTCACCGGGTCAAGCCGGGCATTACCGGCCTCGCGCAGGTGCGCGGCCTGCGTGGTGAAATCGATACCGTCGAGCGAGCGAAGCGGCGCGTCGAATATGACGTGTATTATATCGAGCACTGGTCCCCGCTGCTCGACCTGCGGATCATCCTCGAAACGGTGATTCAGCTCATTTATCCGCGCAACGCGTTCTGACTTCACAAACGTGGCGCGCGACGACTTTATCGGCATCGCGTTCGATGCCCTCTCGATGGATCAGGCGACGCGGCGCATCGCGGAGATGTCGCGCGAAGAGCGGTTCAGTTTCGTCGTCACGCCCAATGTCGATCACGCGATCAAACTGTCGCGCGACGGCAACGACAGTCCCGTCCGTTCCGCATATGCGAAAGCGGCCATCGTGCTGTGCGACAGCCGTATATTGGCCGGGCTCGCCCGGCGCTGCGGTATTTCGCTGAGCATTGTCCCGGGCAGCGACCTGACCCGCGAACTATTTACCCACGCGCTGAAGCCCGGCGACCGTGTTGCCATTATCGGAGGAGAGGCCGCGACGGTCCCGGAACTGCAGCGGCGCTTCCCCGGACCGGCTTATACCCAGCACATCCCCCCAATGGGTTTCATCGGTGACACGAGCGCGCGGGAAGCAACCGCCGCGTTCATCGAAAAGACGGGGGCCGATTATGTCTTTCTGGCAGTCGGTTTCCCGCAAAGCGAGTTGCTGGCTGCCGAGCTTGTGGACCGAGGCAAGGCAAGGGGCGTCGGTCTGTGCATCGGTGCCTCGATAGAGTTTATCATCGGCACGAAGCAGCGGGCGCCGCGCTGGATGCAGCGCCTCAGCCTGGAATGGCTATTCCGGTTGCTTTCCGAACCACGACGGCTGTGGCGGCGCTACCTGATCGATGGTCCGGCGATATTCGCCATCGTGCTTCGCTGGCGGCGCACGGGCCACGGGGTCTGATCCCTACTCGCCCGGACGTCCCGTGCGTTTCCACTCGCTTTCGCGCCGCCCGAAGAGCTTGAGATAGATCGGCACCTTCCAGAGCAAATACAGGGGTATCCTCATCAACGCACCGCCAGCCAGATAAGGCCGTCCTTCGCGAAGCCAGACGACCAGGATCAATCCCAGCACCAGTAGCAGCAGTAAGGCAAGTAGCGCGACCGGTGCATAGATGCCGGTTAAAAGCGCGATAAGACCCAGCAATACCGTTCCCGCCCCGGCAAGCCCGCAAAGCATCGCGAGCGGCGGCACACACAGATGGCACCCCATCCAGAAGCGTGACAGGCTTCCCTTGCCCAAGCCCTCGAGCACGAGCGGAATCGCCCGCTTCGACGCCGTGCTGACGAAACCATGTTCCCAACGCGTCCTCTGCGTGAGCGCGCTGGCGCCCTCGGCCGCGGCACTCTCGACCCGGGCGACTTCCACGAAGCGCGGTGCACGATCGGCGCGAACGGCATAGATTCCGAGCGACAGGTCTTCGACGAGATCGCTGGACGCCAGCGGGGCTTCCACGAACAGGTCCCAGGGCAAGGCCATGCCCGTTCCGCCCAGGATGGCGACACGACCGATCCGCCCTGCCCCACGCTGGCGGATCAGGTTCTTTACCAGGAAGGCAAAATTGGAAATCTGCACCATCGGCTTTGCGTTCAGGTCCGCCCGGAGCAAGTTCGTCGACTGAACCGGCGTACGCCAGCGCGCGATACCGCGCCTGAGCTCGTTCACGGAATCGCCGATCGGAATGCAGTCGGCATCGAGGATGATGACGCATTCCGGCGGGGCGGCGGACAAATGATCGCGTGCGAACGCCAGCGCGAATCCCTTGCCACGGTTGGTGGCGTCGCTGCGCTCGATCACCTCCACCCCGGCGTCGCGGGCGATGTCCGCTGTGGCGTCGCCACAATTGTCCGCAACGACGAGGATACGAACGTCGCCGGGAACCACAGGCTTGAGCGCGGTCAGGCATGCGCCAAGTCCACCCGCTTCATTATGTGCCGGCATGACGATGACTGCGTCCGGAAGCGGCTGCATGCTATCATGGCCGGAACCCTGCGCAGCCAGTCCGGCTACGACCTCGGCAATGAAAATTAGCAGCAGCAGCGCCAGCGGCACGCAGATCAGCCAGGCCAGAACCTGTAGGGCGAAGTCGAAAAAGGGCATCGTCCCTCACGTGCTGCAGCGTGTTCAGCCTTGCCCAAGCCCGGGCAAACGCACAAGGGCTTGCACCGACACTTATTGTTCACGGCTTGGCGCTATCGCACGCCGAACCGATCAAACGGCAAGGAATTGCACTAGTGGCGCGTGACTATTTCTCGACCAAGCGGATTCTCGTAACCGGCGGCGCAGGATTTCTGGGGTCGCATCTCTGCGACCGGCTGCTCGCAGAGGGTCATGACGTTCTTTGCGTCGACAACCTGTTCACCGGATCGAAGCGCAATATCGAGCACCTGCTGCAGCACCCGCGCTTCGAATTCATGCGCCACGACGTCTGCTTCCCGCTATTCGTGGAGGTCGACCAGATCTTCAACCTCGCCTGCCCTGCCTCGCCGGTTCATTATCAACACGACCCGGTCTCGACGACCAAGGTGTCGGTGCACGGTGCAATCAACATGCTGGGCCTCGCCAAACGCCTGCGCTGCCGGATTTTCCAGGCGTCGACCAGCGAAGTCTATGGCGATCCCACGGTCCACCCGCAGGTCGAAAGCTATTGGGGCAATGTGAACCCGATCGGCATCCGCTCATGCTATGACGAGGGCAAGCGCTGCGCCGAGACCCTGTTCTTCGACTATCATCGACAGCACAACCTCGACATCAAGGTCGTGCGCATCTTCAACACCTATGGGCCGCGCATGCACCCGGCCGACGGGCGCGTGGTGTCGAACTTCATCATTCAGGCGCTGAAGAACGAAGCGATCACGCTCTACGGCGACGGCCTGCAGACGCGCAGCTTCTGCTATGTCGACGACCTGATCGAAGGGTTCCTGCGCCTGATGAATAGCCGCGACGGCTTCACCGGTCCGGTCAACATCGGCAATCCGAACGAGTTCACTATCCGCCAACTCGCCGAACTGGTGATCGAACTGACGGGTTCCTCTTCGAAGCTAGAGTTCCGCCCCTTGCCCTCGGACGATCCGTTGCAGCGCCGCCCCGACATCAGCCTCGCGCAGAAGGAACTCGGCTGGGAACCGACGATCCAGCTCCGCGAAGGGCTGGGCAAGACGATCGACTATTTCCGGACGATCACCGGATAAGCGTCGAGAAAAAGTCGCGGTACTGGGCCGCGATATTTCCCCATGCGAAGCGCTTCGCGCGGTCGAGTCTTGCATCGCGTCCCACGCCATTGGCGTCGAGAGCCGACCGGATCGCCGTCACCAGCGCATTTTGATCGTCGCTGTCGGCGAGAAATTCGTCGTCGCCGACGATCCATCGCGTTCGCGGCCAGTCATGCGCGACGATCGGCAGGCCGCACGCCATGGCCTCCACGTAAACATTGCCGAAGGATTCGTCCTTGGACAGGTGCAGAAACACATCCGCCGAGCGATAGAGCGAAGGCATTTGTTCGGGTTTCACGGATATCCGCGAAAAACGCCCGGGCATAAGGTCGTTCGCCAGCCGGTCGATCTCCTCACGCATGGGGCCGTCGCCGGCGTCGACCAAGTGGACACCCGGCATCTGGGCCACGGCGCGAATGCCGACATCGACCCTTTTGCTGGGGATCAGCGCACTCACCATCAGCACGATGGGCTTGTCGGCAGGAAGCCCGAATGCCTCGTGTGTCGCCTGCCCCGGTGAGAAACGCGCGGGATCCATGCCGTTCGGAATCAGCGCCGAGTTCCATCGCGCGCGATTTCGTTCGAAGTAATCGGGATTGATGCAAACTAGGCCGTCGCACCCGAAAAACCGGTACTCGGAATTTCGCGAATAGGCAGGCCAGTCACCATTCTGTGTCACGAAGACATGACGCGGGCGTTTTCCCAGAACGGGCCGCCGCAATGTCCAGTTGGTAAAGGGATAAGCGCATGTCACGGTCAGGTCGTATTCCGATGGCCGGAACCGCATCGCCAGACCTGGGGCGAACGTCGCCTCTTCATAGGCCGTGTTGTTCCGAAAAGCCGGGAGCGCGGGAAAACCCTCGAACCGCTCGCGCCGGATCGCCGGTGCCTGGATGTAGCGGTAGGGCGCATCGGGCCGGGGATCCCCCGCGCCGATCAACGTTACCTCGTCCCCGCCACGGGCGAGTTCGGATGCTACCGCCATTAACGCAATTTCAGCGCCGCGGTCGTAACGGTGAAATCCTGGAAGTGCGAACAGGATGCGCATGTATCGTCCGATGCCCTCACGAGTTGCGCAATGGCGCGAATCTTCTAACGGGGCGGCGCATAACCGAATGTGCTGGAGTATGACATGCGCGTCGTGATTACGGATCGTCCGACGGGCGCATGAAACTTCCGTCAAAATCGATGGTGGCCCGTTTTGGCTGGGCGACGACGGCGCATGGAACGACGCAGGCCATTCGTCTGGCGGTCAATCTCGTCCTGACTCGCCTGCTCGCGCCGGAAGTGTTCGGCATCATGCTGATCGTCAACACGCTGCGAACCGGCGCCGAACTCTTGTCGGATATCGGCGTGGGTCAGAATGTGATCGCGAGCCCCAATGGCGAGAAGCGGGACTTTCTCGATACCGCGTGGACGCTGCAGCTTTTGCGCGGCTCGCTTCTGGGCATAATCATCGCGTTCTGCGCACTTCCCGTTGCCAAACTCTATCACAACGACCTTCTTACGCAGATCCTGCCACTGACCGGCGCGCTGGTGTTCATCCTCGGCGCGGAATCGATACAGCGGTTCATCGCAGTTCGCCGGCAGGAACTTGCGAAATTCACCAAGTTCGAAATCGCGATTACTGTCGCGGGGGGGATTATCCAGATTGCGTTAGCGTGGATATTTCCGAACGTCTGGGGCCTGATCTACGCGAACATTGCCGGGGCGGCAGCAACCGTTGCGCTGAGTTTTCTGTTTTTCCCGGACCGTGCCTTGCGGTTTCGCATCGACCGCACTCACGCACGCGAAATCCTGACCTTCGGAAAATGGATATTCCTGTCGTCCGTCGTGTATTTCGTCTCGACGAATTTCGACCGGCTCTATCTCGGTACAGCCATTCCGCTCGCGTTGCTCGGGGTCTTCGGCGTGGCGCGATCGCTCGCAGAAGTCGTATCGGGGCTGGTCATCCGTATCGGAAATTCGATCATCTTTCCCGCTGTCGCCAGTTCGAGCGGCGATCGAGCGGAATTGCGGACAAAACTCGCGCATAGCCGGTTGCCATTGATCCTTCTTGCCGCAACCGGGCTGTCGGTCTTCATCGCCCTGTCCGATGTCGTCATCGCGTTGCTTTACGACAAGCGATATCACGAAGCCGCCTATATGCTGCCTATCCTGGCAGCAGGCGTGTGGTTCACGATCCTTGCCACCATCGGTGAGTCGGTGATGCTGGGCATTGGACGACCGGTTTACGGAGCGGCCGGCAACCTTGCCAAGCTGATCTGGCTCATAATCGCTCTCCCGCTGGCCGTAACAACACACGGCATCCTTGGTGGTGTCTTGGTCATCGCACTCGCCGACGGTGTCCGCTATCTGCCCATCTGGTGGGCACAGAAACGGTCCCACCTGTCCTTTGCCCGGCAGGACCTGGGAGTGACGCTGTTGATGTTCGCGATGATCGGGTTGTGGCGCGAAATCTTCGGGCTCGTCGGACTGACCAGCGGATGGTCCGGATGGTGGGCGATGGCGCGGGGCCTGATGTCATGAGTTCGACAGGCTTTGTCATTATCGGGCGGAATGAGGGCGAACGCCTGGTCCGTTGTTTCGATTCCCTCCCGCC
>DDFE01000260.1:0-6477 GCA_002336985.1 Sphingomonadales bacterium UBA1936
GCAAAGTCGGCCATGCGGCTTGTTTCTTCGCGTAGTTCTTGCCCGTAACTCTAAAAAGTTGGACCTCACGGCGATCCGCAATTTCGACGCAAGATTTATCATCAGTTGCGATGACGGCCCAGCCTCTTCTCTGCATTTCGAACAGCCGCGCCTTGCTCGCCGCATACGCTTCAAAGCTCTCATACCGGTCGAGATGATCAGGCGTCACGTTGAGCAACACCGCAACATCGCAATCGAGGCTGAAGGTCAGATCGATCTGGTAGCTCGACAGTTCCAGCACATAGACGCCGCCAGCGGGCAACGGATCCTGCCCCAGAATCGGCAGGCCGATGTTGCCGCCCATCGTCGTCGGCACGCCCGCCGTCTTCAGAATATGGTGGACGAGCGCGGTCGTCGTCGACTTGCCGTTGGTGCCGGTGATCCCGACGACCTTGTGCGGCGGCAGTTCGGCGCGGGCCTGCGCGAAGAGTTCGATATCGCCGATGACCGGCACGCCGTGCTTGGCCGCATGCGAAGCGATCGGGTGACGGGAGAGCGGGACGCCGGGGGACACGACGACGCCTGCGAAGCCGGTGAGGTCGAGAGTCAGGGGGTCGGCGAATTCGCAATCGCCGACGCGCGCTGCTTCATTCGAATCCCACGCAACGACCTCCGCGCCGCTCGCCAGCAGCGCATCAACCGTCGCCCGGCCCGAGCGCGCCAGCCCTAGTACCGCATAGCGTTTGCCGCGCCAGGTTTCGCTGGTGATCACCGCAGCTTGAGGGTCGACAGGCCCGCGAGCGCGAGCACGAAGCTGATGATCCAGAAGCGAATGACGACGGTCGCCTCTGCCCAGCCCTTTTGTTCGAAATGGTGATGGATCGGCGCCATGCGGAACACGCGCTTGCCGGTGCGCTTGTACCAGAACACCTGGATAATGACGCTGAGCGCCTCGACCACGAACAGCCCGCCGATGATCGCGAGAACGATTTCATGATGCGCCGTCACCGCGATCGCGGCGAGTGCGCCGCCAAGTGCGAGGCTGCCGGTGTCACCCATGAAGACCGCGGCGGGCGGCGCGTTGAACCACAGGAATGCCAGGCACGCGCCGACCACCGCACCACAGAAAATGGCAAGATCACCAGCGCCCGGCACATGGGGGATACCGAGGTATCCGGCGAATTTCGCGTTGCCGACGAGATAGACGATCAGCATCAGCGCCACACTGGCGATGACGACCGGCATCGTTGCCAAACCGTCGAGGCCGTCGGTCAAATTCACCGCATTGCCAAACGCAACGATGACGAAGGCCGCGAACACGATGTAGATTGGCCCGATGTCCAGGTAGTATCCGGTGAGGAACGGCAGGTAGAGGCCATAGCCATTGTTGCTGGTGATCAGCCACGCCGCGATGCCCGCGATCACGAACTCACCGAGCAGGCGAATCTTGCCCGACACGCCCTTGTGGCTGGCCTTGCGCACCTTGTCCCAGTCGTCGAGGAAACCGATCAGCCCGAAACCGAACGTCACCGCGATGCACGCCCAGACATACGGGTTCTTGAGGTCCATCCACAGCAGGCTGGATACGCCCAGCGAGGTCAGGATCATCAGCCCGCCCATCGTCGGCGTGCCGCGCTTTGCCAGATGTGTCTGCGGCCCGTCCTCGCGGATCGGCTGTCCCTTGCCCTGCTTGACGCGCAACCAGCCGATGAACTTCGGCCCGATGATCAGCCCCAGCACCAGCGCCGTCGCCACCGCCCCGCCCGTGCGGAACGACAGGTACCGCAGCAGGTTGAGGATGCCGGGGAATCCGATCCATTCGGCGATCAGGTAGAGCATCGGTTACGCGTTCCCCGTGGTCAGATGGGCGACGAGGGCCGACAGCCCCACGCCGTTCGAACCCTTTACCAGAATCGCATCGCCCGGCGCGGCCGTGTCGGCAAGTGCGGCGATCGCCGATTTGGTGTCCGCGACGTGATTGACGTCGATCCGCCCGTCGAGCGCGTCCGCGAGCGGCAGCATCGCATCGCCGACCAATAGCGCCGACCCGACGCCCGCTGCGACGACATCGTCGGCAAGACCGGCATGGAGTTCTGCTCCGCGCGCGCCCAATTCGCGCATCTCGCCCAACACAGCGACCTTGCGTCCCTGTTCGCGGGCCAGCACCGCCAGCGTCGCGCGCATCGACGTCGGGTTGGCATTGTAGCTTTCGTCGATCAGCAGCGCCTCGCCGTCGCCAATGCGTATCTTCACCCGCGCGCCACGCCCAGCCAACTGCGCCATGTCGCCCAGCGCCAGTGCCGCGATACCCAGGTCACCGCCCAGCGCCTGCACCGCCGCCAGCACCGCAAGCCCGTTGGACACCCAATGCGCCCCCGCCTGTCCGATCGTCAGACACAGTTCGACACCTGGCATCATCGCCGTGACGGTCGAACTGTCGCCATTGTCGATGACTTCGCGTGCGCGGACGTCGGCACCCTCGCCCAGGCCGAAAGTCACGATGTTCGCCGCACGCACCTTTGCATGCTGGATCAGCCGGTCGCGCTGCGGACTGTCGAACGGAATGACCGCGGTACCGCCCGGCTCCAGCCCTTCGAAAATCTCGCCCTTGGCATCGGCGATGCCGTCGAGGCCGGTCGGGAAGAACTCGATGTGCGCCGGCGCGATCGTCGTGATGACGGCGACATGCGGACGTACCATGCGGGTCAGGCCGGAGATCTCACCCGCGTGATTCATGCCCATTTCGAACACGCCGTAATCGCTGTCGGCCGGCATCCGCGACAGGCTGAGCGGCACCCCGGTGTGGTTGTTGTAGCTCTTGACCGAACGATGCACGCGCGTGCCGGGCTTGCGCGCAAGCGCTGCGGCGAGGGCCTCCTTCGTGCCGGTCTTGCCGACCGATCCTGTTACACCGGCGACCCTCGCCGTCGTCCGTCCCCGGCTTGCGACCCCCAGGGCATTCAATGCGGCTGCCGTGTCTTCAACCAGTACATGCGGCTGCGCGATCGGCTGCGACACGATGGCTCCCGCGGCACCGCGCGAAAAGGCCGTGTCGAGGAACTGATGCCCGTCGAACGCCGTTCCCGGCATCGCGACGAACAAGTCGCCCGGTCCGATTTCGCGGCTGTCGAATGCAACGCCACCGATGGCGAAGTCTGCCGATGCCGTGCCGCCGGTCGCAGCTGCAATGTCGGTTGAGGTCCAGAGTGCGGTCATAACGCGCACGCCCGCGCTACTTCGACATCGTCGAACGGCAGGACCATGTCGCCGACCTTCTGACCGGTCTCGTGTCCCTTGCCCGCGATCAATACGATATCCTCGGCGCGCGCCTCGGCGATGGCCGTGCGGATCGCCTCGCGCCGATCGCCGATCTCGGTTGCTTCCGGAGCCTTCGACAGGATGGCTGCGCGGATGTCGGCGGGATTTTCGCTGCGCGGGTTGTCGTCGGTCACGATGACGCGGTCGGCCATCGCTTCCGCGATCAGTCCCATCTCCGCACGCTTGCCGACATCACGGTCACCGCCCGCTCCGAACACGAGGATCAGGCGGCCGACGGCGTGGGGCTTCAGCGCAGAGATCGCCGCTGCCAGCGCATCCGGCGTGTGCGCGTAATCGACGTAAACGGGGGCGCCCGACTTCGCGATGCAAGCGCGCTCAAGCCGCCCGCGCACGCCCTGAAGCCGCGACAGATTGGCAAGCGTTTGCCCCGCGTCGCCACCGGTTGCGATGACCAGCCCGGCTGCCATCAATGCGTTCGCCGCCTGGTATGCACCGATCAGCGGCAAGGAAATCTTCAGGTCGCGACCATCGTACGTGACGTCGAGCGTCTGACCCAGCTGGCTCAGCGTCCGGCCCGTCAGCTTGATCGTGGCTCCACGCGTGCCGACCCCGAAGAGACTGAGTCCCCGCGCATGCGCCAGGTCGATGACGCGGTCCGAAGCTTCGTCGTCCTGCCACACGACGACCGTGCCGTCCGGATCTATGACTTCGGAAAACAGGCGCAGCTTGGCGGTCAGATAGGCCGCCATGTCGCCGTGGTAGTCGAGGTGGTCCCGGCTGAGATTGGTGAAGCCAGCGGCGCGTACCGGCAGTCCCTCTGTGCGATATTGGTCGAGGCCGTGGCTCGACGCCTCGAACGCCGCGTGCGTTACGCCTTCGCGCGCTAAGCCCGCCATGTTCGACAGGAAAGTTACAACGTCGGGCGTGGTCAGGCCGGTCGTCACCGTTTCGTCGGCCGTGGTCACGCCCAGCGTACCGATGCTCGCGGCATGATGCCCCGCCATGCGCCACAGCTGGCGCGTCAGTTCGACTGTGGATGTCTTGCCGTTGGTTCCGGTCACCGCGACGCATGTGGCCGGGAATGGCGCGAAGAACTTACCCGCGAGCAGTGCGAACCGGCGGCGCGGCTCGTCTTCGTAGATCGCGACTGCCCCGTCGACCGGAACACCCGGCCGGGTGACGACTGCGATGGCGCCCGCTGCCACCGCCGCAGGAATGAAGTCCTCGCCGTTGAAGCGCGCGCCACGAAACGCACCGAAAACGGTACCGGGCGCGACTTTGCGGTGGTCGATGGCGAAGCCGGTGACCTCTTGCTGCGCGTCGCTGTCGAGGAGCGCGCCGAGTTTCATCAGTCCTCGACCTTGTCCTTGTACAGGAGCGGGGTCAACTCGCTGACGTCGATATCGCGGCCATCATCGGGCACCACACCCAGCATCGGGCCGATCCGTGCGATCGTGCGGCCGACGGCGGGGGCGACTGTCCAGGCGGCCGTGCGCTGGCCGCGGCTGATCGCCGATCCCTTGGGCTCATCGACCATGCCGATCACGACATAGCGCGGATTGTCCATCGGGAAGGCGGAGGCGAAGGTCGCGACGATCGAATGCTTGCGGTACCCGCCCTGCCCGGGCTTTTCGGCCGTACCGGTCTTGCCGCCGACGCGCATACCCGACGCATTGGCGCTCTTGCCGGTGCCGTCCGTCACGATCAGGCGCAGCAACTGGCGCATGCGATCGCTCGTCGCCTGGCTGAACACGCGCTTGCCCTGCGGCGCCTTGCCCGGATCGATCTTCATCAGGGTCGTCGGCCGCCAGATGCCGCCATTGACGAGCGTCGCATAAGCCGATGCCAGTTGCAGCGGGGTTACCGCGATGCCGTGGCCATAGCCAGTGGTCATCACCGTGGTGCGCGCCCAGAACTTGGGCCACAGCGGCGAACCCTTTTCGCGCAGTTCGATATCGGGGCGGCCGTCGAAGTGCAGGTCATGGAACACCTTGGCCATGCGCGCCTGGCCCATTTCATCGGCAATGCGTGCGGTCACGATGTTCGACGAATGGATCAGCATGTCGGGGACCGTGATCCAGCGGCCCATGGGATGGTCATCGTGGATCTTGAAGCCGCCGACCTGCAACGGCGCGGTCGCATCATAACGCTTCGCCATCGAGGTCACGACACCCGCGTCCAGCGCGCCCGCGACCGTGATCGGCTTGAAGGTAGAACCCAGTTCATAGACGCTCTGCGTCATCGAATTGCGCCACAGCGTGTCGTCGCGCTGCCCCTCGGGCTTGTTCGGGTTGAACACGGGCAGCGAAACCATGGCGAGGATCTCGCCGGTGTGGACATCGAGCACGATACCCCCCGCACCCGCCGCCTGCTGGTCCACCATCACGCCGTAGAGTTCGCTTTCGAGCGTCGCCTGCACACGCGCGTCGATCGACAGCGCAACCGGCGCCGCCTTTACGTCATGCCCTGCTAACTTCGGATTGAGCACGCGCTCCATACCCGTAACGCCGTGCCCGGCGAGATCGGTATAGCCCAGCACATGTGCAGCCAGCGTCGTCTGCGGATAAAGCCGCTCGGGCTCGCGGGCATAGCCGATGCCCGGCTCGCCCAGCGCGTTCACCGCCGCAACCAGTTCCGGCATCGCCCGACGTTTGAGATAAGTGAACGGAGTCCGGGATGCTTGCCGCGTGCGGATGATCTCGAGATATTGCGCCTCGGTCTTTTCCGGCATCAGCGCGGCAAGTTTCGCCGCGAGTTGTTCCGGCGGCATCAGCAGCCGGTCGGTATGGATGCCGATCGACCACGCCTCCATCGTCCGCGCCAGCACCTCGCCACGCCGGTCGGTGATATCGCCGCGCATCATCGCGGCATCCGCGATGCGCTTGCGCGCCTCTTCGGCAAAAACACCCGACCATGCGATCTTGGCAATAAGCACGAGAGCAACTGCGCCGAACAGCAGCATCAGCAGCATCAGCCGCTGGTGTGCGATGACAAGCACGGTCGACCGTTCGGCCGGATCTCTGAATCGGGGAGGTTGTGCGACGAGCGTGGTCACGGGCGGAGGCGGCGCTCCTTGTCCGCAGCCTTGCTCAGGTCGCCAAGAAAGTCCTTGTCGAGCGCCGGACGGGCGACGGCGGCGATCCGCTGCGGCTTGGCAGGAGCGTCGGCCGACGCGACGGCGGAAACGCGCTGCGTCTTCACTCCGCCGACGATCGTGGA
>DDFE01000260.1:6483-9982 GCA_002336985.1 Sphingomonadales bacterium UBA1936
GCAAGCTGCGCACGCGGGACCAGCGTCTCGGTCGCGGGTGCTAGGCTGTCGGGCGACAGCGATGCCAGTTGCGTCTCGCTCTTGAAATACTGCGCGGCGGTGGGCGCTGCCATCGCCAGGTCCTCGTCATTCCACTTTTCAAGCTGGCGATAGCTGGCACGGGTCGAGAGTTCGGTCTTCAGTCGCTGCATGTCGCGCTGCGCGGCCGAGATGCGGCCATCGACCGCCTCCAGCTTCGCACGTTCGGCCGCGACCTGCAGCGATATGAGGTAAAGGCCGGTGGACGCAGCGGCGATGCCGGCTGCCCATCCAAGTGCACGGAAACGCTGTGCGATCATGCCATGCTCCTTTCGCCATTCGTCCAGGCGGGATTGTTGGTGCGGCGCGCGCTGCGCAGCGTGGCCGAGCGCGCACGGGGGTTGCGGGCGATTTCCGCCTCAGTCGGCTTCACCGGCTTTGCGACCATATCGAACGTTGGCAGAGGTCCCTGCGCCACCATCGGCGCGTGGCGCGAGCCGGCGGGCTCTGAACCCGAGCGGCGGCGCAGGAACGCCTTGACCATCCGATCCTCAAGGCTGTGGAACGTTACGACCGCAAGCCGCCCTCCTGGCTTCAGGATGCGTTCGGCCGCGGCCAGGCCATCCTCGAGCTCGCCGAGTTCGCGGTTCACGTACATGCGGATCGCCTGGAAGGTCCGCGTCGACGGGTCCTTCTTGTCGTGCGGCTTGTAACCGACAGCCTTGCGCACGATCCGCGCGAGTTCGCCGGTCGTCGACAGGGGGCGGGCGTCGACGATGCCATGGGCGATGCGACGCGACTTTGGTTCGTCACCCAGCGCATAGATGGTGTCGGCGATCTCGCCTTCCGACGCGGTGTTCAGGAAGTCAGCGGCGTTGGGGCGCGTCCGTTCCATCGTCATGTCGAGCGGCCCGTCCGCCTGGAACGAAAAGCCGCGCTCTGCCTGATCGATCTGCATCGACGACACGCCAAGGTCGAGCGTTACGCCATCGACCTGGCCGGCCTGGTCCATCGTCGAATAACGGTCGGCGATCAGCGTCAGGCCGTCGCGCTGCTTCGCCGCGGCAACCGCATCGGGATCACGGTCGAACGCAATGACCTTCGCCCCGAGAGCCAGGATCGCGTCGGTGTAGCCGCCCGCACCATAAGTGCCGTCGACGTGCGTCTCGCCGGGCGCAGGGGCGAGCGCCGTCACGACTTCATCGCGCAGAACGGAAATGTGCGGGGCATCGCTCATACCGCCACGCCCTTTTCCTGCATGGCGAAGGCGCAGCGCTTGCGTGTTCCCTCGGGGACATTGGGGTCGACCAGCAACTTGCGGGGGTTCCAGATGTGGAAGAC
This sequence comes from Sphingomonadales bacterium UBA1936, assembly GCA_002336985.1. GTDB lineage: Bacteria > Pseudomonadota > Alphaproteobacteria > Sphingomonadales > Sphingomonadaceae > Sphingomonas_O. The sequence continues at coordinate 7,843 of DDFE01000260.1, forward strand.
GTCGCCTGCGCCTGCGAAGAAAGCGTAGTCGGTCAGTTCCAGATCGCCGATGACGTAGCTGGGCAGGATGAACCGCCCCGCCTCGTCGAACTGGACCTCGTCGATGTTGGCGAAATTGGCGAGGGCATCGCGGGCGCGGGCAATGTCTTCGCCGCGGTCGAGGACGCGGTTGTATTCGGTTTCGAGGCGAGCTTTGAGCAGTTTCGACCAGGCGCGATCGTATGCGACCATGCAGGGCATGCCCTGTTCGTCGCCGATCATCAGCGTGCGTTCGCCGGAATTGGCCGTCAGGGCATCGCGCAAGCGGTTGGGGATGGCGAGCCGACCTTTCTTGTCGACCGCCTGGAGCGCGTATCCCTGATAAAGATCCCGTTCGCCGTCCACCGTCTTCCCCATCAGGACAAAGCGCACCCATTTCGAAAAACAGCCCTCGCCGTCCTTCGATTTCGACTCATTCAGCGTCAGGTGCGCCCCGCCCTTGTCACTTGATGCGTATCAAGGGACTCGCTGGGCGTAAATGGGTAAAGTTGGGCAAAACTGGGCGAAAGCTAAGATTTATAGCGTTTTGGCACAGAAAATCGGAATGTTCCAGTTATGTTCAGCGCAACTGGGTGCAGTATTTCTCCCCAAATCTAATGCGGAAGTGAATTTCGACAGCCACCACCGTCAAAAATTGAAATCCGAGCCTATTTTTTGGACGACTCGTGGACAGGCTCAGGCTTGCTGCCAGGTGCCGCGCCGAGCTGGGCCAGTGGCTCGGTCACGGGCTCCGCAACGTTTCCTGCGGGTGGCAGCGTGGCGACGACAGGCGGAGGCGCAACGGCGTTGGCTTCCTCGGCGCTGCGCCGGACCCCGCCGCCGATCGCGGTTGCGACTGCGATGATGATCAGGACGGCCGCCAAGCCCGTAATGCCGACGCGCAGCCGCTGCATACGCTCCCCAGGAGACTGTGGCGGAAGTTGTTCGGATGCCAGAGGATCGGCCATGTCCCGCACGATGTAGGACGGATGTGGGCGTGAGCCAAGAGTCCGGGAAAGTCAGGAAGTTCGGGGGCGCCTTGCCGCCGAGTCCCAACAGCCCCTAGGGTAACCGCAGACTGGGAGGAACAATGATCCGTAAGACCATCCTGCTTGGCGGTCTGATGACCGCGCTTGCCGTACCACAGGCACGGGCTGCCGACCGTGGGGACCGGAGTTCGGCCGCGACACCAGCCGGACCGCTCGCGGGAACCGAGCGGCACGACGGCCTTTTCCCGGTATACGTCGATCAAAAGGGCGGCCGCATCCTGCTGTCGCTGCCGGCGGCGGGACGCGACGGCGTGTCGGCGCGGATGCTCTACACCACCGCACTTCGGACCGGGCTAGGCTCCGCGCCGATCGGGCTCGACCGCGCCCAGCCGGGCCCCGCGCAGATCCTGGTCATCAGGCGGCTCGGCAAGAAGGTCGCGTTCGAACTCGAAAATCCACGGTTTCGCGCGACCGGTGCATCGGCTGCGGAACAGGCGGCGGCTGCGGATGCATTCGCCACATCGACCTTGTGGATCGGCGATGCCGTCGAGGCAGTGGATGGCCGGTTGCTGGTCGANNGATGTGAACAGCGTGCGGACCTTTCCGCTCAACCTCGAGTTCGAAGCGCGCCAAACCTATGCCAGCGATACGCCCGGGCCCGAAGTCCGTAACATCGCACCCGATCCGCGGCAGGTCACGCTGGTCGTTCGCCACAGCTTCGTCGCCTTGCCGGAGAGCGGTTACGTTACCCGTGCGTTCGATCCGCGGGGCGGCAGCTTCTCGACGCAAACCCTGAATTTCGCGGCGCCGTTGGGGGAGCAGATCGTCCAGAACCTCGCCAACCGGTTCCGGCTGGAAAAACTCGATCCCGCAGCACCGCAATCGCGCGTCAAAAAGCCGATCGTGTTCTACATCGACAACGCTGCGCCCGAGCCGATCCGGACGGCACTGCTCGAGGGCGCTTCCTGGTGGAAGGCGGCGTTCGAGGCCGCAGGATATATCGATGCCTATCGGGTGGAGATCCTGCCCGACGGTGCCGACCCGCTCGACATGCGCTACAACGTCGTGAACTGGGTCAATCGCGCAACCCGCGGCTGGTCCTACGGATATGCGGTCAGCGACCCGCGGACCGG
>DDFE01000102.1 GCA_002336985.1 Sphingomonadales bacterium UBA1936
TGTGCACGATGAAGTTGACCGGCGTACGCAGCGACCTCGTGATCGCCAGTTCCCGGTCGAGCTTGTCCTCCGCCGTGCTCCAGAACTCGACCCGGTCGGTCAGCTTCTCGTGATTGACGATGACGAGCAGATCGAAGTCGGACTGATAGCCCTTGGCCGTGTGCGGCTCGTCGACCCAGCCTCCGCGCGCGTAGCTGCCGTAGAGGATGACCTTCAAAATCCGCGCCTGCTTCTTCCACTCCGACGTCGCGATCGCGGTTGCATCGCCGAACTGCTCGAACAGGACCTGCACCACACGTTCGAGCTCGCGCTGCTTGGCAAGCGGAAGATGATCGAGGTCGGTACGCATCGCCATGCAACTTAGAGTCTCGCGTCGCTAATGCCAGTGGAACGACCATTCCGCCGTCGATATCGAGCACTCTCCATTGCGATTGACGTGGTTACAGCACTGATCTTGCGTTCAGCGTGTGGCGTACGCGCCGAGGCTATACCCGCCTGGCGTCATGCACGACCGTGCGCAACTGTCCGCCATTGCACAAACGATTTGGCCGAACGCTGCGTTCTAGTCGCAGAAGCCCTTAATCCTCGGGCGGAACGTCCTCTACGCTTTCGCGTCCGCCATCATCGAAGAGCGGCGCTTGCTCCGGTGTCTCGTCGGTTCCGTTTGGCGGCGAGTCCGGATGCGGATCGGGGGGTGCGCTGGCCATTGCTCTGTCTCCTCGTTGACCGGAAACGGCAAAGTGAAAGGAGAGTTCCGGGCTTGCTTGGAATGCACGTCGTGTCGGTCCGCGTTGCACAGTATCGCGACACCCTTTTTCAGCACCCGCGGCTTGCCAAAGGATTTTCGGCAAGTATCAGCAGGTTGAAGATCATCGTTCCGACGGTTGAGACGCCTACCGGGAACATTCCGATCCGCCAGCGCAGCTGCACGGATCGGGTAACCACCGGTGAGGCGAATTACATGACACAATGGGATATCGTGGCACGCCTTGGATGTGCCGTTCTGGCGGGATCGCTGCTCGGGATGGACCGCGAGATACGCGGTATTCAGGCAGGCCTACGAACCCATGCGCTGGTCGCCTTGAGCGCGGCCGCGATCACCGTTTCGGCGCTGCTCCTCCATGACGCGCTCGACGCCGACGGACGAACTCGGACCGATCCCTTGCGCGTCGTCCAGGGACTGGCGCAGGCGATCGGTTTCATATCTGCCGGCGTGATCTTCGTGGCCCGCGACCGCGTGCTGAACGTGACGTCGGCCGTGAACGTCTGGCTTGCCGCCGCCATGGGGATCGCCGCTGGGGCCGGCCAGTACTTCCTGCTGCTGGTTTCGACCGGCCTTGGACTCTTCATTCTCGTGGCGGTACGCGCCATCGAACTGCTCTTTCCCGGGAAACGTCATATCAAGGATGACTGACACTGGCCGTCCAGGACCGGTCGATGGGGGTGCCTATTGGCGGGTCGAGCGGGCAACCCGCGCTTCGGTCATCGTCGACGCGGACGATTATTTCCGCCATCTTCGCCGCGCGATGCTCAAGGCACGGCGCCGCATCCTGCTGGTCGGCTGGGATTTCGACGCCCGCATCCGGTTCGCGGACGGCAACGCGGACGGCGGTCCAGCATCGATCGGCAAGTTCATTTCGTGGCTCGTGAAGCAGAGGCCCGATCTCGACGTGCATATCCTCCGCTGGGATACGGGCGCGATCAAGACGCTGTTTCATGCCCGCACGTTGCTGACGGTCCTGCGGTGGATCCGCGATCCGCAAATCCACCTGAAGCTCGATGGCCATCATCCGTTCGCCGGGTCCCATCACCAGAAGATCGTCGTCATCGATGACTGTGTCGCCTTTTGCGGCGGCATCGACATGACACGGGACCGCTGCGACACGCGCCGACATGCAGACGACGACCCTTGTCGCGTCAATCCCGATGGGTCGACCTATGGACCATGGCACGATGCGACGACTGCGCTCGAAGGCCCGGTTGCGCGTGCGCTCGGCGACATGTGCCGCACGCGGTGGCGCGCTGCCGGCGGCAAGCCCCTCGCGCCAATCGAGGACAGCACGGACTGCTGGCCTGACGGCCTGGATGCTGATTTCAGCGACGTATCCGTTGGGATATCGCGGACGTTGCCGGCCATGCGCGACCACGACGCAATTTGGGAAATCGAGGCGCTCTATGTTTCGCTGATCCGGCGCGCGCGTCGCTGGATTTACGCCGAGAGCCAGTATTTCGCGTCACGGCGGATCGCCGAAGCGATCGCGCAGCGTCTTCACGAACCGGATGCCCCGGAAGTGGTGATCGTCAATCCAACCACTGCCAACGGCTGGCTGGAGCCGGTCGCAATGGACACGGCTCGAGCACGTCTTGTCGCCGCTCTTCGCGACTGCGACCTGAAGGATCGCCTCCGGCTGTACCATCCCGTGACCGAATCGGGCGTTCCGGTCTATGTCCATGCGAAGGTCATGGTTGTCGACGACACGGCCCTGCGGGTCGGCTCGTCGAACTTCAATAACCGGTCGCTTCGTCTCGACAGCGAATGCGATGTCACCATCGACGCTGAGTTCGAAGGGCAGGGCAACATATCGAGCGGCATAAGCGCGATCCGTGACGGGCTGATCGCCGAACATCTCGGTATTACGCGTGACGCCGTCGAAGCCACTCTCGCCGAAACCGGTTCGCTGATAGCGACCATCGACGCCTTGCGCAGTAGCAGCGGTCGCACGCTGCGCGACTTTAAGCTGCCCGAACTCGCTCCCACCGCGGAATGGATCGCCGACACCAAGTTGCTTGATCCAGAAGGCCCCGAAGAAATGTTCGAACCCTTCGCCCAGCGGCGTTCCTTGCTCGGGGCATTGCCGCATCGGCGCCGCCGTAGAAACGAGGTGCGGTAATCAGAGACCAAGGAGGAGGCGTCCTCCCCTGATCGCGCCCGACGCACCTGCGAGGAACGAGCCGACCCGGTTCCTGATTAGGTCATCGACCAACGAAGGATCGGCGAGCGTGCTCGCATCCCCCAGGCTCGACACGTCGTCCTCCGCGATCTTGCGCAGGATGCGGTGCATGATCTTGCCCGAACGCGTCTGGGTAGGCCTGGCGTGAACTGGATTGCATCGGGTGTCGCGATCGGCCCGATCTCTGTCCGGACCCAGGTAACGAGTTCCTTGCGCAATGCGTCGCTGGGATCCTCACCAGCGTTCAGCGTCACATAGGCGTAAATACCCTGTCCCTTGATGTCGTGCGGGAATCCGACGACCGCTGCCTCCGCGACAGTCTTGTGCAGCACCAGCGCGGATTCGACCTCGGCCGTTCCCATGCGGTGGCCCGATACGTTGATAACATCATCGACGCGACCGGTGATCCAGTAATAGCCATCTTCGTCGCGCCGGCACCCGTCGCCGGTGAAATAGCTGCCCGGATCGGTCGAGAAATAGGTCTGGAAGAACCGGTCGTGATCGCCCCACACGGTGCGCATCTGCCCCGGCCAGCTGCGCCGGATAACCAGATTGCCGTCGGTCGCACCGTCGAGCAACTTGCCGTCCGCATCGACAGGCGCCGGTTGGACGCCGAAGAAGGGCTTGATGGCAGACCCTGGCGACCGCCGGTTCGGTCTGCCACCATGTATCGACGATCGGGCAGCGCCCTTCGCCCACGACGTCGTAATACCAGCGCCAGGCCTCGGGATTGATCGGCTCGCCGACGGAACCCAGCAGGCGCAGCGACGCGCGGCTGGTGCGAGTGACGTAGTCGTCACCTTCGCGCATGAGCGCGCGGAGTGCGGTAGGCGCGGTGTAGAGTTGCGCGACCTGGTGCTTGTCGACAACTTCCCATATTCGCGAAGGGGTCGGCCAGTTGGACACGCCTTCGTACATCAGGGTCGTGACGCCGTTCGAAAGCGGGCCGTAGACGATGTAGCTGTGTCCCGTGACCCAGCCCACGTCGGCGGCGCACCAATAGACGTCACCATCCCTGCAATCGAAGACGCATTCGTGGGTGTAGCTGGCCCAGAGGAGGTAGCCACCGGTCGTGTGAAGGACGCCCTTGGGCTTTCCGGTCGATCCCGAGGTGTAGAGCAGGAACAGCGGGTCTTCGGCGTCCATCGCTTCTCGCGCACAATCCGGCGATACAGAAGCCGCAGCTTCATCATACCAGACGTCCCGACCAAAACAACCATTGCAGCAGCTCTCAAGACGGCCCAAATTGTCTATAAGAATCTGAAATTAGCGATATTTTTTCTAGTAATCGTGCCACACTGGCCCGCTGGATGCCGGGGCAGCCCACCTACTCTGTTGGTAAAATTGTTGGTACGTGTTGGGCATTGAGGTAAATTACCAACATGCTTACCGACACCTCGCTCCGCAGTCTGAAACCAGCGGCAAAGCCGGTGAAGAAAGCAGATAATGGCGGACTGTTCGTGCTGGTCCCTCCCGTCGGGCCAGAAACACTGGCGCCTGGCATACCGGTTTGAAGAAAAGCAGAAGCTTTTATCCGGCGGACCCTACTCGCCGCGTTAGCGGAAGAGACCAGGGCTAGCCGAAAGAAACTGTGCTCGAAAATGAGTCGTAAGCCCCAAGGATTCAAAGGTTGGGACTGAGTTCGGACCGCGCATCGTGGACAATCACATAGGCCGAATGGAGAAACAGGAGGGCGATCACGCCGGCGACCACGAGGTCGGGCCACGCGCTGCCCGTCCAAGCAACAAGCCCGGCCGCCACGATGACGGCGACGTTCGCAACTGCATCGTTGCGGCTGAACAGCCAGATTGCCCGCACATTGGCGTCGCCTTCACGGAAACGGGCGAGCAGCAAGGCGGACGTGACGTTGACGGCTAGCGCCACGGCACCAATCCCGCCCATCAGTTCCGCTTCCGGCACGGCAGCATTCAGCGCGCGCCAGATCGCGAAGGCGATCACGCCGAAGCCCAGCGTGCCCAGAAACAGCCCTTGCGTGAGCGCTACTTGGGCACGGGCACGGGCAGACCATGCGAGGGCAATCAGGCCCAGCAGGCTGATCGAGCCATCCCCGAGGAAGTCGAGCGAATCCGCCTTCAGGGCCTGACTGTCGGCGACAAAGCCGCCGATCAGCTCGCACAGGCCAAACGCGAGGTTGAGCGCGACGACGATCTTAAGCGCGTGTCGATAGGCCGGGTCGTGTTGTGCGCGTTTCTCGTCGCCACGACAGGCGCAGGATGAGGAAGCGGATTCGGTCATGAAGCTTCCGTACAATCTCTAGTCACTGTAGAAGCAAGCGTTATGCGATACGTTCGCGGGCACGCTGGAGACAAAGACGGCATGAAAATCGGAGAGCTATCGCGCGCGACCGCCACCAAAGTGACGACGATCCGCTTCTACGAGGAAATCGGGTTGCTCGACCGGCCGGTGCGGACCGAGTCTAATCGGCGCACCTATGCGCTTCGCGATGTCGATCGGGTCAACTTCGTTCGCAACGGCCGCAGGCTGGGCTTCTCGATCGAGGAAATCCGTTCGCTCATTGCGCTCGCCAGCGAGCCGGGGCGCGATTGCGGGGAAGCGATGGCAATCGCATCTCGCCACCTCGCCGCGGTTGAAGAACGCTTGGGACAACTCGCCGCTCTTCGCGACGAACTGGGGGCGATGAGCCGGAATTGCGATCGCCAGCGGATCGCCGACTGCCGCGTCATCCAGGCCATCGCCCGGCCGGTCGCATAGCGAACGCGCCATCTCTTCGCGAAAAGGGCTTGATCCTCCAGTGGCTGGAAGAAGTAGACGCTGAACGATCGCTGCGACTTTGGACAGCGACCAACCGGGTCATGTGGTGAAGCGCAATTCGGACGTCTCGACCGTACAGCGACGAGCGATACTCGCCGGCCTTCTGTCCGGAAGTGGCTTGGCGATGGCGGCCACGCCATCCCGCTTGCTCGCCATGACGGCGCATCCGGGCGGATTGTGGAGCGGGCTCGCTTCCGATGCCGTTTGGGACAGCTTCGAAATGGCAACCGGCGATACGCTGGTGGTGCGTGCGGACGTCGGCGGAATTTCGGTCGCGGCCATTCTCGACAGCGGCAGCGCAGCCTCCATCATCAGCGCTTCGCTCGCGCAGCGACTGGGGCTGGACGGGGCCGAGACACGCACGATCCGCGGATTGGGCGGACGAGCCTCCGCGAGGATCGTCCGCGACCTCGATGTCGTGATCGGCCGGGAGTCACGCCACCTTGCCCTGGCCTATACTGCCGATCTTGATACGGCGTCGGCCGCGTTCGGCAGGCCGATCGAGCTCGTATTGGGCCAGGACGTGCTCGCCGGTCGGTGCCTGGCGCTGGATTTCGCGAATGCGCGCTACGCCTTGGCCGAGCGCTTTGCAGGCGGACCGGATTGGGCTTTCACGCCAATGGGGCACGGGAGCAATCGCGAGCTGTTGGTCTATGCGTCGATCGCCGGACTCGATCCTGTGCCGCTCGTGGTCGACCTCGGGAGCAGCACGGCGCTGATAGTTTCGCGCGGCTATGCTGATCGGCACGGCTTGCTAGACGGCAAGCCGCGTTCAACCGCGGTTCTCGGCGGCGTGGACGGCAAGCGTCTCGCAACCACGTTCACGGTGGATCGTACCGAGGTCGCGGGCCTAGGCGTGGATGTCATCCCCGCGCTCGCCGTCGACGATTGGCTTTCCGGCAGCACGGTTGGCACTATCGGCCTGCCGCTGCTTGCACAATTCGACGTGGTGCTCGACTTCACGGTCGGACGGCTCTGGCTCCACGCGCTCGCATCCGGCCGCCGACCGCCCATGCTGGAGGATCATAGCGGCCTCGGTCTCGCGGCTTCCACCGACGCCCTCATTGTGGTCCATGTCGCGGTGGGAAGTCCCGCGGCGCGCGACGGCTGGGCGATCGGAGAGCGGATCGTTGCTGTCGATGGCCGACAGATCGACTTTACCTATACCCAAGGAGCGCTCTGGCGCTGGCGTTTCGGACCTGTCGGAAGACGCGTGAGACTCACGGTCGACGGCGGCGCCGTCCGCGAAATCCGGCTTGCCGACTATTATTGATCCTGGCCAACCGGACGTCGCCCATGCTGTGCACCACGCCGTTCTGATAATTGCTATTGCGTCGTGCTCGCAAAGTTCTTGCTTCTACAGCTACTGGAGGTTGTAGGGCGTAACGATGTCCTACCTTCCTTTTCGCCGATTCTCAGCGGCAACGGCTCGGCACGTCCTTGCCTCGGTTGTCGCGCTTTTGTGGCTGGTCGCGACTCCGGCCGGGCTGAGCGCGGCACCCGCAGCCGACCCGAACGCCGTGCAAACCGCCTGGCGACTGCTCGACTATATGGCGGTGGACTATGGCGGCGCGGTCGATGGAGGCCGGATAAAGAGCGCGTCTGAATATGCCGAGATGACCGAATTCGCGGCATCCGTGTCGGCGCGGCTCGCAACCTTGCCGCCGACACCGCAGCGCGCGGCATTGATGTCGGGCGCCGCTCGCCTCCAGGCTGTCATCGGCCGCAAGGGGTCGCCGGAAGACGTCGCGAGACTCGCGCATGGCCTCGCCGCAGGCCTCCTCCAAGCCTATCCCGTCCCGCTCGCCCCCGCCACACCGCCGAGCGACGCGCGAGGCCAGGCATTGTTTCAGACGACCTGCGCCGCATGTCATGGCTCGACAGGCGATGGCCATGGCCCGAATGCGGCCAAGCTCAGCACGCCGCCGATCGCCTTCACCGATCTGGCCCGCGCCCGCCAGCGAAGCATATTCGCGCTCTATCAGGTCATCGGCCAGGGCATTGACGGCACTGCCATGCAGAGTTTCTCGAACCTTCCGAGCGACGATCGCTGGGCGCTTGCGCTGCGCGCAGGGAGCTTTACCTTTACCGATGCTCAGGTGCGCGAAGGCGAGCGCTTGTGGAAAGCAGATCTTGCGCTGCGACAGCGCATACCCGACCTCAAGACACTGGTTTCGCTCACCCCCGCCACGCTTTCATCGAGTATCGGCGAACAGCCGGCGCTGGCGGTGATGGCCTATCTGCGCCGTCATCCGGAGGCGGTGGTCGCGCAGGCGCCTGCCTCACTCTCGCTGGTTCGGCAAAAGCTCGCAGCCAGTCTCGACGCGTTTCGCAAAGGGGACCGTCGCGCTGCCAAGGAGATCGCGCTCTCCGCCTATCTCGACGGGTTCGAGCCGGTCGAGCCGACTCTGGGCGCGCGCGATGCGACATTGCTCAGCCGGATCGAAGGCGCGATGGGCGAGTATCGCGCCGCAATCGACCAGGGCGTATCGGCGGATGATCTCGCGACCCGCGCGCTTGTCCTCAACGGCTTGTTCAACGACGCCGAAGCGGCTTTGGCGCCGAGCGCGTCCAGCCAAGTCTCGACGTTTCTGGGCGCACTGGCGATACTGCTGCGCGAGGGGTTGGAAGCCCTGCTCATCATAGTCGCCATGATCGCCTTTCTCCGAAAGGCAGAGCGCACCGAGGTCCTTCCTTATGTCCATGGCGGCTGGATCGGCGCCCTCGCGGCTGGACTGCTCACCTGGTTCGTCGCCACCTATGCGATCGGGATCAGCGGCGCGAGCCGCGAACTAACGGAAGGGTTCGGCTCGCTGTTCGCTGCCGTCGTTCTGCTGTCGGTCGGCATCTGGATGCACGGCAAGGCGCAGGCCGATCAATGGCAACGCTACATCCGCGACAAGATGGCGCATGCCCTGTCGAGTCGCTCGGCCTGGCTTCTGTGCGGCGTCGCTTTCGTGGTCGTATACCGCGAGGTGTTCGAGACGATCCTGTTCTACGCGGCGCTTTGGGCACAGGGCAATGGTGGGGCGCTGCTTGCAGGCGCCGGAGCGGCGGTACTGCTGCTGGGGGTGATCGCTTGGGCCATGCTGCGCTACAGCCGTCAGCTGCCGATCGCCCAATTCTTCTCCTACAGTTCGTGGCTGATGGCGGGGCTGACGGTCGTCCTCGCCGGGAAGGGCGTCGCCGGCCTTCAGGAAGCCGGCATCATCGACATCGCACCCCTGGCCGCCGCGCCGCGACTGTCGATGCTCGGCATTTTCCCGACCTGGCAGTCGATCCTGACGCAGCTTGCAATGGCCGCCGCGATATTTATCGGTTTCTCGTACAATCGGCGGCGGAAGTCCTGACGGCGCCCACTCCACCGCAGCACCAAAGCCACGACCCCGTTTATGCATCGGGCATCAATGTCGGCGTCGTGTGCTCGGAAACATTCAGCGAATCTCGGAGGATCTAGTGATTCACTGACATCTAACATGAGCGCTGTAGCTTCAGGCCTCGTCGGTGTCGGCCCACACCCGCTTCACGCGTCACAAGTCCACAATTCGAGCGCGCGCCTGCATCAGTGCGGGGCCACGATGCCGCGGGCATCGTCACATGGAATGTCCTTGGCAGCGGCAATGCCGAACAGGGCGAGAAATCTCGTCCACCGTGGCTCGCCGTCGAATGTCTTGGCGGCATTGCTATGGCTGACTGCGAGATTGCGGAACTTCGAGGAACCCGAGACGCCGGCGGCATAGAGTTGCATCGCGAAACATGGATTTCAGAATAGGTCGGTCAGCAGGTGCTTTTCGATTTTCAGCCACGACGCCGCAGTGTCGAGCGTGATGAGGTTCTTGCGCACCGCTTGCATCGTCAGAAGCGCGAAACGACTGCCGCGGCTCGACGGAACGCGCGCTTTCAGAAGATTGTCCCTGATTTCCCGCATCTCCCACTTCCGGGTCACGGTCGCGTTCGCCCTCTTGACGCGTGACACCTCGTCGGCGCGAAGATCGCACACATTGGCAAGATGGTGTGCGGCCGCCAGTGCGGTGATACCGAAACGGTCCGCAATGGCGGCGGCGGTATCGTGAAAATCGCCCCGCTCCGCATAAAGTGCCCGCACGGCCTCCAACGGCGCGAGAAAAGCGATCGCAAAGGCGTTTGCGCGCGCCTCTACCGCGTCACGTATGTTGCGACGTCCGAGATCGGCGGAATCATCGACGCGAACCGCTTCAAGCTGGTTGTCGGGATCCCAGAGGAGATGGCCGAGTTCATGTGCAATCGTCATGCGCCGGACGAGAATATTGCGGTTGGCGCCCTCTGTGTTGAGGACGATGCCCCGCGACGACCCGACGAGTACAGTCGCACCGGCAATGTCGGCCGAAAGCCCGGTATCGATGACCGGAATGCCAAGCGTATCCTGGGCAAGCTTATAGATACTCTCGATTGGCGCCCGTGCCTCGAGGCCCAGCATCTCGCGCGTTCGCTCGGCGAGCGAATATCCCTGTTTCCAGATCTGCGTGCCATATTGGCTGTTCTTGCGGCCGAACGCACTTTTCATGTCTCTGTCGGCACCCAGAACACGAGAGAGTTCACTCTGGCGCGCGACAACCCATGCGGCGTCGGTGACCGTCGTGATGAAATCCCCCTGACGATCGTCAGCGTTTCGCAATTCGCGCAGCCTTGTGCCGAGCGCGTGATCGCCTTGCGCAACGCCCGCCAATCCGATCGTGCGCTCGTCGAGCGCGAGCGCCTGGGCAAGCCGTTCGATCGTTCGAAACGGAACGACCTCGCCCGGCGTTTCAGCGTTCGTCACGTCGTCGACGCTGACCTGCGCGGCCTGCGCGAGTTCCCGCTTCGACAAGCGAAGCGTGCGGCGGCGTTCGGAGAGCGTCTTTGCCGGCTCGTCGGCATCGGTGATAACACCGACACCGCCCTCCTCGACAACCGTCTCGAGCAAAGCAAGACCATAGGCATCGAGGGCTTCGCGCGCTGTCAGCCGCCTTCCCGTTGCGCCTTCGCTATCGAGGGCGAGTTGCATCTGGCTGCGAACGAAAATGCGCGCGCTCGTCGCCGCATGCGCCGCGGCGTCGTCGCCCAGCGAACCCTCCCCGAAAATTTCTTCGAGCGTCATATCAGTTTGGGCGCCGGACCAACGAGGGGAAAAGCACGATTCGCTTCCTGATCGTAACCTGTCGAATAGACGGTATAACCAGCATTTCTAAATGCAATTGCAACGTCCTGCATCTCATCTGCGGTGCGAGGCCCATAGCGGCCGCTGTCACCGCTCACAACGAGCGTGTCGTCCGGGAGCATCAGGAATTCGCCACCGCTGAAGGCGGGGCCCCCACCTGTCAGGTTCGTATGCTTGATCGCGCTCGAGGCAAGCGCCTTGCCGAAAGCGCACTCTTCCTCGGCGTGAACGACATCCGCTTCGCGCACGACCCAGAGGCGTCGCGGGACAGGAAGGCCGTCGGCACTTATGGGATCCATTCGCGCGATCGCGTTTTCTGCGGGAGCGGCGCCGTCGATGAGCGGGCTGAGCTGGTCCGGGTCATCCAGCAGTTCGCTCTCGCTCGGATCCCGGGTGTGACGCGGTCCCCAGGCGGGCCCATGTTGTGCGCGAAACTGATCGAAGGCCGCGTCGGTCAATTCAGCGCTCAACGATCCGTCCCATCTGATCAGCCTCTCTCAACGCCATGCGCGCGAGACGCCTATGAGAAATAGGCGTTGATTCTCAAGCCATTTTACTGCGTCCGTCAAAGTAGCCGCGCGAAATCACGATGGCGTAGCCGCTACTCTGCGTGAAATATGCGCACTGAGATCTTTGCTATTTGAGCGTCAACTTATGCTCGGTGGCGGAATCCCAAGCGCGCCGGTTGCCGGATCGACTCCGGCGACGATCCGGCGCGTCAGCGCATGAAAAAGCCCGGAGAGATTGAGGAGCAGGGCATCGTCCTCCGCGCTCGAATAGGGTGAAACCAGAGCCCCGTGCATGACGTCGTTGCGGATCGTCTTCCACGCCTTGAAGTTGTCGGGCGTTATCCAGCCCTCTTTCCGCAACTGTCGAAGGGCGATCATTGCGCTCGTCTCGAGCATGCGCACCGCGGCGTCCTTGGCCGGATCCTTGAGGCGTGCGTCGCCGGACCACGAATCGACATACGCCTTGAACGCGTCCACTTCGGACGCAAGCTTGATCAGGTCGGCGGCCTCCAGATCCGAACGGCGCGAGCCGCGCGGGAACAGGAGGTTGATCAACCCTTCGGCAGCGCTCGCATAGGTCAGCGCCCAGACCCATCGCGACCCGCTGGCAGCTTGGATGACTTCGACATAGAAGTCAGTGATCGCGTGCGCCTCATGGTCGCCCATGTGTGCGATGTGCGCCAGCAGGCGCGCATAGCTGTCCCAGAATTCGGCTGGACTCATCGCCGATTTGCCGGCCTGCGACAGTCCGCAAGCGCCGGTTTCCGTCGACCAGGACGGCGATGGCCGAATCCAGTTCATGCGTCCCGTCCGTATGCCGCGTGAAACGAAGCGCGGGTAGATGAGCTGCCCGAACAGGATGCGAAGGGGTTCGCCGAGCCAGTTCTCCGTCATGGTCACGGGAAGCTTCCCGTTTCCCGGCGCATGGATCGTCAGCAGATTGGCGCGATCGTCGAGCGAGAACGTCACTTCGGTATCGAGTATTTGCATCGTATGAACGGATTGGGCGCCCGATTTGGCTTTCGGGAACAGCCGCCGCAGAAAGATCCGCGCACGGCCTTCGGCCGGGAGGAGATAGGCGGCATGCGTCTCAAGCGGCGTGGTCCCGCGGTCATCGATCGTCAGCGCGTCGAAATTGCCAGTGAAAATCCAATCTGCGTCGCCGTCGGCCTCGTCGTCCCCGGTCCAGAGGCTTGGAATGGTCCATCCGCACGAAAGGCGCACACCATCCTCGGTGACGGCATCGAGGCGCTCGCGCAAAAGCCCGTTGTAGGGGTCGGCCCGAATCCGGTTCATCGTCCGGAGGGCATGGCCGATATCGTCGGGCATACCTACCAATCGATATTGAAACGACGTGGCCGACTGGACAACGATTTCACCGCGGCCGACCACCATCGGCGGCTCCCAGTCGCCCGCGAGAAGCGTCATCTCGCGACAGGGAATGACGGCGCCGATTTCGCCATAAGGCTTCAATCGATCGACGAATGTCATCCGATCTCCTTCATTGCCATCATGTCGTCATCGCCGCATTGCCGCCCGATGTCTTTTACGCGCCCGTTCATCTACGGTGCAATCATTCCGTAGGCATGTGAAAAACAAGATTTGACCTTTGTCTCACAATGACGAGACACGCTAAGCCATGAGTACGCCTCAGCGACTATCCCAGTGTCACAAGACCTGTACGATCAATCGCAAGACCGCGTTCTGCCCCGCATGCGGGTGTAAACTTGCCGAGATCATCGCGTGGATCGACGCGCAAGAGGGGCCCGAACGAAAGGTCCTTGAGGCTTTTCCCACCCCACTGGCCTCTGTCCTTTCGTGCCTGATGCGAATATCCTAAACGCTAGGGCGGCGCTACGAACCCGCCAGCGGCGTGCTGAGGACGATCATCGCGACTGCAGCGACGGCCATGATCCCCGTCGCGAGCCAGCCAAAAAACTTGAGTGCTGGCGAGGCGACGAAGTCGCCCATAATCGAACGCTTGGAGACGACGATCATCAAGCCGATGAGGACGGGGACCGCGACCATCCCATTTATGACTGCGCTCCAGAAAAGCGCCTTTATCGGATTAACGTTGGACCAGTCGATGGCCAGACCTAGAACGGTCCCGAGCGTTATGACCGCGTAAAACGCTTTCGCACGCTGCGGCTTGTCTTCGAGGCTCGCACTCCAGCCGCCGATCTCGCAAACGGCGTAGGCCGACGAACCCGCGAGGACCGGAATGGCAAGAAGGCCCGTCCCGATGATTCCCAGGCTGAAAATCGCGAACGCAAAGTTTCCCGCAATCGGTTTTAGAGCCTGTGCGGCATCGGCCGCGCTCTGGATATCCGTCTTTCCCGCTGCATTGAGCGTTGCCGCAGTACCAAGCATGATTGCCAGCGCGACGATGGTCGACACCCCCATCCCGACGACCGTGTCCCAGCGAATGCGGCTGAGCGCGTCATGAGCCTGTGATTTCTTGTTCTTGAGCGGCTCGCGCTCGTCGCTTTGATTGATATCCTCGACCTCCTGCGCCGCCTGCCAAAAGAAGAGATATGGGCTGATCGTAGTGCCGAAGATCGCAACGATCGCGGTGACCGCGGCGACCCCCGATATCTTGGGGACGACGAGCCCCGTCGCCGCAGCCATCCAATCGACCTTAATGATGAAAAGCAACGCGATGTACGCTAACAGCACCAGCGTGAGCCACTTCAGGAAATTCACATAGCTGTGATAGGGCACGAACAGTTGCAGGAGCAGTGACACGATCGCGAAGCCGATCGTAAAAACGTGCGGAGACCCGGGGAGCACGAGGGCGGATGCCGCACCCATTGCGGCGAGATCGGCGCCGACATTTATGGTGTTCGCGCAGAAGAGCAGTCCAATGAGTGCGATGACAATGCCCTTGGGCATGACCTTGTCCAGGCTGTTGCCAAGACCGTGTCCCGTGACACGGCCGACGCGGGCGCTCGCGAGCTGGACAGCGACCATGAGCGGATAGGCCAATGTCATCGTCCACATCAGGCCGGTGCCGAACTGTGCTCCCGCCTGTGAATAAGTCGCAATGCCGCTCGGATCGTCATCCGCTGCGCCGGTGACAAGCCCGGGTCCCAACCGCTTCAGCTTGTCCAGTATATTCATTCCCTAAGCACAGTTTGCCATGGGGCATAAGACGAGACCGACTGAAGCGATGATAAATGAAAGTTGAGCACGATACAGTCCGTTATTGACGGGCGTTGCAACGTCCATGTTCGGTCAAGGTTGCATCGCCGTGTCCCAATGTGCCGACACCGATCTAGGTCGCGCGCCATGCGATAACTGCCAGGCCCGTTACGCGCTCATGTCCGTTGTCACGCGATCAGCAAGAGACATGTCAGCAGCGCGAATACGGCTGCCTCATCCCAGTAGGTAAAATTATGATGGTTCAACCTGTCGCGGCGGAAAAGAGCGAGCCCGATGTCGAAAACAGTTGCGAATGCGAAAAGAATGACGGTGTTGGCGCGGAAGACCGACGGTCCGCGCGCCAAAGCGAACGCGGCGAGGATCGTCAATTTCAATGCCAGCCGTCGCAGCGGATAAGCGTTTAAGTTGCGCATAATGGGTGATCCGTTAGCGCTTCCCAGCGGTGAGCCGTGAGAAGGAAACGTCTGGTTTTTCAATCGACAGAATCAGACTCATCTGGTTGCACGTCATACCGGCACATATTTCACGTGCTTCGCATCCTCTCTCAGACTGTGACTCAAGGGGGTGAAACGGGCAATAGCGCGCTCCGATAAACGCGAGCTCATCCGCACGGCGAACGCCGAAGTCATTGCTTGTTTTCCGACCAGCGTTGCTATCTCCATCATCGCAATGATCCTGCACCGCCGTCCAAAACGTTCGTCACAATCGGTGATAATTTACGTCTTAAGGCGATCGATCGACGTGCGAAACATCAGGCTCAGGATATAGGCTTTTTTGACGGCGCTCGAACCGGCGTTTGAACATTTTGGTGCGTTTACAGTCATCGGCTTGCTGGGGCTCGGTATCCGCTATGATTTGGGTGTGCCCGGGCCAACGCTGCCAGACCGCGTCGAGGACGCGATTGCGGAACATCGAAATAGCGGTCGCCCAGTCACTTACGCACAATGTGTCTCCCCGCAGCCCAAAGGCTGCGCAGCGATCATGCGTGACGACGTGCCAGGTTGCGCAATCAGGCGCTGGCAGAACGACGCCGGGGCGATGGAACAGCCCAGATGGAAAGAAAGTCTGTGGTGAGGCACTGCGCGTCTCGCCGGAAAATCAGTTTGCCTAACTCAGACCGATTTTATGCGGACTCCCCCGCTTCAAAACCGAGAGATCGGCTTGGCGGCGCGTACGAGCGGCGGCAGGAAGTTGCGTTGCGACGAGACGAGTTGCGTTTTCCCGCGCCGACAGCAGTATCGACGACGCAACTAACAGGCCGTCAGAGAAGCGGAACAGCCTACTTTTCTCGTGTCCGCCTGCGACGATCAATGCGAGTCCGTCACTGATTGAATAGGTCGACGCGACCGCAAGATCGAGAGCATGCAAACCGCGGCGCGAGTGTCAGAGGCTTTGCCGACGATGACGCAGCATCCCGATCTAATCGATGTCGGCCTCATGAGCAGTCGGACTGCCGAGGGCACCCTTCAGCCCCATTGATCTCGCAAAGCGACCATGGGGGGGCAACCGGCCTCACAGCAATTCTCGGGCTATCAATGCAAGCCAACAACCGGCACAGCGCGGACAACCTGCGCAGCGCGAAACGCGACGGGCGAAACTTTCGACCTGCGAATCGGGGTACTCACGCCCGTATAACGCTGAAGAGCCACAGTTGACGCATGATAGACAAATGCGACAGGGCCAACGGATGACGGAGCAACATTTCATAACGCGCGTCGGATGGCTTCGCGCGGCGGTGCTTGGCGCGAACGATGGATTGCTTTCGACCTCGAGCCTGGTCGTCGGCGTGGCAGCAGCTGCGATGCCACCTAATCAGATCGTGCTGACTGCTGTTGCGGGCCTGGTCGCTGGATCGATGTCGATGGCGGCCGGCGAGTTCGTTTCGGTCAGCTCGCAAGCCGATTCCGAAAAAGCCGATATCGCGCGCGAGCGCGGCGAACTGGCAACCGATCTTGAACATGAGATACGCGAACTGACTGCGATTTACCAAGCCCGCGGCTTGAAAGACGAGCTGGCGCGGCAAGTGGCGCAGCAGCTTATGGACCGTGACGCGCTCGGCGCGCACGTTCGTGACGAGCTTGGCATTGCAGAGCATACGGTCGCGCGCCCGATCCAGGCCGCCATGGCGTCCGCCGCAGCATTCGCAGCGGGGTCGCTGGCCCCGCTCATGACGACTTTCCTTTTACCGGGCACTATTCTGGTACCAGCGATTTTCACGGTTTCGCTGCTTATGCTCGCACTTCTTGGTGCGGTCGGTGCACGAATGGGAGGCGCGCCGATGGTGGGAGCCGTGGTTCGCGTCGCCTTTTGGGGTAGCTTGGCAATGGCTGTCACAGCTGGCATCGGCCGCCTGTTTCACATTCAAGGCATTTAGAAGAAATTTCTGTCGCCGATCATGGAGTTGCGATCGCTGGCAAGTGCCATGCCGCCATTTCTTTGCACCGTCACAAGTGGCGCTGCATCACACTCTGCGGAGAATTCTCATGAACGCTCTGCTTGGGCGCGAAGGTTCAAGTTCGCCTCGCGCTGACAATAGTCACTGATGCGGGTCGCTCAAGACACCCTCGATATCGGCGCTACACGTAAGATTGCTGCGATGCATTCCGAACCTGTCCTTCGAAAGCAAAATCATTCGCTCCCGTTGATTCCCAGATGAAAGCTTCCTCGCTCGATCCCTGCGACGGCAGCTCGACATGAACCCGAACAAAAATGACGAAAAACTTTCGTCATTGTCGCCTTCAGCTCCGCGTCAGCTTCTTGTTGATAATCGGTCGAACTCTTTTCCAGGTAAATCTATGCGCGTCGACACGAATAAGGGACTTCGCCAAAACCGGTTCCGGTGAGCAAGGCACGCAGTGCGGCAGCCGATGTCATCGTGCCGCTCACGCCGGCCGAACGAGCCGATCGGACATCGTCGGCTTTGTAAACGACCTGCTGGCCCGATTGCCGTGCGAAACGGTCGAGCGTCGATGAAAGACTGCCCCCCGGAATTTCGAATGTGGCTGCCTGCGCGCGGGCGGGAGCCGCCACAGCCATGAGGCAGGTTGTCGTCGTCAGAACCGCAACGAGATGCTTGTTCATAAGTCCCCTCCAGCGCGGCGTGATTCTTTCACGCTCGTCCGATGTGCTTAGACAAGTTGCAGCCACAAACCCGTAACACCGCTCGTTCCGAAATCGCTAAATCCCGTTGGTGTGCCTGACTCTAAGTCTAAAAATGTGGAACACGGGCCAACCTGCGCTCGGCATTGGTTCATGGGATCGCTCATTCGATCAGATAGCTGAGAGATTGCTCGGGAGCTGTATGCATGGTCAGTCGACCACAGGAGCAGTACTAATTAGCATCCGCCATGTGCGGCCACACTATATCGACCCGTCCATAACTGTCTCATTTCCGGGTCAGAGCGAAGCAAATTGCGATGGTGCCGACATGGCAGAGTGCCAACATTCAGCATGTCGGTGTTGCCGGCCCCGGATCGGATCTGCTCGCCTACAAAAGCGTGTTGTCAAACATGATCCGCTTAAGCAGGCGCGCCATTGCAATGCGCTTCGACCCAGCCGTTGCACCGGTATGATCTGACCCAAATGCCGGCTCGCGATGCCGCTCATGTTCACACTTCGCGATTCCATAATATTCGATATCATCGCCCCTTAGGCAAAAACCATCATTCGTGGATGACAGAGATCGTACGAAAGCCGAAAGTTCATGATTTTCCGTAACCGAAAAGTTGGTTTTGGCTTGCCCCGCTAAATGAGACCCATGAGGGCGAAATCCAGCACTTGCGCATAGTGGGTTGATGTGGGGCGGGCGGGATGGCGCAAAGGCGGGCGCGCCGCCTTCTCCCCCGCTCGCCCCTGCTCCACGCTGCGACCCGTGGGCAATTGATCAGCGCAAGCTATTTGATCGCGCATTTACCTTGTCATACGCACCGAAGGCACTCACCCCTCGCGGCTCGCCACTTTTCAGCGTTGTGTGCTTTTTCGGTAGTCTGAGGGCTATATTGGCACTCAATAGCAAGCGTCGCCCGCACTACCCCGAAAGCGGCGCGAGGTCATCTAATGTACGAAGACAGATGATTTGAGCTTATTTGCAACTGTATTGTGCAACGCAAAAAAGTTAAAGCTTGTGTCGCGGTGAGACAGCGCGATACCATGCTTCACCGCGCCTGGGTGCCAAGTCGTGAGTTTCGTACGTTTATTCAGCGGACAGCGGACGCTGCTGTTCGACAAGCAATTCAGCTAGTTTATCGTATCGGTCCGCCAGCTCGAGATGCAGCGCGGCAACGCGCGCATCGCGAGCCGCCTCCGCACGTGCTCGCGCATCGTCTGCGCGGGCCAAATAGTAATCCTGATTGCTTAGGCTCTGCATCGCACGCATCTATAATTGGTAGGTATGAATATTGCCTTGCCAAGACAAGCGTTCAGACGTTGTGAACTCCAGCATTATTCGGCGTGGCCCGTTGCTTCATCGCGTCCGACACAAAACACCGACCGCTCATTGCCGAGACATAACAGCGCATTCAATCAATGAGGGACGGTTACCCATCTCATTTCCAAAAGTGAAAATCGACCAAGGGAGTCCTTTATCTCAATTCCGTCAGACCAGCCAGTTTTCCGCGCGCCATGGCTCAGCGGCAGGATCCCATCTATGGCGATCCGCTGACGGCGGGAAACAATTCGCTCATCCGGCACTCCAGTGGTGCCGACTGTCAATGTACGCAAGTGAGGCGAACCTTTCCGCGCGGTCCGCACAACTCCGGTGATGGCCATAGGCGCCTGCCAGAAGCAGCGGCGCCCGAAAGAGGAGTGATCTTGACGCAAAGCAGCTTCGCAGTGAGATAATCGGGTACATAGTCTCTGATTGCCAAGTTGGTCCCGTGTAAGAAGGGAACGAAGTTTCGATAGGGCGCCTCGACATCCCGTCGAGCAACTCCACACATGAATCGGCAGATAATCAAAAGCGCCGCCAACGAACCGATTCCTGATTGTTCACCTTGAAGCGATAGGAGATCCTCCCATAGACAAATTGCTTCATCGACTGTGCTTCGTAGCCCCATGTCGACGACGCTGCATGTTGAGGTTAATGCCTGGCATACTGCGGCAGCACCTCGACTCGCCCCAGTCGAACAGCGTCAAGTTTTTGCACCGGTAAACCAAGTAGCGTTGCAATCGTCGGGGAAAGCTGCGTGAGTGAGACCTTCTGGGATGAAATTCGCTGAGAGCCACTAAACACGGAAAGTATAAGAGGAACACTTACATCATCACGACTGAATCCGCCATGCTCAGCCGTTCGTGCATCGTTTGGAGCGCCCGGTATGACCCCGTCGGCGAGATTGACGATGATATTTGGCGACCTGCCATGCAACTGATCTCGGCCCATTAGATCTTTGACTCGTTGGTTCGAAAACATTGATGCAATGACTCCTTTTGGAGAACGTGTCAAAATTTCGCTTTTTATCTTTTGGACTTTACTATTATCACTAAGCCAAACATATATGGACCTATCCTGCGTGACTTGTTGAACTGTAGCGCCCCCAGCATCAGAAATAATATTTCCGATAATTTCTTTATTGAGAATCAAACGCTGCTTTTTATCAGTTGCAGACTGACCATGTTTCGATGTTATGATTATAATAGTAGAGGACAGCAAATTTTTGGTTTTTAGGCTATCGATTACGATACCAATTCGATGATCTATAAACTTGATTGCCCGCTCTAACTTTGATTGTCGCTGTTCTTGATAATCGTCATAACCGCCCGACTTCTGTTCCGCGTTAAACGTGATAAAGCTCATCCCGAAAATCGTTGGAACACCTCCCATCTGCTTGTTATCATGCGTTAAGCCAGATATTTGGTTCAATACCGCCTCGACGCGTCTATCATCTTGGCGGGTTAGAGCGTCGAAAGAATTCATACGTCGTGCTACCGAACCATCCGGCGCGAACCAATCATCGAGATCAGTGCCGTTTGTGCCGGACAACAGGTCGACATAAGCAAGGTGTTGATCGACCCATGCCGTACGGCCTCCAGCGCGTTTGACCAAGGTGAACAAGGAATTTACCTTTAACATCTGATGGGGCCATACTGGCGCGCAATTGCGAAGGCGGTCGCGGGGCAATTTCGACACGGCAAGGGCGTTGCCGCCATCTTCGGCGTCAGGATTAATGTTCAGTTTGTCGCTAATCGACACCGATACGCCGGTCACCGAACAGTCGGAATTCGCTGGCGAAAGAGCCCGGTCGAACCACGGAATATATGGTATCCCGCTCAACCTGGGTGTGGCGCCGGTGAACAACGCCACCAATCCAGGGACCGAGTCTGACACCGGAACAGTAGCGTTCAGATACCGCGTTCCCCGTTGAGCAAGCATCGCTAAAGCAGATTTAGGATGCGCAGAGATGAAAACTTCAATGTCCTTTGCACGTGCGCCATCAATTGAAAATATCAACGCCCTCTCGATTTTGGTATGCGGCTCTAGACTGTCCCGTCTCGCAGCTGACCCCACATAACTCGATGGGATGATCGTTGATACCAGGATCAGTCCGACCATCATCTGACGATTAATTAGCGGACGCATCTTTATCATGGCCGGAGTTCAATCAGGAGCATAAATCTTCGGCAGATTTTCCTGTAAATGGATTACCTATCTTTGAGTCAGATTGCACCCAGTCATGATCAATATCGAGAGAATTTGCACAATGAATGACATAATATTTCGGCTTTAGCTTTGCTACGTTGGCGGCTCTTTTACTGTAACTTTGAAATAAGGTGCGAAATTCTTCTATATTTGGAGCATCGAGCATTTTCCTTGCATCTTGAACGAAGCCAGGGGGCGCTATCACACCGGACGATTCATGATGCAGTACGGTCAACGCGGCAACGACGGCCGTAGCTTGGCGCGCGGAAGACAAATCGCTCCGTACGAGCGCTTCCCTTGCTAACTCATACTGGCGCATAAATGTGATTTGTTCGGAATTAAGTGGCGCTTTTGGGTCATGCGCGTAGCTTGAAGGTACTGACGCGGAGACTACAATCAAACCCATCGCCGCTTTACGAATTGCTGAAAGATAAATCATAAACTCTCCTGCTGCATTTGTTTAGAATTTTATCGAAGCCTGCACGTAGCCTAGTCGCCCGATTGGCGAGTAGGTCGAGACATCGGCTGTGTTGTCCGTGTAGGCCGCGCTGGGGGTGAATACGTTGGTTGAGATCGGCGGCATCCGGTCGAATACGTTGTTCACGCCCACCGCGATCGCGAAGCCTTTCGCGATGCCGTCCAGGTCGCGCGCCGTGTAGCCCAGCCGCAGGTCGAACGTCGTGTACGCAGCGACGCGTCCTGCGAAGGATGTAGGAATCGCCTTCGTCGAGTTCGTGTCAAACGTGACCCCGCCCACGCCCAGATCATTGACACCTGAGACATATGTATTGCCGATAGTCAGGCCGAAGTCGTGATACGACCAATTTATTTGGCTGTACGCGCGAAATCTGGGCAGTGTTCCCTGCACGCCAGCCCCGCCGTTCGTCGCGGTACCTGCATATTCATAAAAGCTTTGGCTGGGCAGACCTTGAAATCTGTAGCTCAGGAACACCGCCATGATCGAACTGAAGTTGAACGTGCCCATGTTCGCCGTGGGCAAGGTGTAATCGATCGAGCCGTTCAGCGTTTCGACGCGGATACCGCCCAAATTGGTGAACCGGTCGATCGCATAGACATTGTTGTAGTTGGCCGGGTCCGCCGCGAGATAGGCTCGCAGGTCGCCGGGATTGGTGAATGCCGTCGCGCCAGGCAGTCCCGGGAAATTGCCCTTGGCGATGTTGCCCGAGAAGATCGAGGCAGCCCCGTTCTGGTTCACATCGAGGAAGATGTTGCTGAACCCGATACCGCCCGGCAGGCCGTCCTCCTTCACATAGGAATAATCGAGCGCGATCTTCAGGCCCGGCATGAACGGCGGCTTCAGACGAACACCGATCGAATAGGAATCGGCCTTGGCCGGTCCCAGGTTCGGATTGACGCCGTCCTGAACCGGGGTGAGACCGGCGGGAAGACCCGGGAAAGCCGCAGGGACAATAGCGGGGCCGGCTAGGCGATTGTTGACCGGTCCGAACTTCTGGTAGAGCGGCGGCGCGGTGAACGACTTGGCGAAGCTGCCGCGGAACGTGACCGCGTCGTTATCGAACACCTTCCAGAAGAAACCGATTTTCGGGACGGTGGACTCGCCCGCGTCGCTGTAATTCTCATACCGGACGGCGCCGATCAGGTCGAACTTCGCAAAGCCCGGGATCGACATATCGCCGCCGAAGATCGGGATGCGTCCCTCGATATAGGCGGCCTTGATGGTGCGTCCCGCATTGCCCACCGAACCCGGCGTCGAGGACGTGCACGCGACCGGCAGCGGGTCGGCCTGCTGCCCACCCGTCCATGTCGATGTGTTGGTGCCGAGGACGCCGCCAGTATTGCAGTAGTTGAGGTTGGTGTGGACATAGCCGTTGGGGTCGGTCTCACCGGTCAGCGATTCCGTGCGGTACGCGCCGCCGATCGCGACTTCGATCGCACCGGCGGGCAGGTCGAACAGCTTGCCGCGAACCGATGCGTCGAATGAGTCCAGCTTGCTCGACGCGTTGATATATTCGGTGCCGAACAGCGCCGCGAGCGTTGCCGCCGGGACCGTTCCCGAACGCGCGAGCGGATCGAGCGCCGGGACGAGCACCATCGGCGATGTCAGCGAATAGCCCGAATAGACCTTGCTGAACGCGCCGCCCGCGACGGCATTGCCCGAGGCGTCGAACCCACCCGCGATCGCGAGCGCGACGTTGGGCGTGTAGATGACGTTCTCTTGCCGCTGGTACAGCGTGTTCTCGCTGTGGACATAGGCCGCCTCATAGCTCCAGCTCGGCCCCACGAAGTCGAGATGCCCCTTGAATCCGGCGGTAATCCTGAGACTCTCGTTCTTGTTGTAATAGCGCTTCGGATTGGTGGTGCTGCCGAAGGTGATGCCGCTCAGCGCTCCCGCGACCGGGTTAAAAGGCGCGTTCTGCGGCAGGGTGACACCGATGGTGACCGGTCGGAACTGCGTGAAGCTGCGGTTCTCGGCAAGCTGGGCATCGGTAAAGAAGGTGATGCCCGGCGTAACCTCCCAGTTGAGGCTGAAATCGAGTGCCTTCTGCTCCTGCTCCAAGAGTAACGTCTGATATTGCGACAGGTCGTAAGTGCCGCCGATCCCGGTGCCGACGACACCGATATTGCTGGTGGCCGTCGGCGGGGTCGTCTGCGGCGAGGTCGTGGTCGGCAGGTTCAGATAGGTGCCGTTGGCGACGAGCGCCGCGAAGTTCGGCGCGGTCGCAAGGACACCGGTCGGATTGCGCTGCGACGGAGAATTGAGCCCATTGGCAAGGACGCCGAACAGGCCGCTGTTCACCACCGATCCCGGTACCGCCGTGGCCGTCGAGTAGAAGGGCGAGGTGAAGCTGCGCTGGTTCTGGTACAGCGGGTCGGACTTCAAATATGTCCCCGCCATGGTGATGTTCAGGCCTTCGGTGAAGTTATGCCCGAAGACGAAGCTGGCGCTGCGTTCCTTGTAACCGTCGGCGAAGCCATAGCGGCCGTCGACCGAGATCCCTTCGTAATCGCTCTTCAGGATGAAGTTGATCACGCCACCGACCGCGTCGGAACCGTAGATTGCCGATGCACCGTCGGTCAGCACCTCGACCCGGTCGATCGCTGCCGCAGGGATTTGCGCCAGGTCGACGAACACCTTGCCACCCATGCCGGCGATCGCATTCACCGCCGCGCGGCGGCCGTTGATCAGGACCAGCGTGTCGAGGTTGCGCAGCTGTGCCTGCGAGCCGCCGGCGGTATTCTGGTTGGTATTGTTGGCGTTCGAATTGCCGGTGTTGCTGCGTCCCGCGAACGACGGGATCTGCTTGCGGACGAGTTCGAGCACGTTGTTGTCGACGCCGCCCTTCTTGATGTCGTCGGCGCCGATGACAGTGATGGGCACTGCGGCTTGGCCGGGTGTCGTCGGCAACGCGGAGCCGGTAACGATGATCTCCGGTTCGCGTGAAACATTTGCGGGCAATAAAGTTTCATCGCCAGACGAAGGCGTGGACGTAAGCTTTCTTCGCGGTTCTGGCGGCTCCGCCAGGCGAACATTATTCCTGACAATTGCAACAGCACCGGACTTGTCGTTATGCGCAGTAAAGCCAGTTCCGGTGAGCAGGGCACGCAACGCGGCGGCGGTTGTCATCGTGCCGCTCACGCCGGCCGAATGGGCCGATCGGACGTCATCGGCTTTGTAGACGACTTGCTGGCCCGATTGCCGCGCGAACTGATCAAGCGTGGATGACAGGCTTCCAGCCGGAATCTCGAATGTGGCTGCCTGCGCGCAGGCGGGAGCCGCCATGGCCATGAGGCAGGTGGTCGTCGTCAGAACCGCAACAAGATGCTTGTTCATAATTCCCCCTCCAGCGCGGCGTGATTTCTTCACGCTCGTCCGATATGCTTAGACAAGTCGCAGCGACAAACCCGTAACGCTGCTCAACTCGAAATCGTTACGCCCTTGTCGCTATCCTCAATCTTTAGTCCGTATGCCTCGTGCAATAGACGCACGAAACCATCGACGTTCGAAACCTGGAAGGTGCCGCCGATTCTGATCGCGCCGGTTTCATCGTCGCCGATCCGAATTTTCTTCGCGTTGTAGCGATTGAATTCTGCCGCCGCGTCTACGAGCGTCGTGTCGCTGAAATTCAATATGCCGTTACGCCAGCCGAGCGACGACACGACGCGATCTTCCGACTTTCCAGCGAGCAACGTCGACGAACCCCGTGCGACGGCGACATCGCCGGCAGTGATAATCGCCGCAGGCACGGAGTCGGGCTGTATCGCATCATCGACCCTAACTCGTCCTTCCACGACTGACACCGTCACTTTATCGCCGTCACGACGAACCGAGAACTTGGTCCCCAGCACCGTAACCGTCCGACTGCCAGCATGAACAACGAATGGAAGACCGTCGCGGTGCGCGATTTCGAAATAAGCTTCGCCCTTGTCGAGCCATACCTCGCGAACCTTGTCGTTCACGGCTGTCCGCACCGCCGACGCCGTGTTCAGTTCGACGCGGCTGCCATCGACGAGCGGCACGATCTTCCGAACGCCGACCGTTGTCTCGAAATGTTGCGGCGTGACGGCCGATGACGGCCAGATAAGAACCTGATCGATGCCGGCCATTAGGGCGACCACAAACGACGCTGCGATGGCGAGCGGGCGCCAGAACGACATTCCGTTCCGGCGTGACGTGACCGCTTCATTCTGGGCAAGACCGAGCGAACCGATACGATCGGCTTCCCGCCATCCATGTTCCAGCCGCCAATAGGCAGCCTTGTGCGCCATCGACTGTTCAAGCCACGCCTCGAATTCGGCTTGGTCCGCGGGAGACCAGTCAATATTTTCGCGACGGACCAACCAAAGGGCAGCGCGTTGCTCAATTGCCGCTGCGCCGGTCATTGCTCGGTGACCTTTTCACGGCGCAATTGATTCTCGCGGCGTACTTTTCCGGTGCCGCCCAGCATGAAGTCGACCAGCGCGCGCATGCCTAAAGTCAACTGGCGCTCGATTGTGTGTGTGCCGACACCAAGGCGCTCAGCAGCTTCCCGGGTAGAAAGCCCTTCGACCTTACGCAGCCGCACAACTTCGCGGCAGCGTGCGGGCAGCGCATTCATACCCGCATGGGCTCTTCGTAACTGATCTCGTGCATCGATGAGCCGCTCTGCTGCGAAGGTATCAGTTACGGCCTCTACGTTTTCGAGATCGGCCACCAGATCAAATGACACGATCTTGGCGCGCACGGCTGAGTTTATAAGGTGGTTACGCGCAATCATGAACACATAGGCTTTGGTGTGTACCGGCAGACCCGACCGGGCGCCATTCAAGGCTCGCTCGTATACGTCCTGCCGCAGTTCCATCACGTCTTCTGAAGCTCTCCAATTCCGCTGCAGGAAGCGGGTGAGCGCGCCCTCCAGAGGGAGAACCTGATTGCAAAACCAGGCGTTTAGCTGGGCATCCTCGATCATCGCCGCGGCTTAAACTCCCAAAAACATCAGCGCTACGGACATAGACAAGGCATGATTGAAAACCCGTAACGTGAATAACCACTCGCCTCTCGAGAATTGTCAGCCGACCGCTGCAGCAGAGGGTACTCACGCAAAAACATGAGATTTTCCCATCAATCGCTGATCACGCAGCAGCGAAAACGACGCCGGTCGCGTCGCCGGCCATGCAGTGGGCCGAAGACCTTAGGCGGCGGCAAAGAGTAGATTACCGTAGTGGGTCACCGGCAGCCAGCCCCATTTCATTATCTTCAGTCAGAATTCCCGGTAAACGCACCCCACGCTACATAAATCACAGAGAGCACGGTGCTCGCGAACCATGCGACGAACAATGGGGTATGCCACGAAGCAGGGTACCACGATCGCACAGCAGTTTTCTTCCATGAAAGGATACGCCGCTCCCGGGACCAACCCTTGCCAGGCCGACAAGCCGCGCGAGAGGCACAAGTCCATGCTCGATGACGACGTGCGGATATTCGAACGCACCTTCTGAGACTTGCAGCGGTGTATGCTGCCCACCTTCTCGAGGCCGTTGCATTACTCGCCTTAACCACAATCGGAGCAGTGACGCGGCGTTTTGATAGGCGGAGCAACGTTTTCGCTTGGATTGCAGTCGGGACCACGACAAAAGTACGCCTCTAAGGGGCAGCCCCATTATAGCATCTTGATCGAACCCATGGCGATCTGACGAGGCGGCAAGACGTGAAATATGATGCACATTCACCAGTCGTCAGTGACCCTCGCATGAGGCAGAGAGACGGGCGTTACCGATTTGAGTAAATTGCGCCAGCATGATCGTGCCACGATCATAATGCCGACTAAAATGCCGACTCAGATGTTTTCGGGACATATGGTAATCACTCCCGGCGTGACCCCATGATCCATTATGACGCCAAAGCACCAATCGGAATGATTTTGAGGGGACGGAGAGGCCTCACTGCCGCCATTGCGATCGGTATTCTGATTAGCTTCACCCTTCGTGCAACTGCCCCGCTTGGCGTGAAAATCACGAACCCGCAGCTTGTGAGTGACGCACAACGAGACGCAGCCGCTCCCCGCGTGCGATCCGCCAGCGCGAACCTGTCGGTTGTCATTTTCACCGATTATCGTTGCGCGGCGTGTCGCCGCTCGGATACCGACTTATTGGACGCGGTTAGGGAAGACGGGCGCATAGTCATTATATTCCGCCATCGCCCGGCCTTTGGTATTCGATCGGTCGTAGCTGCGAGGCTCGCGATCGCCGCCCAGTGGCAAGGGAAATTCTTGCCGGTTCACGCAGCCTTCATGAAAGCACCGGGAAATCTAGACGAAACGGAATTGATGCAGGCGTCGACCAAAGCCGGCGCCGTTTGGTCAAGACTGCAAATCGATCTCCGTCGACACAGTGCCCAGATTGACAGGCTGCTCGCGCGCAACGCCGGTTCGATGTCTAGGCTGGGCTTGCGTGGTACCCCATCTTACCTGATCGGAAATTGTCTCGTTGAAGAGGCACTGACACGTCAACAGCTCCGCAAGCTTTTTAGAGACGCGAGAGCGTCGCGCTCTTAGGATCATTCCCACCCACGCCATAGCTAATGTTCGTCGATGCCCACGTGCTGCAACGCTGGCGATAGGCGCATGCGGAAACGAAAGAACCCGCAGTTGCAATGGTGCTCCCTTTTCGGCTCGGATTTAGAGGTATGGCTCGAGATTATTGTACGTCGCGATCGGAAGCCAGCACTTTGCCCCGTTGTGCCTTGTGATGCTTCAGCAAAATACCTTGACCGTCCACGCGAAGACGCCACTTCTGCCGCACTGGCAATCGTTCGGCCAGCGTCTAAGGTCGATCCACGATGCGCACTGACCTCGATCATTTGCCGCCCGCCAAGCAGCGCGAGCTCGAACGGGTGGTACGAATCCTGTTCGAGCAGTTCGGCGACGCAACCGCGATCGCAACATCGGACTGGAAGAAACAGGCGCGCATCCTCAAAGTCATTCTCTACGGCAGCTACGCGCGCGGCGGCTGGATCGACGAGCCGCACACGGCCAAGGGCTATAAGTCCGATTTCGACCTGCTCCTTATCGTCAATCATGAAAAGCTGACCGATAGGGTCGACTTTTGGAGCAAGGCGGAAGACAAGCTCAACAGGGAGCTGGCGATCACGAGGACCTTGCGCACGCCGGTCAACTTCATCGTGCACACCCAGCAGGAAGTGAACGCGGGCCTGCTTGAAGGCCGCTACTTCTTCATCGATATCGCGACCGACGGCATCGCGCTCTACCAGAGCGACGGGACCGATTTCCCTGAGCCGCAGCCAAAGACGGCCGCGCAGGCGCTTGCCATGGCGCAGGAGTATTTTGAGGAGTGGCTGCCCGCTGCTCAGGGCATGCTCGAAACGGCGTACTTTAGCTTATCTCAGGGGAGAGTAAAGGACGCCGCATTTCTTACTCACCAAGCGACCGAACGATATTATCACTGCGTCCTGCTAGTCTGCACCTTTTATACCCCTCACGTGCACAATCTCGGCTTTCTTCGCACGCAGGCGGAGCGGATCGATCCGCGCTTGATCGAGGCGTGGCCGCGCGAGACGAAGACCGATCGCGCGCGGTTCGAGAAACTAAAAGAAGCTTATGTGAAGGCGCGCTACTCAAAGCACTACCGCATCACTGAAGACGAGCTCGTCTGGCTCGGCGAACGAGTCGAAGCCTTGGCGAAGTTAGTGGAGGTCATCTGCACCGAGCGGATCAATGCGCTTCAGCTACGTGCGTGTACCGCCTGAAAGGGTCGGAGCCGAGGTTCCCAGATGAGCGGGCCTGATCCGGTCGAAATTTGCCGTGACCTGGAAGTGGCAGCGTCCTGCAAAACCTGCATCGCCGCCGATTTCCCCGCCGCTGCGGAGTTCTGCGCAATATAAAAATAATTATAACGCCCGCCCTCCACCGCGCCTCGGCCACACCCCCAGTTCCAGTGTCCGAAAGGCGCTGGCGAAGTGGAAATGCCGCTTCGCCTTGGGGGAAATGCAGTGCCAAGGACAAGCTCAGGATCATCGGCTCCAGTACCTGGATAGGCATTGATCCTGCTGGCTGCGATGCCGAACCGAATCCCGCTACTGCAAGCTTCTCCCTTGATCTTCAACTGGCGCAGGATAGGTCTGGGTCTTCAGCTTTACTGCGAGGAGACGGTTTCACTTTATCCGCGTTCAGTCCATGCCGATTTATGCGTCAGCTTAGATGCCGGCCCCTAGAGTTCATCGGTTCCAACATGTCCCACACACATGATCATGAAAGGTCCGTGGCCAACCGACCCGCGCTCCCCAAATTTAGGGCGAATCGAATAATCCTTTCGTGCGATCATTGCGCAATTTATTGGGCAAGACGCTGTCAGGAGGCGTGTCTGAAAATCCCGGGCCTTACGTTGTGGAGAAGATCGAGTTCAATTGCTCAGCACAACCGTCATAATCGACTGTCGCCCTCATCATGATGGAAATTGAAACCAGTCGATACTCACGGGATGGCCCGGCGGACGGAAGGATTTCGGTTCACATGTACTTGTTACGTGCTCGAAACAATCGATGGTCTGGACCAACCGCCGATAATTGGGTCTTATTATTGTGCCCGCCTTGATGCAGTAGACGACTGTCTGATGATTGGGGCTGGCCGCCGGGGTATGAACAACCAGCCCCGCCGACTCGAGACAAAATCGAGAGGCAAAACCTCATCTATCGGCATCACATTGCTTTGGCGAGATCATCTCACGCGCAAGCAGCGGCGACACCCTGAAGCGAGGGACACTGTGCGGAGCTTTCGAGTAAGGGACGCCAGTCATGGGATTGCGGCCGCTTCTCGGCCCACGCTCTTTTGTGAAAAATGCCCCGAATCCACGCAGCTCGACCCTTCCGCCGTTTCCCAGTTGTGCTGTAATGCGGTCAAAGAACGCCACGACGGCCTTGGCTACGTCCTGGCGAAGAATGTCCGGATTTTCCTCGCATAGCTTCTCGATCAATTCACGTCTTATCATGGCCTATGCCCCTGCCGACAGACATCGTAGATGATAATAGCCTGTTGTGATTAATTGACAATCTAAGGTTGGAGCCGGCCACACTGAGCGGCTCCGACGTTTACGTCACAAGTCTAAAGCGAATCTAAAAAGCTTTGCGTCGATGGTCGGACCGGGCGCGCCCTCCGCCCAATGCCTGTCGGGTCTGGCACAAGCGGTTAAAGACTAGGTGAGCTCGTCGGCGCGGCAGATCTTCACCAAAATGCTGGCGCGGGCGGGCGTATTGAGGATAATACGCTGTCGGATTGCATTGCGCGGGCAACGCTCGACAACTATGCCGCGAAAGAAATGCGACCGAGCTCTTGAGCGTCGACCGGCTGGCCACATGGTCCAAACGGTGCGACGTCAGCTGGGAGGATCCAGGCCGCGACTTCGGTGTGCTCTAACAGCTGCACAAGACCCAGGGATGTCTCGTGCGTTCACCCTAGCTCTTTTGGCCCTCAGTCTCGCCGCCGCCGCCGATAGTCGATCCTTCTTTGGCCGATCAATGGCGTACATTTAGTGGCACGCGCGGGATCAAGAGCATCGCCATTGCAGCGATCGCGAAGGCGCCGCCGGCGAAGAATGTCGCGTTTGCGCCGAACCCGTCCCACATGGCGCCGGCGATAATGCTTGCAAACAGCATGGCCACCCCAGTCGCGAGATTGAAGCCATAGGCTGAACCTCGAAGGTCCGGTATCGAACTGTCCGCAACGAGCTTGGCGAACAAGCCCTGCGTTAGGGCCATATGGGCTCCCCATAGGGCGACGCCGAAAAATGCCCTACCCATGCCGTGCGCCATTGCCAGTACGAGGTCGGCGAGTATCAGACATATCATGCCTGTCGCGAGAATGGCCCGGGCCGGCACGCGGTCGGACAGTTTCCCAGCCGGATAGGCGCCCAGCGCGTAGATGACATTCATCACCACAAGCGCCAGCGGCGCTAGTGCGAGCGGCAAACCCTCCGCACTAGCTTTCAGAATCAGGAAGGCCTCGCTGAATCGCGCCAGCGTGAAGACCACGCCGACGAATACCAGTTCACAGAACGGGCGCGCCAGAAGTCTGAGATCGGCAAAGCGGATCGGCGACCGAACCGGAGCCTCGCCGGTGCGGGGCTTGGCATCCTCAACGCCCACGATCACGAGTAGCACTGCAATGGCGGCCGGAATGGTCGCGAACCAGAAAACCAAACGTATGTCGTTGGTGAAAACTACCGTCAGGCCAACGGCAAGCAGTGGTCCCGCGAACGCGCCAATCGTATCGAGCGACTGACGCAGTCCGAAGGCTTTGCCGCGAACCTCAGCCGGCGAAATATCAGCGACCAGCGCATCTCGGGGCGCGCCCCGCAGTCCCTTGCCGCTCCGATCGGCGAAGCGCGCGCCGAGCACGACAGGCGCGGTCCCGGCGAGCGCGAAGAGCGGCTTGGTCAGCGCTCCGAGCCCATAGCCGATCAGAATCAGCGGGCGACGCTTGCCGATGCGATCCGAAATATATCCCGAAAACACCTTGGTAATCGAGGCGGTCGCTTCGGCAACACCGTCGATTGCGCCGACGACAGCGACGCTGACCCCAAGCGTCGTCGTCAGAAACAGCGGCAGCAACGCATGAATGATCTCGGACGACAGGTCCATGAACAGGCTGACGAACCCAAGCATCCAGACCGTCGGGGGTACCGACGTGCGGAGTGGTTTCATGCCTGGGTGAGCTCGTTCTGCTCGGGGCCGAACCGGCCGAAGGCCAGCGCCAGCGCCGGCAGCACCAGCAGATTAAGGACCATCGACGTCATCAGGCCGCCAAGGATGACGACTGCCATCGGACCTTCGACCTCGCGCCCGGAATCGTCCATGCCGACGGCGAGCGGAAGCAGACCGAGCGCGGTGACCAGCGACGTCATAACGATCGGCACCAGGCGGTCGCTCGCACCGTCGATAGCGGTGGCCGCGTTCCAGTCGCGCCCGTCGATCGCGACCAGATGTTCGAAGTGTGAAATCATCATGATCGAATTACGTAGCGTAATGCCGGCAAGTGTCACGAACCCGACCAGCGCGCCGAGCGACAATTGGCCTCCCGTCAGCAGAACGGCGAGGACGCCGCCGACCATGGCGAAGGGCAAATTAGCGAGCACCAGCAGGAGATTGCGCCAATTGCGTGTCACGACAGACAGCAGCAATACGATGCCGACGGCCGCAATCAGCGTGTTGACGAGCAGATCGCGACGGGCGTCGATCTGGGCCTGGGCTGTTCCGGCGAAGGCAACATAGGTTCCGGCAGGGAGGCTTACTAGGGCAGCGACGCGCGCCTTGGCGGTTGCGACGAAGGCGGCGATATCACTGCTAGCCACGTTGACGGTTACGGTCTGGACGCGGCGCCCTCCCTCGTGGCGGACCTGGTAGCGTTCCGACGAGGGGACGATGTCGGCCAGTTGCCGCAAGGGCACGAACGTGCCGCCCGGCGTCCGGATCGGCAGCATGTGAGCCGGGTGCGCACGTCAGCCTCGCGTCAGGCCTATGGTGGAGGTAGCGGCGGGAACGCGGAGTCGGATCATGAGAGTGCTGCTCGTTTAGGACAATCGCGCGATGCGCGAGACGATCGCCGAGCACCTGAAGGCTTGTGGGTTCGCGGTCGATCCCGTCGACCGGGGCGAAGAGGCGCTGGCGGCGGTCGCGGTTGCGACCTATGACGGCGTCATTCTCGATCTCGGCCTGCCTGATATGGACGGTATGGACGTCCTGCGAGAACTGCGAAACGCTCGCGGCACGCAGATGCCTGCCCTCATCCTGTCTGCGCGCGATGGTATCGCGGACCGCGTCGGCGGACTCGATGCGGGAGCTGACGATTATATTCTCAAGCCTTTTGCGCTCACCGAACTCGAAGCGCGGTTGCGCGCCGTCCTTCGCCGCCCGGGAACGCGGCGTGACACTACCTATCACTTTGGCGACCTTTCATTCGACCCTGCCTCGCGATTCGCTGCGGTCGCGGACACCGCTTTGGAGCTGGCGCGCCGCGAGGCCTCGGTTCTCGAGGAGTTGATCCGCGCCGGCGGCCGCATCGTCGTGAAAGATGTGCTTGAGGAGCGTGTCTATGGATTCGATGAGGACGTCGGTTCTAACGCGCTCGACTTCGGTATCGAGGCTGCGGCGCAAGCTTCTGTGCGCTTGCTCCAAGATAGGGATCGAGGCGGCGCGGGGTATCGGCTATCGCCTGCAACCAGAGCCTGGACCTTGAGACGAGCTCTCGGAAGCCTCCGGGGACGGCTTCTCGCCGGAATGCTGATGGTGTTTCTGCTTGGACTGGGCGGGGCTCTTGGGCTGGATCCGCTCGATCGCCAGGCGCAGGCGATCGCGGGCAGACACGTTTTCCTCTTTCAAGACCCGTATCAGGACATGCTGATCCTGCTGGTGTACAGCGCTTGCGCGATCTTGCTGATCTGGCTGGTGAGTGGATGAAGCCTTCGTCACCAGGCCGCGGCCTCGCGCGAGGCCATGGACGTTGGACCGGGCAATCCGGCCGCCCGCATTTCGACGAAACGCCTTCCGCAAGAAGTGCGCCCTCTCGTCAGTGCGATCAACGGCGCGCTCGACCGGCTGACTGAGGCTTATCAGGCGGAACAGCGTTTCGTAGCAGATGCCGCCCACGATCTGCGCACCCCGCTCGCCGTGCTCAGCCTAAATCTCCAGCAGGCAAAGCTGGGAGGAACCACCGATTGGTTGACGATCGAGCACGACATCGAACAGCTGAACAAACTCCTCGGTCAATTGCTCAATCTGGCCCGCAAGGAACATGCCCGTCAGACAGAGGTCGCGAGTGCCCGGCCTATCATAATCTCTCACGCGTGGCACGCGAGGCGGCCGCAGCGCTCTTTCCGCTCGCGGACGCAGCGGGCCGGAAGTTCGACGTGGACTTGCCCGACACCCTCGCGGTGAGAGGCAGTTCGGAGGCGTTATACAACATGATTCGCAATCTTCTCGACAATGCGCTGAGCCACGGACGTGGCAAAATTCAATTGGAGGCGAGCGTGGAGATTGGCAGTGACATCGAGCCACTGGCCATCATAACAGTCAGCGACGAGGGGCTTGGGGTGCCGGAGGCACTTAGTGACACCGTGTTCGAGCTTTTTTGGCAAATTCGACTCCGATAGCATCGGTCATGGCCTTGGTCTTGCCATTGTTCGGGAAATCGCACGCGGTCACGAGGGCACCGTAGCTCTCCAACTTGGAGCACCGTTCCGAATTAAAGTCGCGCTGCCGACAGTTCAGCCGGCAATCCAATCGTAGCCGGTCATCGTCCATAAAATGCGGTTCCGGCTTAATGTTGTCCGCAACAAATGAGGTTTTCGCGGGCGGGGCCGGAAGGCCGTGGTGAAATTTTTGTGTACTCTCGGTTACCACCTATCCGCCGTTCAATCGGCTCATTCGTTTGGTCGCGGACCCTGTGCACGGCGCCGGTGAAGAGTGCCAGGCGGATAGGCATCGCGACGGCCACGCGAAATTGCGATCGGCGCGAACCCATAACTTTAAAATATAACCTCGAACGTAAACGAGATAACCATGCATAATTGTTGGCGTGCGTGGCGAACTAGATTTACCCCCCTGCTCAAGCACATCTTGCAAAAAGG
This sequence comes from Sphingomonadales bacterium UBA1936, assembly GCA_002336985.1. Classification (GTDB taxonomy): domain Bacteria; phylum Pseudomonadota; class Alphaproteobacteria; order Sphingomonadales; family Sphingomonadaceae; genus Sphingomonas_O. The sequence goes on from DDFE01000102.1 coordinate 35,320, forward strand.
GGCGGGACATGACGAAACTCAGGTCGAACGGCTGCATCGGCGCGATTACTATCGCTCTCTGCGCCTCTCCAGCCTTGGCGCAAGGGCAGCAGTCATCGGCAGCGAGTTCGCCGCGTCCATCCTCTGACCAAGGCGACATTGTCGTGACGGGGACGCGCCGCACCGATCTGAAGGCGGCCGATGCGCCGCTACCAATTGACATCATCTCAGGCCAACGGCTGACCCAGCAAGGCAGCGCAGATCTCAACGACATCCTGCGCACCGAAATCCCGTCGCTCAACATTCAGCGCCTCGTCAGCAACGACGGCGCGGTCTTCACGCGGCCCTTTTCGCTGCGCGGCCTGCCGCCGGACCAGACACTGGTCCTTATCAATGGCAAGCGCTTCCACCGCGGAGCCACGGTGCAGTTCACCAACGTCCCCTACATCCGTGGATCGCAGGGACCCGATCTCAGCGCGATCCCATCGATAGCGATCGGTCAGCTTGAAGTGCTGCGTGACGGCGCATCGGCGCTCTACGGCTCGGATGCCATTGCCGGAGTCCTGAATTTTCGCCTCAAGACCGAGCGCGAAGGCGCCACGTTCGTCGCACGCTACGGTCAATATTATCAGGGAGATGGCCGGGACGTTCTTCTGCAGGGTAATGTCGGGTTGCCTTTCACCGATCGCGGGTTCGTCAATATCAGCGCCGAATATTCCAACGCGGCGACGACTTCGCGCGGCATCCAGCGCCCCGACGCGCAGGCTCTGATCAACGCTGGCGTCCAGGGAGTTCCCGTGCCGGCGCAACGCTGGGGCAACCCGGATGTCGAAGCCGCGCGCATCTTTGTGAATGCGGGGATCGATCTTTCGGACACACTCAAATTCTATACCTTCGGAAACTATAGCTGGAGCAGCGGCACCACCGCGTTCTTCTACCGCAATCCGAACACCACCTTCATCGCGACGAGCATTCCGCTGACGACGCCCCCCGGGGGTGCGCGCTTCAGCTTCCGCTCGCTATATCCCGGCGGGTTCACGCCCGCCTTCGGCGCTACGGTCACCGACGCCTCGATCAATGCAGGGCTCAAAGGCGAGGCGGATTCAGGGCTCACCTACGACCTTAGTGCGTCCTACGGTCGTAACACCGCGCGATACCGGATCAACAACACGGTCAACCCCTCGCTTGGGTTGTCGTCGCCGACGAGCTTTAACGCGGGCAAGCTCGAACAGCGCGAGCTGGGCGTGAACCTCGACCTCGCCTATCCGGTCTCGTTCGGCTTAAAGGAGCCGTTAACACTTGCCGGCGGCGCCGAATTCCGGCGTGAAACCTATGAGATCACGCCGGGCGAAATCGCCTCGTACCAGGTCGGCCCGTTCGCGTCGCTGGTCGATCCTGACACCGGTGCGCGCACGGGGCTGCCGGTCGGATCCAACGGTTTCCCGGGCTTCAGCCCGTCGCAGGCGGGCGTCTTCTCGCGCAGCAACTGGGCTGTTTACTCGTCTCTCGAGGGCAATTTGAGCAAGCGGTTTCTCGCAGGCGTTGCGGGCCGCTACGAAAAATTCACCGACTTCGGCGGCCGGTTCACCTGGAAAGTCAGCGCCCGCGCGGACTTCACCGACGGCTTTGCTGTACGGGGCTCCATCAATACCGGCTTCAGGGCCCCTACCCCAGGACAATCGAACTCGTCGCAGGTTCAGACAAACATCGACTCTGTCACGGGTGCACCGCTGACCGCGGGCATCGTCGCCCCGAACAACCCCGTCGCCACCTTCTTCGGCGCGACGCCGCTGAAGCCCGAGCGCTCGTTCAACATCGCGGGCGGCGTCGTGCTCAAGCCTGCGAGCAACATCACGCTTACGGTCGACTATTTTAATATCGAAGTCGAAGATCGTATCGCCGTCTCGGGCAATTTCGACCTCACCCAGGCGCAACGCGACCAGCTCGCCGCGCTCGGTATTCCGGGCGGCGGGTCATTCCAGCAGATCAGCTTCTTCACCAACTCCTTCGATAGCCGGACGCAAGGCGTGGATGCAGTCCTGACAGTCGGAATGAGCCTGCTCGGCGGTCGCGGCACCTTCGGGATCAATGCCAACTACACCGACACGAAAGTGACCCGCGCTTCGCCTGTCATCGCTGCCGATCGCGCGAGGCTGCTCGCCCTCGAAGGCTTCGTGCCGCAGTGGAAAGGCAACGCATCATTCCTTTACGAGGCGGGCGCCTTCGGCCTGACCGCGCGCGCCAACTATTACGGGAAATGGACCGACTATGGCGCGACCCCCGCGGCGGACCTGACGGGTGGCGAAAGGATGCTGATCGACCTCGAAGCCTCCTACAAGGTCACGCCCACGATCAAGCTGGCGATGGGCGCCGAGAACCTGCTGGACACCTATCCCGAGCGGGAGGCACGTCAGTCGCAGATCAACAACGGCATTCAATACATGCGCTTCGCCCCAACAGGGTTCAACGGAGGTTTCTGGTATCTTCGCGCGACGACCAGATTCTAGGCGAGTGGCACGCGCCCGGTGGCGAGAAAGACATCGCGGTATTCCTCGAGAATCGCGATGAACGCCTCGGCGGCTCGCGACACGGGCCGCAATCGCGGCGTGAACAGCATGTAGTCGAACGCGACGTCGGGCTTGAACGGACGGACGACCAGGCCGTGGCTCACGTAATCGGCGGCGGTGACGGGATTGAGAATGGAGCATCCGAGACCTTGCAGGACCAGCGCACAGATTGTCATCGCATATTGGGTTTCGATGACCATGTCGCGATCGACTCCGGCGTCCTCGAACACACGGTCAATCCTGTGACGGGTACGATCCTCAAGCGCCAGCGAGATGAACGGCTCGCCGCGCAGATCGACAGGCTTGATCGCTTCGTTGTTCGAGAGCCGGTGCCCCGGCGGCAGCACGCAGGCGCCCGCGCACTTGAGGAACGGCGACATCGTGATGCCGGCCAGCTCGCGCGACGGAGTCGCCAGGCCCACATCGAACTGCTGGTTCGCCATCCATTGCCGCACGGTCGAGGAGCTGCGCGTCTGAAGCTGGATCGAGACGCCGGGATGGCGCTCGCGGAACTTCGCGATGACCGCGGGGAGGAAGCTGACCGCAAGGGCCGGCAGCGCCGCGATGCGGAGTGTCCCCGTCGACGTATTGCGGATGTCGGCGGCCGCACGCTTCAACACCGCGATCCCTGCAAAACTGCGCTCGACTTCATGGAAGAAGATGTCGGCCTCCGGCGTCACCGTGAGCGCGACGCCTTTCGAGCGGAGGAAGAGCTTGAAGCCGACCTGGTGCTCGAGGTCGGCGAGCAACTTGCTGACCGCCGGCTGGGAGATATGGAGGGAGACCGCCGCCTGCGTCACAGAGCCCGAGAGCATCACTGCGCGGAACGCTTCGAGCTGCCTGAGATTCATCGCATGTTCCTTCGGGTCATTGCCGCGCGTTATAGGCCACTCATAATCAGCGGATGCAAGCTATGACTTCGGACCGCCGCATCCTCCACGGCACGGACACGGGTGGTGAACCCGACGTGACCGCGCTCATTCACTCCAACTCGCCGTCAGGGCGCGGCGCCGGCCTACTCAATCCCCCGGTGCACCGCGCCTCGACGATCATCTACGATCGCGTCGAGGATTATGTCGACCGCCACCGGCACTTCTACGACAGCGTGATCTACGGCCTCTACGGCACCGAGACGAACCGGGCGCTGGCGAACGCCATCGCCGACCTCGAACAGGGCTTTGCAACCGTACTCACATCCTCAGGTACCGCGGCAATCTCGCTCAGCCTCTCCGCGTTCGCGGGAGCAGGCGACCATGTGCTCGTGATCGACACCGCCTATCGGTCGACGCGACGGTTCTGCGACGAGGTGCTGGCGCGTTTCGGCGTCGAGGTCACATATTTTTCGCCCGACGTCGGGGCCGGCATCGCAGCGCTCATCCGACCGAACACGCGCATGGCGTTTCTCGAGACGCCCGGGTCTGCCACGTTCGAGATCCCCGACGTCGCCGCGATCACAGCGGTGACCCGCGCACATGGCATCGTCACCGCGCTCGACAACACCTGGGCGACGCCGCTCCTATTCCGACCGCACGATCACGGCGTCGACGTCTCGATCGCGGCCGCGACCAAATACCTCTCGGGGCATTCCGACGTGATGCTGGGCGCGATGACCGGCGCGACCGAGGACGTCTACAGGCGGCTCAAGGACGCGGCCGCGCGCTGGGGGAGTTCGGCGAGCCCCGACGACTGCTACCTGGTGCACCGCGGTCTGCGCACTCTTGACGTTCGGCTCGAACGGCACCACCGCACCGGGTTGCAGCTAGCCAAGTGGTTTGCCGACCGTCCCGAAGTGCGCTCGGTCCTTCATCCCGCGCTCCCGGCCGACCCGGGCCACGCGCTGTGGAAACGTGACTTCCGGGGCGCATCAGGGCTCTTCGGGGTGCGGCTGGATCCGATGTCGGACCGGGACCGGGCCGCGTTCTTCAACGAACTCGATGTGTTCAAAATGGGATCGAGCTGGGGCGGCTTCGAAAGTCTGATGGTGCCGGCCTGGCCGGAGCCCAAGCGTAGCTGCGCCGCCGTCCGTGACGGCGCGCTGATCCGCGTGCATGCGGGGCTCGAGCCCGTCGCCGACCTCGTCGCCGATCTCGAGCGGGCGTTCGAGCGGTTGCGCGGCTGCCGCAGCGACGGGTCCGCCGACCCCGCCGGCATGTCGTCATGACGGTCGGACCGACGGCATCCGGCACCCCCGCCGGCAAGCGGCATGCCCTTAACGAACGATTGATCGGATTTGGCTGTATCCGTTGCAGCACGGCTCTACCCGTCGATGATTATTTTGAAGGCTGCCCGGCGTGCTTTGCGGCGGCGCATCCCGCCTCGGTGCGTCCGGCATTCGCCGGGTCGCCACCCGCCACGGTGGACGCGGCGCGCGGCATGGGCCGGTACGCCGAATGGCTGCCATATTCGTCGTGGATCACGCTCGGTGAAGGGGCGACCCCGTGCGTCGCCTTCCCCCGCCTCGCCAGCGAAATTGGATGTGCAGCAATCTTCATCAAGAACGAGGGTCAGAACCCGAGCGGCTCGCACAAGGACCGGGTGAGCTGCCTGACCGTTACGCGCGCGCTCGACGTCGGTGCGCCAGGCATCGTCGCCGCGTCGAGCGGCAACGGCGGGGCGTCGGTCGCGCTCTACGCCGCGCACGCGGGCATCGCGTGCCGCGTCGTGGCCACGCCCGCACTCTCACCGATCCACCGTCGCGCGATCACACAATCGGGGGCTGAACTCATCTTCGCCGACGAAGCGCTCGAGCGGTGGCGGCTGGTAACCGCCATGGTGCACGAGGAGGGCTGGTTCCCGGCGACAAACTATCTCGAACCGCCGGTGGGCAGCAATCACTTCGGCGTCGAGGGTCTCAAGACCATCGCTTTCGAGCTCATCGCCGATGTCGGCCGCGACATCGGCGCGGTGCTCGTCCCGACCTCACGCGGTGATCTCATCTGGGGGGTTTACGAAGGTTTTAGGCAGCTCCGCGAGGCGGGGCAAATCGGCAAGATCCCGAAGCTGTTCGTCGTCGAACCCTTCCCGCGCGTCGCGCGCGTTCTCGACGGGTCCGCGACCACTGGCAGCTACCCGGGCCGCACCGGCCTTTTCTCGATCGGTGGATCAACCGTCACCTACCAGGCGGTCGAGGCGGTGCGGGCGAGCGGTGGCGGCGCGGTCGTCGTCGACGACGGCGACGTCACCCGCGACGCGGAACGGCTGGCGCGGCACGGCTGCTACGCCGAGCTGTCCTCAGCGGCCACGCTCACCGGCCTCGACAGACTGCTGGTCGCCGGGGCCATCACGCGCGAAGAAACGGTGGTGCTGCTCGCCACCTCGAACGGCTACAAGGATGTGCTTGTCGAGACGGTAACGCGGTGAGCGCCGCGCCGGTATCCGACACGCTGCTCCGCCGCGAAATCGGCAGAGTCGGCATTGCGACGATCGCGATGAACGGGGTGGTCGGCTCGGGCATCTTCGCGCTACCCGCAGTTGCGATTGCGAAGACGGGCGCCTTCAGCCCCTGGGTATTTCTCCTGTGCGGCGCGCTGATCCTGACCGTCGCGCTGACGCTCGCCCGCGCGGCGAGCTTCTTCGAGACGACGGGAGGCCCGATCGTCTACACCACGCAGGCGTTCGGTCGCTTCGTCGGGTTCCAGACGGGCTTGCTCATCTACGTCAGCCGGGTCGCCGCGATCGCCGCGAGCGCTAATCTCCTCGTCAGCTACGCGGTCCCGCTCTGGGCGCCACTCGCCTCTGGGCTACCGAGGACCGCGGCGATCGTCGGCTACATCGCGCTCGCGACCGTGTTGAACGCCATCGGCGTGCGCGCCGGCATGACTGTGCTTTACTTGATCAGCGCGCTTAAACTTGCGCCGCTGCTGCTATTGATCCTGCTCGGCTTGCCCGACGTCCGCTGGGCTGCGGTCGCGGGATCCGACCCCGTCCCGCTCGCGACGCTCGGCAGCACGATGCTGGTTCTCATGTATGCATTCATCGGATTCGAGTTCAGTCTGATCGCCGCGGGGGAGACGCGCAACGCTCGCTCGGCCATCCCGCGCACGCTCGTAAAGACGGTCCTCGCGGTCGCGGCGGCCTACGCCGCTATCCAGCTGGTCGCCGTCTCGGTGGGCCCCGACCTCGGTGCGAGCGAAACTCCGCTCATCGAGATCGCACGGCGGCTGATGGGTCCAGCGGGGACGGTCATCCTCGGCCTAGGGGTCGTGTTCTCGATCGGCGGGGGCAGCCTGACCTCGCTCCTCACCGCACCGCGGCTAACCTTTGCCCTCTCGCGCGACGGCACGCTGCCCGCCTGGTTCGGCGCGGTGAACCCACGCACGCACGTCCCCGTCAATTCGATCCTCTTCTGCGGCACCTTCAGCATCGCACTCGCCATCGGACAGCATTTCGTCTGGTTGGCGACGCTCAGCACCTTCGTCCGGCTGCTAGCCTACGCCCTGTGCATCGCGTCGTTGCCGGTTATCGAGCGCAGGCTGCCGGCGGTGCCGGGTCAGTTTCGCCTTCCGGGCGGACTTGCGATCCCCGCGGTCGCGCTGCTGCTCACTCTATGGTTGCTCCTGCACTCGACGTCCGCAAATGTCGCCATCGCCGCAGCTGTCGTTGTCGCCGGTTCGGTGGTCTTCGCCGCTTGCGCGCAGCGCGCCGCCCCGACGGCGTGAACCTCGACCGCGCGTGCTATTCCCATCGTAAAGCGGGAAATGTTGGAAGGGCGACATTCGCTGACGTCCCCGCACACGTCGCGCGACCGACGATCACGCTCGCGGTGATTAGACTGCCGCCACACCGTCGCGTAGAGAGACATACGAAGGCCACGGCAAATTATCGCGCTACGAAGTTGTATCGAATCTGCTCGCGCGGCCTTCCAAGGCTTGCCAAAGGTCGTTTTGCCGCGTTTGGTCATAGTTGGCGAGCGTGCGTGCGCAGGCGCCGAGCACGTGGAACAGCTGGCGGTTTCTCATTCCGAGATAAGCGGCGCGAGCTGGACCGCTGCAGGCACGAAATGGCTGTTCGCGATACAAGCGATCTCAGGGTATCTCCGGTTTGGCACCTCGTCGCCGCATCAGCAGGTACGCGGCAGGAATAATGAGCATCGAGAGCAAGGGCGCGGTGAGCATCCCGCCGACCATTGGCGCGGCGATGCGGCTCATCACTTCCGCGCCGGTACCGGTGCCGATCAGAATGGGGAACAAACCGGCGAGAATCACCGCTACGGTCATTGCCTTGGGCCGGACGCGCAGCAGCGCCCCGGCGCGGACGGCAGATTCCACGTCGCTGTTCTCGGCGAGCGCGTGTTTGAGGTAGATCAGCATGACCACGCCGAACTCGGCCGACACACCTGCGAGCGCGATGAATCCGACCCCGGTGGCAACCGACTGGTTGAACCCCAGCAGATAGAGCAGCCACACCCCGCCGGTCAGCGCGAACGGCAGGGTCGCCATGATCAGCGCGGCTTCGTCCCAGCGTCGGAACGTCGCGTAGAGCAATGCGAAGATAATGAGCAAAGTCGCGGGAACGACGATCTTCAACCGCTGCGTCGCGCGTTCGAGAAACTCGAACTGGCCAGTGTAGGCGACGCTAATTCCGGACGGCAGCTTGACTTGGCGGCCGACCGCGCGTTGCAGATCGCCGACGATCTCGGTGAGCGCGCGGCCCCGCCCGTCGACATAGACCCAGGTGGCCGGGCGGCCATTCTCGCTGCGCAGCATCGGCGGTCCATTGCTGATCCGCACATCGGCGACCGTCCCCAGCGTGACTTGCTGGCGGGAGGGCGTCAGGACGGCCAAATTCACGATGTCGTCCACGCTGTCGCGGATTTCGCGGGGGTAGCGGACGCTGATCGGATAGCGGGCGAGCCCTTCGACGGTCTGGCCGACCGCCTCGCCGCCGATCGCGCCCGACACCACAGCCTGCACATCGGCGACGTTGAGGCCGTAGCGCGCGGCGGCGGCACGGTTGATGGCAACGTCGATGTAGCGACCTCCCGAGAGCCGTTCGGCGAGCGCAGAGCTGATTCCCGGTACGGTCTTCGCCACGGTTTCGATCTGCCGCGCGGTGCGGTCGATGTCGTCGAGATTCGGTCCCGACACCTTGATCCCGATCGGACTTTTGATGCCGGTCGCCAGCATGTCGATCCGGTTACGGATCGGCGGAATCCAGAAATTGGCGAGGCCGGGGACTTTGACCGTCTTGTCGAGCTCGTCGATCAAGCGTTCCTGCGTCATACCCGCGCGCCA
>DDFE01000082.1:0-1835 GCA_002336985.1 Sphingomonadales bacterium UBA1936
GCTTCAGGCGGTTGTTGCGGTTGATCACGCGGCGATACAGGTCGTTGAGATCCGACGTCGCGAAACGGCCGCCGTCCAGCGGCACCAGCGGGCGCAGTTCCGGCGGAATGACCGGCACGACTTCGAGAATCATCCACTCGGGGCGGTTCCCTGAATCGATGAAGCTCTCGACGACCTTCAGGCGCTTGATGATCTTCTTGGGCTTCAGCTCCGACTTGGTCGTCGCCAGCTCCTCGAGCAGGTCCTTGCGCTCGCCTTCGAGGTCGAGTTCCTCGAGCATGCGGCGCACGGCCTCTGCACCGATGCCGGCCGAGAAGGCGTCTTCGCCGTACTCATCCTGCGCCTCGAGGAGTTCGTCCTCGGTCAGCAGCTGGAACTTTTCGAGCGGGGTCAGGCCGGGCTCGATGACGATATAGGCTTCGAAGTACAGCACGCGCTCGAGCTGCTTCAGCTGCATGTCGAGCAGCAGGCCGATGCGCGACGGCAGCGACTTCAGGAACCAGATGTGCGCGACGGGCGCAGCCAGTTCGATATGGCCCATGCGTTCACGGCGGACCTTCGAGACAGTGACCTCGACGCCGCACTTTTCGCAGACGATGCCCTTGTACTTCATGCGCTTGTACNNGCCGCACAGGCATTCGTAGTCCTTGATCGGACCGAAGATGCGCGCGCAGAACAGGCCGTCACGCTCGGGCTTGAACGTACGATAGTTGATCGTTTCCGGCTTCTTGATCTCGCCGAACGACCACGAACGAATGCGCTCGGGGCTCGCGATCCCGATCTGGATCTGGTCGAACGTCTCGGCCTTGGCGACCGGGTTCATGAAGTTGGTCAGTTCGTTCATAGCTCAGTCCCTCAATAGGGTGAAATTCAGTTTGCGGTGGCGCGCATGCGGAAGGCAGCGACAGCAGCGATTAGACCAAAAAGGAGGTTGAGCGTTCCAAGGGAAACTCTTCCGGCCCCGGGACTGTAAGCCAGAGTTGCTAATCCACTCAGGATCAGAACTCCGGCTGCTACAGCCACTTTGGTCGATCGCCGCATCGATTACTCCGCTGCCAACGCCGGCGGTGCGTCGTCCTCGGCGATCTCGTCGAGCGTGTTCAGCTCGACGTTCAGGCCCAGCGAGCGCATTTCCTTGACCAGCACGTTGAAGCTTTCCGGAATGCCGGCCTCGAACGTGTCGTCACCCTTGACGATCGCCTCATAGACCTTGGTGCGGCCGACGACGTCGTCGGACTTCACCGTCAGCATTTCCTGCAGCGTGTAGGCGGCACCGTAAGCCTGGAGCGCCCAGACCTCCATTTCGCCGAAGCGCTGGCCACCGAACTGTGCCTTACCACCCAGCGGCTGCTGCGTGACGAGGCTGTACGGTCCGATCGAGCGAGCGTGGATCTTGTCGTCGACCAAGTGGTGGAGCTTCAGCATGTAGATGTAGCCCACGGTCACCTGACGATCGAACGCGTCGCCGGTGCGACCGTCGAACAAGGTCGACTGACCCGACGTGTCGAGACCCGCGAGCGTCAGCATGTCGCTGACGTCTGCCTCACGTGCGCCATCGAACACCGGCGTCGCCATCGGCACGCCGTTCTTCAGCAGCTTCGCCATCTCCACGATGTCTTCGTTCGAACGACCGTCGATCTCGGCATGATACTTGTCGCCATAGACGACCTTCATCCGCTCGCGGACCGCGTCGGGGGCAGCGCCGCCCTTCGCATCCGGATTGGCTTCACGCCATGCTTCCAGCGCCTCGGTCACCTGCATGCCGAGACCGCGTGCGGCCCAGCCGAGGTGGGTTTCGAAGATCTGCCCGACGTTCATGCGCGACGGCACGCCCA
>DDFE01000082.1:1880-3264 GCA_002336985.1 Sphingomonadales bacterium UBA1936
GCGACGAAGACCTTGACCATCTTCAGCACGCCCGGTGGCAGTTCGTCGCCACGCTCCAGCTTTTCGACGCGGTCTTCGTACTTCGCGACGATCACGCCGACGGCATCGTCATACTGCGCCTTGACCGCTTCCAGATCGCCCTGACGCGCATCGTCGGCAACGGCGAGCTTCCACCATTCGTGACGCTCGATCGAGTCCAGCAACTCGCTGTCGATCGTCGCACCCTTCTTGATGCCCTTCGGACCGGCGCTGACAACCTGGTCGAGCAGCATTTCGCGCAGGCGCGACCAGCTGGCGCGGTTCAGGATGCCGCGTTCGTCGTCGCGGTCCTTCGCCAGGCGCTCTTTTTCTTCGGCGAGAATCGCTTTGGTGCGGTCGTCGATGTCGATGCCGTGACGATTGAACACGCGCACTTCGACGACGGTGCCCGACACGCCCGGGGGCAGGCGAAGCGACGTGTCGCGCACGTCGGACGCCTTTTCACCGAAGATCGCGCGGAGCAGCTTTTCTTCCGGCGTCATCGGGCTTTCACCCTTGGGCGTGATCTTGCCCGCCAGGATGTCACCCGGTTCGACTTCTGCACCGATGTACACGATGCCCGCTTCGTCGAGGTTGCGCAGGGCTTCCTCGCCGACGTTCGGGATGTCGCGCGTGATGTCTTCCGGCCCCAGCTTGGTGTCGCGGGCCATGACTTCGAATTCCTCGATGTGGATCGAGGTGAAGACGTCGTCCTTCACGATGCGTTCGGAAATGAGGATCGAGTCCTCATAGTTGTAGCCGTTCCAGGGCATGAACGCGACGAGCGTGTTGCGGCCCAGCGCCAGCTCACCGAATTCGGTCGAGGGACCGTCGGCGATGATCTGGCCGGTTTCGACCGCGTCGCCGACACGGACCAGCGGACGCTGGTTGATGCAGGTCGACTGGTTCGAACGCTGGAACTTCATCAGCGTGTAGATGTCGACGCCCGACTGTCCGGCGCCCACGTCACCCGTCGCGCGGATAACGATACGCGTCGCGTCGACCTGGTCAACGATGCCGGCACGGCGTGCACCGATGGCCGCACCCGAGTCACGGGCAACGGTTTCTTCCATGCCGGTACCGACGAACGGCGCCTCGGCACGGACCAGCGGCACGGCCTGACGCTGCATGTTCGATCCCATCAGCGCGCGGTTGGCGTCGTCGTTTTCCAGGAACGGAATGAGCGACGCCGCGACCGACACCAGCTGCTTGGGACTGACGTCCATCAGGGTGATACGGTCGCGCGGTGCGATCAGGAATTCGCCCGCTTCGCGCGAGGAGATAAGTTCCTCGGCAAAGCTGCCGTCCTTGTTCAACTCGGCGTTCGCCTGCGCAATGACGTGCTTGGCTTCTTCCATGGCCGACA
>DDFE01000151.1:0-108251 GCA_002336985.1 Sphingomonadales bacterium UBA1936
CATTGCGCAAGTTTGAAACTGCATTGCAGAATGTGAAGACGATGTACGCCGCAGGCGTGCCGATTGCGCTGGGGACAGACGCAGGAATGCCGGGGACAACGCACGGCCCATCGACACTTCGCGAATTCGAACTTTTGGTTCGCGCCGGACTGACACCGGCCCAGGCCCTGATCGCTGGAACTGCGACGAGCGCAAAGATTCTTGGCCTCGACGGCGACAGGGGAACAATCACGACCGGTAAACGCGCCGACCTCGTTCTTGTCGACGGAAAGCCATGGGAGCAGATCGCCGACGTACGGCGCATCGATCGCGTTCTGATAGATGGCCGGTTGGTAGTGGGTGCAGGCGCGCCACCGCTGCCGCCGGGAAACGCGGCCGTCCGACTGGAGTCTGCCCAGGTCGGCCCGTTGGTTGACGACTTCGAACGCCCCGACGGGCGCACAAGCCTCGACACTTTGCGTCTCGAAACGCCCGACGGCGGGATCGACCGCTCGGTTGAAATCACGCAGGTTGTACCGCGTGGAACGGGACACGCCCTGCAGCTTTCGGCACGGCTGGCGATCAAGGGCACTCCCTACGTCGGGGTCGCATTCCCTTTTACCCGCGGATCAGTGCAGCCAGTCAGCCTGGAGCGCTATCGCGGCATTCGCTTGGATCTAAAGGGTCATGGCGACATCGTCGTGCGCCTTACAGGACCTGACGGTAGCTGGGCGACGACCGTACAGGGGCTGCGTGACTGGAAGTCGTTTGCTATACCGTTTGCGGATTTGAAGCCCGGGACGCCCCGCCGGGGGCAGCAGCAACTTCCATGGCATCCCAGCGCAATGTACGAGTTGGAAATTGGCGCATCGCGCGGTCCGGGGGATCGCCTTGCACTTGAACTCGACAATATTCGCTTTTGGTAGTTGAAGTGGCGATAATCAAAGGCGCCGACATGCACATCCGACGGCGATTGACCCGCAAAAGGAATCTACCACACGCGCCAGAAACCGAGCGCGTCGACATGGCGTACTGCCCGCTCGGATGACCTACTTTCCAGCCGGTTCGACACTATTGGCGAGCGCGCTCCCCATCGACATGCCTTTCATCTCCGGCATAGCGTTCATCATCGCGTCGTGGTCCTCGGGCGCGCTTGCGATCGCGGCTTGATATTGCGCAGGTGTGAGTTTGGGCAACGTGCGGATGAACGCAACCATGTCCCAGATCAGCGTGTCGTTGTGCGTCACTCCCCATGCCGGCATCGCGCTGAGCTTCACACCATGCTTGATCATCCAGAACTGCTGTGCGGGGCTGTGCGCCTGGTTGACGGCAAGCTCGGGTGCCTTGGGATATAGGCCTTGGCTTATCTCGCTCTTCTCAAGACCGGGGCCCAAGTGGCAGCCACTGCACATTTCGGTGTATAGTCCGGCACCCACCGCAATGCGCTTGGGATTATTCAGGTCGGTGGGGACCTCAATGTTGCGCGAACGGCTGGCAATTGAACGATCGCGTAGTTGTTCGACGGCCCAATAGACGGGGCTCGAGTGCGGCGCGTCCGCCCCGATGTTGTAGATACCCAAGTAAACAAAAATGCTCGCGAACCCGGCGGCTACCAGCGCGGCGACCGCAATAAAAGCCGCGCTTGGCGCATGTCGCCGAAAATCCAGAAATTGCCGTGCCATACGCCGCCTCGCTTTATACCGGATCAGTGCGATCCACGGCGCACGGAGTACGCAGCATGACGCAGTGTCCATGCGATACATACGCATGCGGACGTGAAAACCCTCACCACCGTGGCAACCCGCCGCGCAACTGTTGCCCCGCTACGCGAGCCGTGAAAATCCGAACTGTAAAGATCAGATGATCGTGCCGAAACCTCGGGCTATTTCCTGCACGAATGAAATAGGCGCCGTCGCGCCCTTCGGACGGGACGAAACAAATGCCATCTTTGACTCAATGTGAATCAACTTAAAGTCCCGCAGGTAAAATGATATGGATAAACCCGCTAATTTACTTTGATACGATATATGAAACCCTTCAACTGATACAACAAAATCAGTGCATAAATAGTTGTACTGAACAGAAATGGAATCGGGTTACGATTCTCGATGATTTGATATGCAAAGCCATGCGCCGCGGCAATCAGCGCGAACACGTAGGTCGATCTCTGGACAGTTTTCCATTGGCGAGTCCCAAGAGCGACGAGCGATCGATCGTTGGAAATCGCGAGGAGCACGATGACGGCCAGTGTGGCGAGCAACCCAAGATCGTTCACAATACCGAATGCGTCGAAGCGCAAGGCGCTGATACCTGGGACCGCCTGTGGCTTGAAGAAATAAGATTGCATGTGTCCTCGGAAGTGGACATTCAGACCGGTAGCGACATGTGCGATCGCGAAAATGCCCGACCAGACGCCTAGATGTCGACGCGAGTGTGACGAATTTAGAGGTCGTTGCCCTTTCAGAACGCGAAGCGGACCCACGAGCAGAGTCGCCCCAAGAAGCGCTATCGACGCATAGGCGAGCGACAAACTTGCAAACTGCCATCCATCGCGCGGGTGCGCCAGAATGCTCGGCAAAATTCCGATGACGGCTCCACCTATCGCGCAGATGATGTCCAACCCGTAGCGCGTTACGCTTGATGTCATAGTCGTGAACTCAAACGCACGTCCCGATGAAGTGACGGTAGCGAAAATTCTTTCACAGGTCCTCACGTGTTCCGTTCTGCCGGGTTAATGCAAACGCTCTTATCCAAGGCAACCGAGATGTCCTCTACTGTTGGCTTCGCGCTGCCACCGAATGCGCCGACCGATCAAGTACACTGTCGTCTGCGTCGATTTCTAAAACCTCACATGCCGCCCATATACCGGGCCTTTCAAAATTGCCGTGTCGGGCACCGGGTCACTCGGTCGGCGTCAATACGCGCCTCCCGCGCGCGAAGAAATTCGTCGATATGGTTTGGAGTTGTCGTTTGCCGTCTGACAGACATGTACTGGCAAAGGGAGCCGTTTCGCGCCCGATTTAAGCCGATTAATGTGCCTGCCCGCGCCAAGGCGGGGAGTGCGTGCAATCGAGTAGCTCTGCTCACCGTGGAGCTCACCTGCCGACCGCAATCATTAGCGAAGTGACGTCTGCTTGGACGACGGTGCGACATTTCTGAGCGAAAACTCAGCCTGTGGAAACAGGGCATTCGCTTTTCGCCTTGCGGGGCTCAGATCAAGGCTTGCTTCGGGAAAGAGCCGTCATAACCTTCATTACGCTCACCGCTCAAAAGTTGCACCGAGCGGTTGGATTTCAAACAACGTTGCTCGTACAGACGGGGCCATGGATGCGCGTTTGCTCACTTCACTCGACACGGCAGGAAAAGGCGATGAATCAATGCGCAGGGGCGGAGTCGCCGATGGTGACGGCGACGGTGCGACGCCCCGCTACATAGCGATCAAGCAGAGTATTTGCGACGAGATCAGAGAGGGCCGGCTGAAACCCGGCGATCGTGTTTCCTCCGAAGCAGAACTTGTGGATCGCTTTCACGTCTCGCGTATGACAGCGAACCGGGCACTCCGCGAACTTCAGGCGGCACGAGTTCTCGTACGGCGTGCCGGTGTCGGATCCTTTGTTGCCGAACCCAAGCCGATCGGCCAGATGATCGAAATCCGCAACATTGCGGAGGAGGTTCGCGAGCGGGGTCATGCCTATCGCGCGCGCGTCATCGAAAATCGTGAAATACGCGCAGGTGTCGAAACCGCGGCGCTTCTGGAGGTGCTGGTCGGAACGAAACTGTTTCACTCGATCATTGTGCACCATGAAGCTGAATTTCCGATCCAGCTTGAGGAACGATTTGTATTGGCATCGGTGGCGCCAGATTATGCGAAGCTGGATTTCACGCTGATCACGCCAAACCAGTATCTGACGCGCATCGCTCCGCTGGAGCGCGTTGAGCATCGTGTATGTGCGAAGATGCCGGACAAACGGACTCGTGTGATGTTAGGGCTGTCCGATAGCGAGCCGGTGCTGCAAATGACCCGCCGCACTTGGAGCCGGTCGCGTCTCGTTTCACATGCGTGGCTCACCCACCCCGGTACGCGATTTGAGCTTTCGGCGGCCTTCTCGATCGACGACTAACAGCGTCAGGCAGTGACAGACGGAACGGCGGGTTTGAAACGCCTACGCAGCCAACGGAAGTCAGCGCGGCCGAAGCTCTTGAACAGGAGGTAAACGCCCGTCCCGGAAAGCCAGAGCACCCCAAAAGCGACAAAGATGATCAGCGGGTGATTGAAGCTCTTTCGGTTCACATAATCCATATTATGCAACATCCAGAAAAAATCCCACGTTCGCCAAGTATCGCCGCGCATCACGAGGAAGCGCCCGGTTTCGGCGGATATATAGGCGCTGCTATTTTCGGCGTCGTCAAAATCCACCCGCCACATGGCGCCGTCATAATCGCGCGATTCGAGGTTCGCTCTGGCAAGCCAGCTAACCTCTCGAACCGGCTTTTCGTTCATCAACACCGCGACATGCCGGGCAAGCGCCTTATCGATCGCGATGCGCTCGCCACTTGTTGCATCGATGAGCCGAACGCCCGTGCCGGTATTAATTTCATAGACCGGCCGGTCACCGACGTCGCGAAGTACGACGCCCAGGACGGTCTCGCCGCGCTGTAATCCGGCAAGATCGAAATAATCGCCGTTGGGCAGCGGGTGGACGTGCGGCGCGGCTGCACTGTGGCCGCCAACCTTTTCCTTGTCGAGCAGCGCCATAATCGAGCCGCTCAACGTCCAGAGCACGAACTGGAGTCCGAGCACAAGGCCTACCCATTTGTGAATACGACGGAAAAAAAGCGGCGTCAGACGGATAGCTTTCATCCCTTTTTCCTTTTCCGGCGCTTGAACGACCAGATCAGGAGCCAGGCGCCCGTCAGTGCCATCGCAAATGCACTCCAAGTTGCCACGCGCAACAACGGGTTATTGACGTCGGTGCGCTTATCATAGTCCATGATGTGCAGCATCCAGACGAAATCATAGATCCGCCAAAGGGCATGACGGCGAGAGATAAGTTCGCCGGTGGCAGGCGACAGGTAGAGCGTCGGACGATTCCATCCTTCGAACTCGACCTGCCAAAAGGGCGGCTTGCGCGACTGCATTTCCTGCGGCGCGGTCGTAAGAAGACGGACCGACAAGATCTTGCCATCGCCGGCGTAAATGCGCTGTGCCTGTGCCCTGATCTGAGCTTCAGTAAGACCGCTCATGGGCGCTCCGGTGTAAGCATCGAAAAGCCTGATGCCCTCGGGCGATTCTCCCCGCCACACCGGTCGATCGAACAGCCGTTGCAGGCGAATTTCGGACAAGCCTGGCGCAGCCGCAAGGATTTGGGACGGTTGCGCCAAGCGCGCGAGATCGAATGGTTGAGCTTTCGGCGTCCGAACCAAATGGTCGCCGTGGATGATATCGATGTGAACCGCTACCATGTAGAAGCCCGTCAGCGTCCAGAGCAGGGCCTGAACGCCAACCAGCAGAGCCAACCATTTGTGGGTCCGACGAACGAGAAGCGGCCAGCGGATCGCCATGGCAATATCCTTAGAACGCTGTCCTGAACCCAGCATAGAAGCGTCGACCAAGGAGATCGTACGTCATCGTGTCGGTATTCCCATCCGTAAAACTGCGAATATAGGGCGCGCCGCGATTGAACAGATTGTCGACACCCACCTGGAAGCGCGTTTTTTCATTTACCTCGAACGCAAGCTGCACATTGTGATAAAATACATCGGGCGTTCGATACCCGATCTGGTTCGACGCGGCGTTGAAATCGGTTGCCGCCCCGATCCACTGGGTCGACCACGTCGCACTGATGCCATCTTTTTTGGCGGTCAGAACGCCGTAGCCACGCCACTCCGGATAGCCACCGTTACCGCCGCCAATATACCCGGCGAAATAGATCGGAGCTCCGCCTGCGAAGGGGCTGATGACATATTGGTTGAGGTACGTAAGGTTCAGGTCGATCGATACGGCAACCGAGCCGATTGTGTGGCCGTAGACAAGCCCAAGGTCCAGACCACTCATCTCTTCGCGACCGGTGTTGATCGGTTGCGCCGAAAGATAGGTAACCTCCCCTGTCAGCACGCTGCGTGTGAAGTCTTTGCAGAAGGGGCTCGAAAGATTCTGGCTTGCATAACATACTGAAAGCTTTGTCGAGCCAGGAATCGCGCGGATCGCATCGGTGATCTTGATATCGAACCAGTCGGCGGTCAGCGAGAGTCCGGGGATCAGCGCTCGGGGGGAGAAAACCGTGCCGACCGTCCACGTCGTCGAGCTTTCGGGCTGAAGCTTCTGGTTACCGCCCACTGTGGTCAGAATTGTCGTGCCAAGCTGGACATAGTTTGCGGGCACGCGCGATGCCTGGCAATTCGCGATGAGCGTCGCATTGCCGCTCGTCGAATATCGCGAGCAGGGATCGCTCGTTGTCAAATTTCCTTCCGAAACACCTCCGAACAGTTCGGGGACGTTGGGAATGCGGAAGCCAGTCCCATAGGTTCCTCGGAGGCGGAGGCTCTCATTGAGCATCCAGTCGAGGCTGAACTTGTAATTCCAGGCGCTGCCGAAGAGATCGTAATTGGAATAGCGGACAGCACCATCGGCAGTGAGCCGCTTGAAGAATGGCTTGTCAGCGAGGATCGGGACCGACAGCTCAAAATACGCTTCCTTGGCCGTGCTGGATCCAGCGATCGGACTTTGCTGGTTCGTGTTGGCAACGCCGAGCACCGTCAACGGATCGGGATTACGCCAGCCTTTCTCTTTGCGATAGACGACGCCGGTCGCAAACGACACCGAACCGGCGGGAAGGTCGAAAAGATTGCCGTTGAGGTCGGCCGTCAGGGTTGCGAGCTCATTGCCGCCGTAATCGCGCGACGTGAACAAGATATAGTTGAGCACTTGCGGCGTCAGATCGCCGTAGCCGAGATAGTCGGCACAGGGGATGGCGGCGCTCGGTGCAGTACTGCAAACGCTTGTGTTGAGGCTGTTCTGGACGCGCTCGAGGTTCGCAATATTGGTGGAGCCGTCGACGCCTGTGTTGCGGCCAAAGCTTCCCGCCACTTCCCACGCCCAGTCGTTTGCGAATTTGCCGCGAAGGCCGAAGGTGCCTTGCCACGTGTCGGTTTGCTGGAAAAACTGGCGCGGACCGGGCTCGAGAAGACGTCGTTGAATAAGAACAATGTTCTGACCCGTCGGATTGGTAGGATTGCTCGCGGCGATAGACAGGTTGCGTAGCGTTCCCGGCGAAGCGATCTGGTTGGTTTTACGGAAGGTATACAGAAATTCGCCGAACGCCTCGATAGTGTCGGTGAGGTCATAGTGCGCGAAAACGGCGGTGCTGACCCGCTCAATCGGACTGACGGCATTGAGGAACGGATTAGAATTGAAGTTATGTTTCGCGGCGTTGTAAGGCTCATAGAAATTGCCGTCGCCGCCCAAAACCTGATTGAAATTTATCTGCTGACCATTTGGCAGCGCTGCACGTCCACCGATCGTCGAGGCGCTATTGACGCATGTGAGCGTTCCGGGTGTCGTTTCGCCGAGAGAACAGGGAGCGCGATCAGCCATGTTGACTGCCGAAGTCTTTTGATAGGTTACTGCCGCCATTATGCCGCCCCGGTCATTACGGGCGCCCCAGATAAGGTCAGCCGTAAAATCCGACCCGTCCCCCTGTTCGGTAATGCCTTGGCGTAAGCTCACGCCAAAGCCCTTGTAATCGGTGCGCGTAACGAGGTTGACGACGCCCGCCATCGCATCCGCACCATAGATCGCGGACGTTCCGTCCTTGAGGACGTCGGTGCGAGCCAACGCGACGACAGGGATCATGTTGAGGTCGGGTGACGAATTGGCACCCGTCCCGCCCGCGACCAATCTGCGTCCGTTGAGCAGTACCAGCGTGCGCTTGATGCCAAGTCCGCGCAGATTGACCTGCGCAGTGCCGTAGCCGTTGCCCGTCCAATAAGCCGAGGTCTGATTGCCAGCGAAACCCGCGTTGGCCGGGAGGCGCTGCAGGACAGTCTCGATGTTGACTACACCGGTGTTCTCGATCTGCTCCGCCGAGACGACAGTGGCTGGACCTACCCCAGCCAAGTCCTGCCGACGGATGCGTGATCCGGTAACGACGATGTCCGCGCTGCTCTTGGCGTCTTCCGCGCGCGCGGTGGACCCCGCCTCCGTTTGCGCAACAGCTGGAGCGGAAAAGCACGCTACAAGCGCGACTCCAGCAAGCAGAACTGACCTTATCGTCATGGCAATGCCCCCTTAGATTAACAAATCGTCAGCATCTTGATGCACCTGTATATACAAGTCAACGACTGATTGGTGCGATGGGTCCTATGGCGCGACAGGGAAACCGTACGATTGCCTGACGGTGAGGCGACGAACGCCTGGCCGGATATTACGCCGCGCGACGGCGATACGCTTATCGTGGGAGCCGGCAGATCGCATCGGTCGCTCGTTTGTGCACATCGTCGGCGTAACAGGCGCCCTCCAGAAGCGCGCCTTCAGGCAAAAAGCGCTGACCGGCACGTCGAGACGACCTTTTCGAAGGCACGGTTCGTGTCCGACATTTTCGCATTACTCGCGGAATTCGGACGCTCCCTATCCACGAGCGGATCAAAATAATGCTTGGATCACGCTCGCCGCTCGGAATTCGCGCCGCACCACGGTGACGGTCATCGCGGTCGGGCAAATTGGATGCGATCAGGATGGCACTCACGACAATGTAAAATCGCGCATTCTCAACCGATTATGGATCGCCGTCGCCGCGACCGCGGCCTGGCCCGCAGCGACAGCGATCTGGTCGAGGCCCTCGACAACGTCGCCGGCGGCATAAATGCCGTCCAATGTGGTCATCTGATGCTGATCGGTCGCAAGGCAGCCCATTTCGGAGACACCGGCCCCGATCGCGCGAACGAGGCCGGAATTGGCCGTAGAACCGAGCGCAGGGTACAAGGTGTCGAACTGATATCTGCCTTGGGGCCCGTCGACCATCGTTACAATCTTGTCCCCGACGACCTCGATCGACGTGACCGCACGGTCCACGACTTCGACGCCGGCCGCTGCGAGCTGCCGCCGCTGGGATGCGTCAAGGTCGATCTGTCGGGCAGGAAGGAGCGTTACGTTTTGGCTGTAGTTGCGGATGAAAAGCGCCTCTGCAGCACCGTGGCGATCCGCACCAAGAACGGCAATCCTTTGATCCATCGCTTCAAATCCGTCGCAGACGGGGCAATATCGCATAAGACCCCGCGCGACGACGTCACGGTGGACAGCCTCGTCCATGGTTGGCATGCGATTGATCACGCCCGTTGCCAGCAGGACGGTCTTTGCCGTCTCCACCTCGCCACCGAACATCACGTCGTAACCTGCTTCCGATGGCCTTATGGTATCGACGCGGGCAGTGATACGGGAGACACCGTACATTTCCGTGTGCTCTCTCATCCGGCGCAGCAGTTCCGTGCCTGAAATCCCGTCGGGGAAAGCAGGCTGGTTGTGGGATGTCGCAATCCAGTTGGCCCGGCTCTCGTTGGCGTCGAGAATGAGAACAGTTCGCCTGTAGCGCGCGAGATAAAGCGCGGCCGTAAGTCCGGCAGGCCCCCCGCCGATGATCGCGCAATCGAAAACACGCCGAGTCCGATCGCGTACGCGGTCTTCTTTCACCGCAAGTTCACGCGACTGAGACGAAGGGCGTTCATCACCACCGTAAAGGACGAGAGGGCCATCGCCGCCCCCGCAAACATCGGTGACATCAAAAGACCGAAAACCGGGTAGAGAACGCCGGCGGCCACGGGCACGCCAACGCCGTTGAACAGAAACGAAAAGAACAAGTTCTGGCGGATGTTTGCCATCGTCGCTTTCGCAAGCCTGCGCGCACGAACCACGGCCGCAAGATCTCCCTTGGTGAGCGTGATCCCGGCGCTTTCGATCGCGACGTCGGTGCCCGTACCCATCGCCAGGCCGACATCGGCAGCGGCGAGCGCGGGCGCATCGTTGATGCCGTCGCCTGCCATGGCGACCTTGGCGCCCGCAGCTTTCAGCACGCTCACGATGTGCGCCTTGTCACCAGGTTTCATTCCCGCATGCACCTCATCGATGCCACCGACGGCATCGGCAACGAATTGCGCGGTCGTGCGATTGTCGCCCGTGACCATGACGATACGCAACCCCTGGTCGCGCAATTCACTGATGGCAACGCGCGCACGTGGCCGGATCGGGTCGGCGACGGCAACCAAGCCGGCGAGTTGACCGTCGACAGCGATCAGCATGACACCCGCCCCCTCGCGGCGCCTGGCTTCGGCGGCGGCATCCAGAGGCCTGGCATCCACACGAACACGCTGCATCTGCAATGCGTTACCGATGACGATAGCGTGTCCGCCGATTCTGGCACTAACACCGAGACCAGGCTGAACTTCGAACTCTTGCGGCTCGGCAATCGTCAGATTGCGTTCCTTTGCCGCGGTGACGATCGCATGCGCCAGCGGATGTTCGGAACGCGCTTCTACCCCCGCGGTCAGCGCGAGGAGTTCATTTTCGTCGCGCGAGCCCATGGCCATGATCGCGACGAGCCTAGGTTTTCCTTCCGTAAGGGTGCCGGTCTTGTCGACCAGAAGCGTGTCCACCCGCTCGAACGCTTGCAGGGCCTCTGCGGTCTTGATGAGGACGCCGGCCTGCGCGCCGCGCCCCGTTCCGACCATGATCGACATCGGCGTCGCCAGTCCCAGCGCGCACGGACAGGCAATGATGAGCACGGCGATCGCATTGAGAATCGCATGGCCAAAACGCGGTTCGGGACCATTGAGGCTCCAGACCATAAATGTGGCGACGGCGATGGCAATGACGAGCGGGACGAACCAGCCTGCAATGCGGTCGGCGACGGCCTGGATCGGTGCGCGGCTACGCTGCGCTTCGGCCACCATCTTAACGATCCGCGCCAGCATCGTGTCGCTGCCGACGGCTTGCGCCTCCATGACAAGGCTGCCCGTGCCATTGACCGTGCCACCGGTAAGCGCGCTTGCCGCTTCTTTCGCGACAGGCAGAGGTTCGCCGGTGAGCATCGACTCGTCGACGGACGAGGCGCCTTCAACGACGACGCCATCGACCGGCACAGCCTCGCCCGGGCGAATGCGCAGATGATCGCCTGCGTGCACATCGGCAAGACTGATTTCGGTCTCGCTGCCATCGCTTGCTATTCGATGCGCGGTTTTTGGCGCAAGGTTCAACAAGGCTCGAATGGCCTTGCCGGTCGAAGCTCGCGCCCGCAGTTCGAGAACCTGACCGAGGAGAACGAGCGCCACAACGACTCCGGCGGCTTCGTAATAGACCGGAATCATTCCGCCCATCGTCCGGAAACTCGGTGAAAACAGCCAGGGGGCAACAGTCGCGACTAGGCTGTAAGAAAATGCCGTACCGACGCCAATTGCAATCAGCGTGAACATGTTGAGATGGCGCGTTGTGATCGACCTCCAGCCACGCACGAAGAACGGCGCGCCCGCCCACAGGACGATCGGCGCCGCCAGTGCCAATTGCACCCATGACGACACTCCCGGTGGAAGCGGGTGCAGGCCGAGCAGTTCGGCCCCCATCGTAAGCACCAGTAAAGGTGCGGCGAGGCTTGCCGAAACCCACCACCGCCGCGTGAAGTCGACAAGCTCAGGATTGGGCGCATCGTCAAGCGAAGGCGCTTCAGGTTCGAGCGCCATTCCGCAAATCGGGCAGGTGCCCGGCCCCTCCTGACGGATTTGCGAGTGCATCGGGCATGTCCAGATCGCGCCTGGCATCACCGCGGGCTGGCTGCGCGGCGCGCCATTCAGATATCGCGCGGGATCGGACTCGAATTTGGAAAGGCAACCTGCACTGCAAAAATAATATTCGGACCCGGCGTGCGCGACATGGTGAACCGTCGTCGCCGGATCGACCGACATACCGCAAACCGGGTCGGTTGACGACGAGCCGTCGGACTTGCCGACGGCGCAACAGGCGCCGCCCCGCTTGGCATGTGCCATTTCCCTGGCGTCCGTCATGGTCGTTCTCCCCTGGAGGCTACATCGAGATCGGCGGCTCGAGCGTCCCAAGCCATGCGACGAGGCCAAGGATGGCAAGCGCGGCACTGGTTTCGAAGATCAGGCTCTTGCGTAACGCGCCGACCGCTTTTGCGGCTTCGCCGGCCTCGATGGCACGGTCGAAGGCAGGGGTCAGACGGTAACGATTGAGCGCGGCCAATCCGAGCATGGTCGCGAACAGGACGAGTTTTACGAGCAACAGCTGACCGTAAAGCGTCGTCACTGCCGAAAAGAGATGATCCGACCCGACAAGCATCCAGCTGTTGACGAGGCCCGACACGGTAATGAGCGCAACGATGATGACGCCGACCGGCGAAAACCCATGCAGTATCCGGTGCAGCAGGTGAAGCTCGTCGGGTGTCGACTGGCCAAGAGGCCGGAAAAGCAGGGCGATAAGCGCGGCGAGAGCGCCCAGCCAGCCGCCCGCGGCGAACAGGTGCACGATGTCGGCCACAAGGTGCGCTGTGCCGACATCGCCCGTCGTCGCTGCACCATGCCCCGTCCAGGCAAGTGACGCGAGTGCCGCAGCCGAGCTGATCGACACCAGAACGAGCCATGTTGCGGTCTTGCGGGCACCCAGCGCGATCGTGAGGTAGAACGTCGTCAAAAGGGCAGCGATGCGGGCTTGCCAGGCGGTGCCCATCGCTGTCTGGCTGATCATCATGTCCACCGACGCGCGATCGACTTCGGTAAGCGATATCCCCGCCATCGATGCGGTCATGGCGATTATGGCGAGAATCGACAGGCCGATCGCCGCTGCGGCAAGCCAGAACATGAGTGCACGAAACGGCAGGACGGAGCTGCGCACCCGCTCCGCCCCGCGCAATGCATAGAGCCCGAACATCGGCAATCCGAAAAGTAGCATCAGGTTCACGTAAAGCGCGAACCTGATGCCGATCAGAAGCCAGTCGGACACCGGCCTATTTGACGCTGAATGTGTAGCTGCCCTGCATGCGGTGCGTATCGGCACCGGCTGCATGCCACGTCACTTGATAGCTTCCCTTGGGAAACGGGCGTCCTGCCGTGAGCGTGATGGTCTTGCCGTCAGCGCTCCACGCCGACTTGAGGCCGTTCATCTTCATGGGGCTCTTCATCACCATGCCCGGCATCGTCGTCATCACGACCTCCGCTCCCGAAAAGGCGGGTACGGCAGCTTCGTTGAAGGTCACGCTGATCGTATTGGTTGCCGCGACCGTGGCATTGGCCGCCGGTGTCGAGGCGACAACTTTGGTATGCGCTTGCGCAACGGCTGCGAAAGCCAGCGAACTGGTTGCCACGGCGATGAGAACATTAAACCTGGTCATTTTTGTCTCCTTGGGACGATCAGAGGTAGTTACGCGCCTCAGCGCGCAACCCCTCGCGAAAAAAATGGCAGGTCTCGCACCCACCGTAAACTGCACGGTAGAATGAGGGTATTCACATGGAGCCGCGTATGTGATCGTGGGACGGAGAACGGCATGAACAATATCGACGACATTCTGCGGGCGCTCCGCACGACCGAGCTTCCGGAGAAGCTGGTTCATATCGATGGCGCGCTGCTCGCTGATGTCGCGCGCGGTCGCCGCGACGAGGCGCGAAAAGTCAACCTGATTGCCGCGACCATCGCCCTTTTCGTCGGCTTTGCAGGGAGCGCCCTGCCGGCGGTCCCTGCGTCAGCAGCCGTCGTGACGCCTTTCGGTGTGGCGACGCCGCTCGCGCCATCCACGTTGCTGGCAAGCCAGCCATGAGCAACGTCCGACGGATCCTGCTGGTCGCCGTCATCGCTTTCGCCGCGGCAATCGCCGGCGTTCTCGTCGCCCGTGTGTTCTTGCCGCCCCCGTCTCATACGGGTGCAGAACTTCACGCGCTGCTTCATGACGACCTCGATCTCGATGCAAACCAGAAGGATCAGCTGGCGCGGATCGAGCGCGACTTCGCGTTGCGACGACAATCGGTCGAACTCGAATTGCGCGCTGACAATGCCAAGCTCGCTGCCGCGATCGAGGCGGAGCATGGCTATGGCCCGCGTGTGACGGCCGCCATCGATGCATCGCATATGGCGATGGGCCAGCTGCAGAAGGATACGCTCGAACATGTGTTCGCGATGCGCTCGATCCTGAAGCCTGCGCAGACCGCACGTTTCGACGCGGCCGTGGTCAAGGCGCTAACCCCCGATGCGCGGTGAGCCTCGCACTTGACGACGCCAGTGATGGGGAACTGTCGGCGCTCGCCCGGAACGGATCGCAGCAAGCCTATCGGATCCTGACCCAGCGACATCGTGCATCGGTCTACCGGCTGGCAAGGGTTGCGATGGGTGACAGCGACGAAGCGTTCGACGTGACGCAGGAGACCTTCGTAGCGGCTTTTGCCGCACTCGACCGCTATGACTCCCAGCGATCCTTTCGATCCTGGATCGCGCGGATCGCGCTCAACAAGAGCCGCGACTGGATGCGCCGTCGCGCCGTGCGCAAGTTATTTTCGATGACGATGCCGGACGACGGCTTGGATATTCAAGACGAACTGGTCCTGCCCGACGAGGCCGCAGCCAGTCGTCAGGACCTGGCGCGCGTAACGCGGATCATCGCCAAGCTCCCTGCGCGTCAGAAGGAGGTTCTCCTCTTACGGACAATCGAAGGCATGACGCAGGCAGAAACTGCGATCACCCTGGGCATCAGCGAAAAATCGGTGGAAACACGTCTTTATCGAGCCCGACGCACATTGTCGGCGCTCCGCGAAACAATGTGAGGGATAGGGTGTTAGGCTGCGTATAGCTATCAAGTGCGCACCTATGGGCGCACCGTGTTCGATCGAGGATTTCATGAAGAATTTGGACGTTACAACCGACCGGCGCGCGGTCCTGCGTGGCGCAGCGATGGTCGGCGGGACCGCTGCGCTCGCTGGCTGGTTTCCGGCCTGGGCGCAACCGGTATCGGCGGGGATCGTCAAACCCCTGCCCGTGGTCGCTGGACCCGACATTTCGCTGACGATCGCCAATCAGATGATGATGATCGACGGTCGCCCGTCACGGGCGATCGGATTGAATGGCACCGTGCCCGGCCCCCTCGTGCGCCTGCGGCAAGGTCAGAAGGTTCGATTGTCGGTGACCAACGACCTGGATGTCGATTCATCGATCCACTGGCACGGCCTGCTCGTGCCGTTCCAGTTTGACGGTGTGCCCGGCGTCAGCTTTCCGGGAATCAGGCCGCGTTCCACGTTCGTCTATGAATTTCCGATCATTCAGGCCGGCACGTACTGGTACCACAGTCACTCGGGACTGCAGGAGCAACTGGGCCATTATGGCCCGATTGTCGTTGATCCCCAAGGCATCGACCCTATCCAATCCGACCGGGAGCACGTGATCGTTCTTTCGGACCACAGCCAATTGTCGCCCGAGGCGATTTTTCGCAACATGAAGGTCAACCCCGGGCACTTCAATTTCCAGCGTCAGACGCTTGCCAGCCTGCTCGCCGGAAAAGATCAGCCGCTCAAGGAGCGCATCGAGTGGGGCAAGATGCGGATGGACCCGACCGATATCTCGGACGCCACCGGCTCGACATACACGTTTCTCGTGAATGGGCACGGACCGCGCGACAATTGGACGGGGTTGTTCAAACCCGGCGAGCGGGTTCGCCTGCGGGTCGTGAACGCTTCGGCGATGACCATCTTCAATGTACGCATTCCCGGGCTGAAGCTCTCGATCGTCCAGTCCGATGGCCAAAACGTCCGTCCCGTCGAGGTCGACGAGTTCCAGATCGGCGTTGCCGAAACGTTCGATGTGATCGTCACGCCGACCGATGATCGTGCCTATACGCTCGTCGGCGAGGCGGTCGACCGTTCGGGACTGGCGCGCGCGACGCTCGCACCGCGGCCCGGAATGGCGGCCGAGGTCCCGCCGCTGCGTCCACGCCCAGCCGTGACCATGAAGGACATGGGCATGGATATGAGTGGCATGGATATGGGCAGTATGGACATGAGCAGCGGCGGCGACATGTCCGGAATGGACATGAGCGGTGGTTCGATGGCCAGTATGGACCACAGCAAGATGGCCCATGGTGACGCGATGGATATGTCCGCGCCGGGAAATCCCGCAGCAGCCATGCCGGGAATGGACATGTCTGCTCCGGCAGATCCGGCCAAGCCCGCCGACGCCATGGCCGGGATGGACATGGGTGGAGGCGCAAGCATGTCGATGAACATGCGCGACTTCAAGAACGCGCCACTGGTCAAGCGCGATCCTGGTGTTCAGACGATTTCGCCGATGCCGATGGATCGGACCGGCGAACCCGGCCAGGGATTGTCGGATGTCGGTCATAAGGTGCTCACCTACCGCGACCTCATGGCGACGGACCGAAACCCCGACGTACGTGCGCCCGATCGTTCGCTCGACATCCATCTGACCGGAAACATGGAACGCTTCATGTGGTCGTTCGACGGCGTGAAGATGTCGGATCACCACGCCCCGATCCCCTTCATCGAAGGCGAACGTGTACGCGTGAACCTCCTCAACGATTCCATGATGGCCCATCCGATCCACTTGCATGGCCATTTCTTCGAGCTCGTGACCGGGCACGGCGATTTTGCGCCGAGAAAGCACACGGTCGTCGTCGCGCCCGGCGGCAAGGTGACGTTCGATTTCACGGCCGATGCCGTCGGGGACTGGGCTTTTCACTGCCATCTCCTTTATCATATGCACGCCGGGATGATGCGTGTCGTCAGCGTTCGGCCCCGGGGAGACAAAGCATGATCCGGGCGTCGACGGGCGTCGCTGTCGCATTGGCCTTGCTGGCAACCTCGCCTGCTCTCGCGCAAGGAATGCAAGGCATGGACATGGGCGGCATGAAAATGCCGGCGCCTCCGGAGAAGCCCGTCGCAAAGCCCAGCTCACGCGCGACCCCCGCACCCGCCACGAAGGCAGGTGCGCGCCGTGCGCCCCGCGCCCCATCCGTCGTGAAGCGAGCGCAGGCGACGAACCGTAAAGGCACGTCGCAGGCACCGGCCCCGGCGACGCACGCCATGATGGGGATGGACAATGGTCCGACGGGCGCGAGTGGCTCGCCCGGAACGACGCCCGAAATGGACATGCCCAATGATGCCAAAGCCATGCCCGGAATGGCGATGCCTGCGGGTAGCGACGCGACGCCGCCACCGGCTGCGGCAGGCGACATGGTTGGAATGGCAAAAAGTGGTACGGCCCTGCCCGCGGGGAACGCGCCGGCACCGGCACCGCCGACCGACCATTATGCCGCGCGCATTTTTCCGGCTGCCGAGATCGAGCGGTCGCATCGGCAGATGATGGACGAAAGCGGAGCACAGAAGCTGGCATTCGTCATGTTCAACCTGGCCGAATACCAACCGCGTCGCGATGGCGATGGGTTTCGCTGGGAAGGGGAGGCCTGGTACGGCGGCGACATCAACCGACTGACGCTGAAGACGGAGGGCGAAGGGATGTTTCGCGGCGGCGTCGAGGCTGCCGAAATACAGGCGGTCTTTTCACGCGCCGTCGATCCTTACTTCAACCTCCAAGCCGGCGTCAGACAGGATTTGGGCCGGGGTGCGCGCCGCACCTATGCGACGATCGGCTTTGAAGGTCTCGCTCCGTATATGTTCGAGATCGAGGGCGCAGCGTTCTTGTCAACGAAGGGCGAAGTGCTCGGGCGTTTCGGGGGCTATTACGACCAGCGCATTACGCAGCGCCTTATCCTGCAACCGCGTATCGAGCTCAATCTCGCCGCGCAGGACATTCCCGAGGATCGCATTGGTGCGGGCGTGTCGAACGCCGAACTCGGCCTTCGGCTGCGCTATGAGATAACCCGTCAATTCGCGCCCTATATCGGTGTTTCGTGGGACCGTAAGCTGGGTGCAACCGCGGACTATGCGCGCGCCGATGGGGAGAATGTCACGAACGCCGGGTTGGTTGCGGGCGTTCGTCTCTGGTTTTGACATTCCTTCAGCAACCAATGGCACCAATTAGGAGCGGGGCGGGTTATCGCAAGCGGGGGCCGACAACGAAGGAAAGAAGATGACACGCAACTTGACGACAGCCGCAATCGCGGTGCTGGCCGTAGCGCTCCCTGTGTCTTTGCTAGCGCAGAAGCCGATGCAAACGGGAATGGATCACGGCGCCATGATGAACGATCCGTCGAACCCTTATGCCAAAGCCGAGGCCGATATGCACATGCGGATGATGGCGGTAAAGACGGGCGATGCTGCGGAGAAGTGGACGCGCAAAATGATCGAACATCATCGTGGCGCCTTGGCGATGTCTCGCGTGGCGATCGCCCAGGCGTCGGACCGCGAGACGAAGCGCATGGCGCAGATGACGATCGACAAGCAGGAGAAGGACATCGCCGAAATGCAGGGGTGGTTGCGCAGCCATGGCAAGCCTGCCCAATAGGAAGAAACCCGGCCGGAATCGCGTCGCCCATGGGTCCACTTGATCGCCAGTCGTCGCCTCGCATAGCTGGCGCTCGTCATCGGGCTCCCCCTCAATGCTGATTTCGAGCGCCGTACGGATTATTGTCGTGTCGATCGATATGGTGCATGGCGACCACCTTGTCGATCGCCATGCCACGGGGAAAATCCGCGACGCTTCGCCGTGAAAGACACGGTCCGAATTCCCCATCGTGCGGAAAGGGATTCCGAAGGCCCGAGGCTCCGCAGCCTGCTTGGAAAGTTCGTTATCGATGTGAAGCCGAGGCACGGCACCCGGATGTTCGATAATCGTCCCACACGAGAGCCTTTCGCGACGGCCAACCATGCACAAGTATCGCCCCTCGAGCCGGTTACGCAGGACCACGCGAACGACACGGATAACGGCACGATCGCGACCTTTTGTTAAACCAAAACCTTGCCAGCGATGAACGGAGAAGAAATGAGACGGAGAAGAAGTGTGAAGAAGTTGATCCTCAGCTTTGCTCTAGTATCGACGCCCGTGCTCGCCGCAGGCGATATCGTCATGCACCGCGACCCAGGCTGCAGCTGTTGTGAAAACTGGGCCGCGCAGGTCCGTTCAGCGTTTGGACGGAACATCAAAATAGTCGATAACGACAATCGTGCGCGCTATGGTGCGCGGCTTGGCGTCCCGGCTATGCTATCTGGATGCCACACTGCAATCATCGACGGAATGGCATTCGAAGGTCATGTGCCCATCGCCGATATGAAGCGCGTTTTGGCGACGAAGCCAAAAGGCATCAGGGGATTGGCTGTTGCCGGAATGCCGATAGGTTCGCCGGGCATGGAAATGGCGGGCATGAGAGCAGTTCGCTACGATGTCATCGCATTCGGTCCAGCAACGCCGGTCGTGATTGCGCGCCACTAACCGCACCTGCAGTGGGTCGATCACCGCCCGACGGCTCGTCACGCAAGTGCAGTGTTTTTCTGCCAGGCGAAGACCGAGACTTTACGGTCGTCTTCCAACACGCTCCATCCGCTGCTCATGAGCGATAGCGCGTCGATGACGAGCGCAAAGTAGCTCGCGGTGATGATGTTGTGGATGAGCCAGAACGGGGACGCGATCAGGAACCATTTTTTCATCCGAAAAGCTGTCCCTTGCGTTCTCGCATATGTGGAGAGCATCGTGCCGCCGCCCGCCAGCATCGACGGCCAGCCCTCCCAGCGGGAGAGAATGCCCAAACTCAGGCAAAAAAGGGTCGCAACGTAGATTGCGTGAAGCGTCGTGCGGTCCCGCACCGTCGTGGCCGCGACCAGCTGCACCATCGCGATCGCGCAGGAGGTCGCTGCGGTGGTCGCGCCGCCCAAAGCAAAATAGGTTGCGAGCCCGGCCGCTCCCAGACATTGGATGAACGTGGCGGCGCGGAGACTGTTGGCATGGGGCCAGATCACGACTGCGCCGATGCCGACGGCCCCGAAAGCATATCGGGCATCCATCGCATGTACGACAGCATTGTACGTGACTGACATGGCGATCCTGACACTGGTCCGGGGGCTTCCTCGCCTTCCCCCGAGACGCTGGGACGAGCGCAACCCTTGTGCTGAGAAGGATAACGTCATGAACTCGCGATTCTTTAACGTCGCAATCGCTCTTGGCTCGAAAGGAGCGCGACACACATGTCCGGTGCGCGCTGGCCGGAAGATCGATCATAATGATCGTTGCCGCCACGCGCGTTTGCACCTCGCGATTGATTCTAAAGAATCCTAACCGGCTCTTTTCGTCTTCAGCGCTCTCACAGGTCGCGGTATGGTTCGAACAAATCGAAAACCGAGTTTCTGCTCGAACTTGCGACAGACATTCATGATCACCATCGACGCAAGGGAGATGGGAACAATAGCCGGCGCGGTCACGTTAAAGAAACGAGCACTCAGCATGCCCGTTACCGGGCAAGTGCTTGCCGAACCGTAGACCGCGCGATGGAGATGCTTATGTCTGGACCTTACCGCAGCCTCTTGTTTCAGACCGGTGTCGGCGCCGTGATCATGTACCTCGTCATGTTCGTGATGATCGACCGCACGACGAGCTTCTTCAACAATCTCAATATGTTCTACATGACGCTCATGATGGTCGCACCGATGGTAGTGCTGATGATCGTTGCCATGAAAGACATGTTCCCGTCGAAGGCTGCCAACGGTGCACTGATCGCAGTCTCATTGATTGCATTTTTCGGAAGCTTCGCGCTCATCCGCACCCAGACAACCATCGGCGACACGCAATTTCTTCGCTCGATGATCCCCCATCATTCCGGCGCAATTCTCATGTGCGAGCAAGCGAAGCTTCGTGACCCCGAACTGGTGACGCTGTGTGGCAATATCGTGAAATCGCAGCGCGACGAGATAGACCAGATGAAATCAATCCTTTCTCGGAAATAAGCGAAGACCTGAGAACCAACGCGCTTTTTCCGTCAGCGACCCGCTCTGAAAGCCTCATGTCCAAGACAATGTCGATCGCGCCCGCACAGCGGCGCAAACGAAGATGTGACGAGGTGTCCTGACGCTCCCCAACGAGCACTGTCCGATTCTTGGTGCGTCACGCCGCGGCGCGCATCGCATGGATGCCCGACAGCATCCAAATCGCCATCGCAATCATCATAATATTCTCGGTAAATGAGACAAAACCGAGCGGCACATTGCTGTCGCCGCCGACGCAGGCGCACTTGAGCTCCCGCCTGTCGATATAGACCGCTTTGAAAACCGAAACCGCGCCGATGCCGCCGATGAACAGCGCGAGCGGAATCGAGAGCCAATTGAGCACGCCTGCGATCATCAGCACGCCCGCCACTCCCTCAGCGAACGGGTATATTCGTGAATAACCCACCCAGTGCTGTGCAAGCAGGTCGTAATTGAGGAACATTGTCGCGAACTTGTCGACATTCTGGAGTTTGAGCATAGCCAGGGTGCACATGCTGAAGGCGATAAACCATTCACCTGCCCTGATCGTCGCGGGCGTTCCATAGGCGGCAAAACTGGCAGCGAGTGCCATCAGCGCGGTCATAGAAAACAGCGTCATAACCGGCAGGTATGTCGTTGCCTTGGGATCGGCGATCTTGAGGCCGAGATAGCGACGCAGATCGTCGTATCCGCCAATGCGCTCGCCCCCGATATAGATTTGAGGTGTGGTCGCAACGTTGTTCGTCTTTTTGAAGGCATCGGTCTGCGCGCGGGTCGTCAGCCAGTGATCTTCGATGGCGAAGCGGTTTCGCTTCAGGAGATCGAGGGCCTTCAGGCCATAGGGGCAAATATGGCCGGGCATTGCCATGCGGTAAATCGTGGCCGTCTTACTGGCAGACTTGGCGTTTTTTAGTCTGGGATTAGCAGCTTGAGCCATGGTTGTTCCTTGCTGGTGGAAAACGTTGCTCGATCTCTGTAAGGTCCGTACCACGGTACGGAGTCAAGCATGCGCGCAATGACAATCGGGAAACTGGCCGCGACCGTTGGTGTTGGCGTTGAAACCATCCGCTTCTATCAGCGACGGGAGCTGCTGACGCTGCCTGAGCGCCAAGAGGGGATACGTCGCTACGACGAGACGCACCTGACCCGGTTACGCTTCATTCGAGCGGCACAGGCGAGCGGATTCACGCTCGCCGAAATCAAGGAGCTGCTGATGCTGGATGCAACACAAGACCGTGCTCGCGTGCGTGCGCTCGCGATCGAGCGGATAGCGCAGATCGATAAGAAGATCGCGGGATATGAGACCGCGCGGAAATCGCTGCAGGCCTTGGCGGGTGAGTGCGCGCAAGGCGTCGAGGGACCATGCCCAATCATCAGTGCGTTCGAACCGCTCGATGTTCTTGTTCGTCCCGAGGGTTGTTGGCGGGCGGGCAAACCATCGCGAAGGTGATCACCAGATCTCCGTGATCAAGACTTAGATCGAAGCACCGGAACGCCCCAATTCTCACACGTCCCTTCCTGGTTTACAGGCGCGATTGTCCAGCTAAGCATTCTAGCGATCGACGGTCGATGGCGCGCCGTGCGCAATCACGCGATACCAATGGTCTTAAGGGAGTGAGATGCCTCGAACACGCATCGCGATTGCGGGATTGGGCGCGGCAACACGCACGATCCATTTGCCGGCGCTGGCGAAACTTGACGATGTGGAAGTCGTTGGGGGGTACGATCCCGTAAACGCGATCACCGGGGTAAGATCGTTCGATTCGCTCGAGCAAATGCTGGCGGTAGGAATGCCGGACGTCGTCACCGTCGCGACGCCCCCCGCGTCACATGTCTCTATCGCGGTTGCAGCGCTAGAAGCCGGCGCCCATGTGTTTTGCGAGAAGCCGCTTGCGGCGACGATGGCCGAAGCTGAACTGCTAAGCGGCGTGGCCCACCGTTGCGGTCGGTGCGTGGCGATCAACAGTGAATTTCCATATATGCCGGTTCACGCAGCGGCGCGCGATGAGATCGGCAGCGAACGCTTCGGTCGGCTGCTTTTTCTCGATATCCGTCAGTCCTTCGTTGTTACAGCCGAGACGGAGACCGGTTGGCGCGGGGATGATCCGCAGCGCAGTTTCAAGGAATTCGGGACGCATGTCATCGACCTGTGCAAGTTCTTCTTCGGCGAGCGCCCTATTGCCATGCGGTCACGGATGCCGCGCCCGTTTCGCGACGGGCGCAGCCCAGACTATCTCGATCTCGTCCATCTCGATTTCAGCGGCGATCGCGTCGCGCAGATCACGCTCGACCGTCTAACGCGCGCGCGGCACTCATATCTGGAAATTCGTCTCGTTGGGGAAAACGGCACGATTGAAACGAGCATCGGCGGCCGCGCCCAGATGACCCTCGGACTTAGGCCGCAAGGGCGTCGCCCCTTTGCCGACGTCGACTTTACCCTTGGCGGGAGAGCGAGATTATATCAGGGCGAACGGCATGTGACCCTTGCCAAGTCGCCGATCGATCTTTTCCCAGATGCAACTGCCAAGCTCTACAGGACGTTTCTGGATGCCATCCACGATGGCCGGGAGCCTCCCAACGGTCTCGACGAAAGCCGACACACGCTCCAGCTGGTCTACGATTGCTATACCCGAGCAGAGCAAACGCGCGCTGATGCCTGAGCTTTCGCTGGCGATCGCTATCAAAGGTCCTTGGGATTGCGCCGAACTGGCGAGTGACCTGCAGGCCGCAGGAGCGATATCACCGCGCATCGATATCTGGGTCGCATGCGATCGTCCTCCCGCGGATCCCGTGGACGGCATCGAAGTCGTCGTCCGCGAGGGCATGTCCCTGTTTCAAATGTGGGGAGATCTCATTGCTCGGTGCCGTTCCCCCTATGTCGCGGTCCTTCACGGTTCCGCGCCGCCGGCACCTGGTTGGGCGCAGGCAATGTTGGCTTCGCTCGGGTTACACCAAGCGCTATGTGGCCCGGTCGAACCCGGCTATCCGCCCAGCGATCCGCGCGTTATCGGCTATCTCGTCGAATATTGCCAGTTCCACCGCCCCATCGCCCAAGCGATGAACGAGGTCCCGGGGAATAATCTGGTTCTGGCGAAATCGATGTTGGAAGGCGATTCTTGCATCGAACGCGACGGCTTTTCAAAGACCCGGATGCTCGGAGCGGGTGAGTTTCGCGCGGAGTGGGTCAACGGCGCCCCGGTCTTGCACCGGCGCCCATTCGAACTGCTCCCGTTTTTCCGACGCCGCTTCCGCCATGCGAGGGCCTATGGAGCAATCCGTCTTGCTGGTCCCGGCGCCCCTCCCCGGACTGTTCTCATTCTCTGCACATTATTTTTGCCCCTGCTGCGTGTCTCGCGCATTATAAGGCATGCTTGGCGACGGCCCTCGTTACGCTTTGCGGTAATGCGTCATCTGCCGGCAATCGTCGCGGCCGAGACGTGCTGGTCCGCCGGAGAATTCGTTGGTTATGTAACCACCCATACCGGCAACGTCGCGCTGCTCGACTGAGCTACGCAAGCGATGGCAGGGTGACGCGCTCGCCCGAACGGTGGCTCGCATAGGTGGCGTGGGCAATTTCCACAGCGCGCATCCCGTCCACGGCCAATGCAATGCGCGTCAAGTCGGTCGCGCCGTCTGCGAGGGCGACGAAGTCGGCGAACTCTTCCACAAACGTCTGAACCACCGTGCTTTGCCATCCACGGAATTTTTCGCGGAGCATGGCTTTGGGGTAATAGTCGCGCTTGGCCTTTCCAGGGCCGCCTGGCGTGTCGAGGATTATCTGCGAATATTGCATCGGTGCGTAGGAAGCGCGCGCCATGCCCCGATCGCCATAGGCCTCGATAAAGAACCGGTATCCTTTCCACTCGTCCCAACTCGCCTCGATCGAAGCCGTCGCGCCATCGGCCCGTCGCAGAAGTGTCACAGCCTCGTCCTCGACCGGCAATTTCCAGACGCGATTTGTCGCCTGGCCAAAAACCTCTGTCGCATCGCCCATGGCGTAGCGAACCAGATCGAGGATGTGCGTGCCGTTGTCCATCAAGGCGCCTCCCCCCATAATCTCAGCGTCGTACATCCATGGTGCCTTGAATTCTGCAAGACCCGCATGGCCCGCATAGGCTCGGACGTGACTTAGTGAACCGATAAGACCGCCTTGAACCGCATCCCGGAGCCGCTTGGCCGCCTCAAAATAGCGATGGTTATAGCCCACCGTTAGCAGGCGGCGGGCAGCTTTGGAGGCCGCTATCATGCGCCGGCAGGCGTCTGCCGAGGGTGCCATCGGCTTTTCCACGAGGACATGTTTGCCTGCGTTGAGCGCCGCTACGGCGAGCGCCTCGTGATAATTCGGAGGGACCGATATAATGACGGCGTCGATCGAACTCGAGGTCGCCAGTTCGCTCGCGTCTGCCAAATATTGCGCTGAGGGGGCAACGCGCCTCGCACGCTTTTCATCCAGATCGCTCACTGCGGTCAACGTGCACAATGCAGAACGCCGGATCGCTTCGGCGCGTATTGCGCCGATCGCACCGACACCAATCAAGCCGAATCTCATGGTCATAGTTTCTTGGCCTCATGTGATTTTGTAAAAAGGATTTCGAACGCTGGTCCGATCGCGATCAGCAAAGCCGCAAATCCTGGTACCTGGCCGATCTGGCGATAAATATGCGCGAGCACCCGAAGAACATGCGATCGACCGCGCATCAGCGACGGGTCGACTTGACGGGGACGCACGACGATCGTGGATAGGCCGTATTGTCCAGCCACACGCCGCAATCTATCCGAGGTCTGCAGCGAAACCGCGCGAAGCAGATCGAAGCCATGCTTGCGCTCCAGTCTCGCCTTACGCCAACGTGCTGGAGCCAGTCCTGCCGCCCAAACGCCGGTCGCGGGATGAGGTCCGATCCAGCGGCGATTTCCGGCCGACAGCCAAAGTCGGCCGCCGGGCGCGAGCGCGAGCGCCGCACTCGTCAACACCGCGTCCGGCGCATCAACGTTGTCGATCAGGTCATTTGCGAGCACGTGGGTAAAAACCCCCGGCGGAAACGGAAGGGCTTCGGCGTTGGCACATACCAGACGC
Organism: Sphingomonadales bacterium UBA1936; assembly: GCA_002336985.1. Classification (GTDB taxonomy): domain Bacteria; phylum Pseudomonadota; class Alphaproteobacteria; order Sphingomonadales; family Sphingomonadaceae; genus Sphingomonas_O. The sequence goes on from DDFE01000151.1 coordinate 25,958, forward strand.
GCTTCGATTCCCGCTTCGGTCAGGCGTTTTTTTGCGATCACCAGCCAGCGGAGCGCGATATCGACGCCCGTGGAAGAGGCATAGATGTCAGCTGCGGCGAGCAACGAGCCACCGCTGCCGCAGCCGAGGTCGAGCAGGTTACCCTGCACGCAATCATGGCCCAGCTCCTCGAGCGTCGGCTTCGTGCGCTCGCTCGCGCCAAGCACGTAGCCGGTGAACACGGGTAAAAGGGATGAGGGGACATCGTCCGTGATCCGGTAATAATGGGCAACGAGCGCAGCGAACGTTGCCGTCCGCCCGAAAAGCTCGAGCTTGGTTGCCTTTGCACGCTCATCCTCGAACGACAAATATGGATCGGGACGAAGGCGGAAATCGGGAATGCCGAAAAAGATGGGATAAGCGCCGCCGCACGCGTCACAGCGATACGTTTCCTCCGACCTGACGACGCGGGATCCGCACGCCGGACAGACAAAGTTTACCCCGTTCACGCGATTACTCGATCCGCTCGAGCGCATCGCCGGGGCCGAAAAGGGCGCCGATGCTCTCCCCGATCGCCCAGATCACCACCAACATCGCTAGCCATGGCAAGGCGGAGCGAAACTCGCTCGTCAGCCCCTTGTCCCGAACCGCCGTGCTCATGCGCCACAGCAATATCGGCGGCAGAAGAAGACAGGCGGCGGCGGCGGCGGTACGCTTTACAAGCCCGCCACTGCGAAACCGCATGCCGGCATAATAACGCGAATAGATAAACCGCTGGCGGGCGAAGAGGCGCCATGAGAAACGTTTTTTATGGTACATCGCGAGTCCGTTCAGCGAGCGGAGTTCGCCGCCCGCGGCGGCCAGAAGGGGATGCACGGTGGTTTCCCAGAAACCGTCAATCAGGCGATCGCGCGGTACGGCTTCGAGGAATGCTCGACGGTAAGCAACGTTCATACCCGGTAGTATGTCGCTCGGCCCCTCGACCACCGGCGGGGAAAAGAAACTATACTCGCAAAGGAAAGTGGCCCAGTCGAGACCCGTTTCCGTCACCCCGTTGACGACGCTTCCTCCAACCGCCGCCAATGTCGCCGATCCGTTCGCGAAAGCGTCCGAGACCATCGCCACCCATCCGGCACACGGTACGCAGTGGTCTTCCGTAACACCGACGATGTCGCCGACACTCGCTTCGAACGCGACGGTGCGCATCTCGGGCAACGACATGTCCGCACGGCAGGGTATGAGCAGAACCCCTGGATATGCTCGAGCAATCCGTTTGCTCACAGCGTCGTTGATCCGGTCGGCGATGACGATTTCGCACAGGGCCCCCGTCACGTCCGGTTGAAGCGCTGCGATCGTTTCCAGAATTCGGTCGCCATCTTCGGTACTGACCCGCCCGAGGACGACCGACACAAGGGGGGGACATGTTTCATTTTTCATCGTGTTTTCCCGGCTTTTCAGCCGCGCCTAGCTTTTGTCTTGGCAAGGGCATACGCATAGCCCGTCGCTTCGCCGGCACTCCAAGCCAGCGCGAACCACAGAAGCCATGGCGTGGCCCGCAAGAGGTGACGCCGGTATGCCGGCTGCGAATGCACGCGGTGCACGATCCGCAGGAGAATGAGCAGAGGGACGACCGGACTGCAGGCAAGCAGGGCGAGGGCCCGAAGTCGCGACCCCCGTGAGCCCCGTTCTTCCCCATATTCATGGCCATGTGCCATGCGCTGACGTGCAAAGGCGTACGGCATCATGCGCCCGTGGTGCGTAACGACGATGGCCGGGTCGAGCAGAAGCATCCGTCCGGCTTCGCGAAACCTGCGATGAAAACTGGGTTCCCAGAACCCCTCCGCCAAAAGATCGTCACAGGCGAGGATCGCGGCGCGGTCGTACACTGCGTTGTCCGCCGCGATCTCGCGTGCCGGTCCCCCCTCCAGCGGTGGCGCAAAAGCGGAATAGCGCAGAAAAAAAACAGCCCAGTTGGCGGCGCTGGCCGCAGGGTCATTGGCAATTACCCCTCCAACCCCGGCCCATTGCGTGACGTCCGAACGCGCCATTCGCTCGATCCAGTCATCCGACGGCACACACTCGGCCGTCGTGAGCGCAACGCGCGGTGCGCGAGCGGCGCGGATTCCATCACGCCATAAATGCGGCACCAGCGCGTCAGCCGACGCGGTCATCACGATCATCTCCGGAGCGCTAGCGATCTTGTCCATTTCGCCCGCGACGCAAACCAGCACCTCACAGCGCGGGGCGCGTAGCGCTTCGAGAATTCTGGGAAGATTGTCCTTCGCACCCTTGATCGCGACGACAACGCTGAGCTGCGGTTCAATGGTCATTCCGTGCCGCGCAGTCTGCGAACGAAGCCGCGCAGCGAGAGGTAGCGGTGTACCCTCGCCGTTGCCAGCCTCCGGGCCAACCGTGGCGACCGGAGATAATGACTGTCGAGGCGGGGCAGCGCGGCTCTGTCGTCACCCTCGCTCAAATATGCCAGGCGGGTTGTGAAACACGCGCGATAACGTGGACGAACGATCGCCTGTACCCGCGGGCTGTGATACCCATAAGGATAGGCAAAATAGGTCGGGCGTCGACCAGTCCGCGCCTCGATAATCGCATCTGCCTCTTCGAGTTCCTCCAGTATCGCCGCGTCATCGAGTGCGCGCAGGTCCGGATGATTGGCCGTGTGGCCTTCAATCCGTACCCCAGCGGCCTGGATAGCCTCAATTTCCGTCCAATTGAGCATCGGATAGGTCTGTGCAGCGGCCGGTTGTCCTGGCCATCGGTTGTCCTTCGACAATCGGCCGGGCACGACAAACACATGAGCCGGAACGCGATGGGCGCGAAGGATCGGCACACCGGCGTCGTGGAGCGACTTTAGCCCGTCATCGAATGTGAGCGACACTCCCCGTTTTGTCTCCGGCAACAGGAGCCGGTCAAGGTCGAGCACCGGAATTTGGGCATCGCTCAACGCGCCCAGCAAAGCATCAAGGCCTTCCGGGGAGTACGACAATGGTCCCGGCTGCAGGTCGAGGGCATGGAAGGTGATTACAGCGCGCATTATGCCTTCCCGTCGAGCACCACGTCGACCTCGGCGAGATACGCATCAATGTGTTGCTTTTGCGTATAACGCTCCTCGTAGCCACGCCTCGCCAGGTCGCCCAGTCCGGCGCGCAGCTGCCCGTCACCGGTGATGCGCCGGATGGCGTCGCGGAGGCCATCGTCATCTTCGTAGAGGATCCCGCCGCGCGTCGCGTTCACGATCTCTGCCGCTCCCCCCGAACCCGCGGCCACGATCGCGGGCGTGCCGAAGGCCGCAGCCTCGACAATGGTCAGGCCGAATGTTTCCGGCGCCATGGACGGCATGACAAGCACAGTCGCTCCCCGGTAGTGATCGATCAGGGCCTGTTGTGGCACGGCCCCCTCAAACCGGATGTGGCGATGAGCGGCATATTGTTGGGCAAGGGACAGGCGGAGATCCCCGTCACCGATGAAGACGCAATCGATGTCGGGAAGGGTTGCCGCTACTCTCGCGAGCTGCTCGACGCCCTTCGAAGCGGTCATCCTCCCGACGTAGAGCAGGATCGGCCGCTCGTTCGGCGTCGGCAGTCCGGGCGCGGGGTTGAACGCCGAGAATAACGGGAGCACGGTCACGGGACGCGTTACACCGCCCTCGCGGTGGCGGCGAGCCGTATATGCGCTCGGCGAGAGTAGCCGGTCGACAGACTCCAGCTTGCGATCGCGCAAGCCTGTATATCGCCACAGCTGCGGCGGTATCTTTGATCGGATCGAACAACTGAAGCATGTCGGCCCATCGCATGGCCTTTCCCGATCTTTCCAAAGAATGTGAGCCGGACAAACCAGCCAATGTTCGTGAAGCGAATAAAGACGCGCGCGCGCGGTGCCCATCGACAAGATGCCAGGGCCACCGAGCAACGAGATATTGTGAAAATGAAGGACATCGTACGGCGTGGCGAGCAGTTTTTGAATGATCTTGGTGTAAAAGCCGCTGCGGCCGGTTTGCTGGCTCGCCAAGGCGGCCCCTACGCCTAGCCAATGGCGCAATCTGTGCACGCGAACGCCATCGTCCATCAAGGGCTCCAGGCATTCTGGCCGAGGGCTGCGGACAAGATAAGCATCGGTCGAAGCGATCACGTCGACTTCGTGTCCCCGTGCGACAAGCGCACGAGCCAGTGCGCGAACGTAGGTCGCGTCGCCGCCGTAGCTGAAGGGCGGATAGAAGGTGGTCAGCATGGCGAAGCGCATCAGCCGGGCGCCGCGCAGCGCTCGAGCAGGTCGAGCATCGCCGACGCACTTTGTTGCCAGGACATTTCACGAGCTCTCGGCAGGCAGGCCTGACGCAAGCGCGCCATCAACGCCTTGTCGCGCGCTACGGTGGAAATGACGCGCGCCATGTCCGCGCGGTCATGCGGATCGAAAAACAGGCCGGCTTTCCCGACAACCTCGGCAACGGCACCTCCACCCGTTGCAATAACCGGCGTACCACAGGCGATCGCCTCGGCGGCAGGCAAGCCGAAGCCTTCCGAGAACGCGGGCATCGCGACAACCATGGCGTCAGAATAAAGGGCCGCCAGCAAGTCATCAGGAACGAAGCCGGTGAAATGAATGCGCGCCGCCAGTCCTAGACGGGATACGGTTGCGAGCAGCTGATCGGCACTGGAATGAAAGCCGTCGCCTGCGGGGTCGCCCGCGATGACAAGGTCGACGTCTTCGCAGCCGGGCTGGGAAGTGGTGCGCGCGAACGCTTCAACCAGGCCACTCAGGTTCTTGTGCGGTGCTATTCCGCCTACGTAGAGAATACGACGCCGTCCTGGAGAAAGATTGAGCGCGCGACGCATTGCCTTCAGTTCGACAGGATCGGTAACTGGGGCAAACCGTGCGTCGGCAGCCTCGAAGACAACGCTTATCCGCTCGCGGGGAATTCGCATGTAAGTTTGAAGTTCTTCGCGTGCAGACTGCGACACCGTCACGATTTGCTTCGCCGACGCGCGGGCCAAGCGGGTTTTGAGGTTCCAGAAAATCCGATTGCGCAAGCCCGGCATAACCAGGTTCGAGAAATGCTCCGCAATAGCGTCGTGGAAGGTCACAACGACTGCCGTGCGCCCCCCGGTGGGGTACCAGCTGTAGACAGCCGGAAACCAGAATATGTCGAGCGGCGTTGCGCTGACCGCTTTTCGAAATCTCAACAAATCGGCGATCGACCGGTTGCCATCAGCGACCGCCGCGTCCGTGACCGTTGCCGATGTATCTACCACGACAACGCGAACGTTTCCGGCCAGCATTTCAGGCGCAGGCGACCGGTCTACAAACAGGACAAATTGGTGGCCCCGCCCCTCGGCAATCATCGCGCCGAGGAGTGAACGCGTAAATCGGCCAAAGCCACGCCGGTTCCACCACGTGGTCGCATCGATGCCGATCGTCAGCGGCGCTATCGCCACACCGAAACTCCATCGACCGAAGGTCCGAACAGCGCACCGACGAACTCGCCCGCTGCCCACGCGCTGTGCTGCATTGCTGCATGCCAAAGTGTTGCAAGGGACCGCAACTCTGCGCTGCTGGCTTCGCGAAGGGTGCGCCCCAAAAATACTGGCGGCAAAGCCAGTGCCTTCACCGCGCCAGCGATCTTCGCAAGCGGGGAAGCTTTAGCAAGTCGCCGCCCAGCGTAGAGTCGGCCATGTCCGAACCGTGTGGCAAGCCGAGCACCTTCGCGATGCTGTGCGCAATAGATCACCGTCATGTCATGAGCCCATTCCAAGTGACTCCCGTTTGCCGCAAGCCGACCGAATATTTCGGTGTCGATTAACCCATCGGGTGACATCGCCCGAAGCAATTCGTCGCGGCGAAACGCGAAGTTGCATCCTGGAAGCGCTCGAACCGGAGCACGGGAATTGGATAGGCCAAATCGCCCATATTCGGTGAGGGCGAGCGCTCGGGCAGTCGAAGGCAAGTTGGCGCCGATCAAAACCGGTCCTCCAGCGGCGGCGGCGGCGTCATTGGCTAACGCCGCGCGCGCTGCGAGGGCCCAGCCGCGTGCCGGCTCCACGGTGTCTTCGAGAAACCCGATTAGGGGCGTCGTCGCAAGTTCCGCTGCCCGCTTCCGTCGCGCGGGCACATCGGCCCGCCCAGCCTGCCCCATCGGCGTGCCCATACCGTCGCGAACTGTCCCGTCGCGAGCGACAATGAGCAGCTGGTCCGCTTCGGCTCTGCATGCTTCAATGCAAGTCGTCAGCGACGCACCGCCCACCAGGGAAATGATTGCGATCGTCAAATCTTCAGCCATGTGGCCACCCGGGACATTGTTTCAAAAGCGTATCGCGCGCGATAGCTGCAGCAAGGGCTTCGATGGGCGTGACTGGCGGTTCGAGTGATGCGGGCGCTTCCGTCGCTCGATGAAAGCGGTAAGTCAGAGCACGCAACCCTGGATAAGCATGCTCGCCTCGAATGGACCGCCCGGCCAGATTTACCGCGGCCAAGGCAAGCGAACGTCCGCTATGGACAAAAGGCTGCGCGACCTTGGCGGACCGCGACACCTTTCCCGAAAGCATGACCGCAAAGTCATGGAAGTTGTCGAGTTCAACCGTACCATGGGTTCCCGACACGGTCGTCGCAAAGCGCGTTGGTCGCCCCCCCATGCTGATCGCGATGGATAGCATGACGCCGTTGCTGTGTGCGCTCGCCAGCCATTCGCCAGGCGCGGAACGCTGCAATATCCAGCCGGCAGCACCGATATCTATTCCGGGAAGCAGACGCTGGATAATCGACAGAGGGTGAGGCAGAATCTCAGCGGCAATGCCATCCTGACCGCCAGTGTCGCTCCCTCCTCCCGCAGAGCGAATATCGAAACCAATCCGACGCAACGAACCTAGCAGGGGCAACGCTCTTATCGCCTGCTCCACTGACCGTTGAAACGCATATTGATGGACCGGGCAGACAATGGCGCCCGTCTCACTGAATTTCTCAAGAAGCAGGCGCGTTTCGCGGGTGTTCAAAGCCATCGGCTTCTCGATGAGCGCATGAATTCCCGAGGCTGCCAGTGTGTCGGCTAAAGGCCGATGGCTATCGATCGGCGTACACACATGTCCAATCCTGGGCTTTGTGTGTTCAAGAGCTGCGTCCAGGTCGGCAAATCCCAGTGCGCCCCGATATTGCCGCGCTAGTGAGCACGCGCGGTCGATGTCGCGATCAACCACCGCCACGACCGTCGATCCGACGTGCCGGGTGGCGGCCGCATGGTAGCGCCCCATCAGGCCTGCCCCGACAATAATTGTGCGGCGGGTCGCTCCAATTTTTCTTGCCTTTGTCGCCATAGGCGCTTTGTGCAGCGCGGCATTCACGGTAGCAAGCTTGGACGTGATATTTTGCGAACTGCTAGCGGGGAGACCTCGGCCAACATGAGCGACAGCAAGCAATTCAAAAGAAAAGATGCAGATAGCTATGATGGCCATGTCGAGATCTTCGACGCATTTACGGATCAGTTTTCGGGATATGCTGTCGACGCAATCCTCGCCCGTATCCCCGCGAAGGGCCAAAGTACGATCCTGGACATTGGTTGCGGGTCGGGGGTTGTGTCTATCGCCGCCGCCAAGGCGTTTGGACCCGACTGCCGTGTCACCGGAATCGATCTGTCTGCAGAAATGCTGGCGTTTGCCGAAAACAAAGCGAAAAGCCTGAGACTCGGTGATCGGCTTCAATTCACGCAGGCCGATGCCGAGTCGATAGGCTTGCCCGACGCCTCATTCGATACCGTAGTCTCCCTCTACGCATGGCGACATTTGCCGCATCCCGCTAAAGCGCTTGCCGAAGCGTTGCGGGTTTTGCGCCCGGGCGGCACGCTCATCATTGCGGTTGGCAGCGCTCCCAGTTTGAAATCGATCCAAGGCCTTCGCAGGGTGCTCACCGCGCCCTGGAGACTGCAGAATAAATACAGAGGGCTGGAACTGAACGCGTGCGGCCATCTAGACGCGCTGGTTGAACAGTATCTTCCACGACCAAAACAGAGGGAAATTGCTGACTGGACGGCAGGCCATCACAGCTTTTCCGGCTCCATGAGCGATCTGTTTTCAGATGCCGGGCTCGGTGCGATCGAGAATGATTGGATAGGTCGCAGCTATTCCATAGGCAGTTCCAACGATTATTGGCGGTTGCAGTCGACCTTCTCGACAATCGCCCGCAAACGCATTGCGGAAGCGGATCGGCGCCAGGTCGCGGCCTTGAAGGCGGAATTTCACAAACAATGCGCCGCCGTCCAGCGACGGGGCGGAACGTTGCGGTATCGCGTCGGAGTATCTTTGTGTAGCGCCGTCAAACACTAGGCTTCATCAAAGATCCGCTTTTGCCAACACGACGGAGCAGCCTCCATTGGAACGCGATCATCGCCCCTTCCCCGAGCGAAGTGGCGACGGCTGCACCGATCATGCCAAAGCACGCGATAAAGATGATTTTTGCAACGACCAATATGATCGTCGAAAAGATGGTAGCCTGCATGAAATCGCGAAACTGACCGGTCGCAAGCAGGGCAGTGCCAATCATCACTGAAGTAAAATTTAACAGTGCTGAGACGCAAAACAGACGCAAGATCAGCGCACTCCCTGCAAATTCGGTTCCAAATGCGACGTGGAGCAATGACGGCGCCAGTAGGATAATCAGCAGCATTGCAGAAACAGCGAGCGGTATTGTGGCTTTCAGTGCTCCATGCAAATGACGCACGACTGATTGAACACCGTCCTTCGCTGCGCGCGCAAATGCTGGAAAGATCACCCCGGAGTAAAGGAGAGACATCGACAGCATCAACAAGTAAATTCGCAAGGATGCAGCATAGATGCCAGTGTCGTGCTTTGACACAAATATGCTGACGATAAACAAATCGGCCGCTTGGCCAAGACCGCTAATCACACGCGACAGACCTATGGGCCCCGCCTTGCGACCGAGCTTCAAAATCTCATTGAAATTCGGCCTGTCAATCTTTCCTGTGACCTTCATCGCCCACCACAAGAGACCGGAGGCGGCAATCAGGTCACCGACCACACGCGCCACGGCAAACGCATAAATTCCATGCGGCCACCCCAAGTTGAGGAACGAGACAGCAGTCAAGAAGGTCACGACCGGCGACATGATGTTGTAAGCGCCCAAGACGTCAGACCGTTCGGTTGCGGGCGCCAGCCACGCAGGAGCGATCGCGCCAATCGTCAGCGATAACACAAGGATAGCCATCAAGCCGGGAATGGTGGATCCGGCGTAAGCGAGGGCAAGCATCGTTCCCAGGAAAATTACGGGGATATTGGTAACCAGTCGAAATGCGATGACAACCCCGACGACTCCGGATGCACTCTCTGGATCCCTGCTGACCGTTCTAATGGCGATGCTGTCGGTCCCGAAATTCGACAGTATCAGTCCGTAGACCATGAATGACAGAGCCAATGCCATGTGACCAAGTTCAACTGGACCTTGTGATCTGGCCATAAGGGTGAAAAGCGCCAGACCCGCAGCCGCTGCGACGATGTTGGCGACCGCCACCAGAAAAAACCGTCGCATCGGCTTATCTTTTGCCAAGGGTCCAACCTTGAACATATGTAAGATCCTCACCTGGCCCGACCGGACCAGAGGATCTGGGGTCGCCGGTGCTCAAATTGTTTCGTCAACGCCGGGACAGCTTGGCATTGCCCGAGTTCGCCCTAAGAGAAGCTGAGGTTCTGTCGACAATTAATATCGAAAGGTCCGTCATGATTTGGCGCTGCCCCCGCTGCCAGTCGAAATTGATTGCGCAGGAGCATAGCCTTCAGTGCACGTCGTGCAATTCCGGTTATGAAGTTATCGATGGTATTCCGGATCTGCGCGTTGACGTCGACAGCTGGATCGATTTCCAAACTGACCTTGATCTTGCGCGGACGCTTGCCGCGACGGAACTGACGCTCGAAGAAATGATCCGAGCGGTTTACTCGGCGCGACCGGACTGGGACGCTGCCCGAATAACCCGTCGCACGCGCGAGGTGCTCGCTGCACCGCGTCAGATGAGCGAGCAGGTCGCTGGCTGGCTCGCCCGCCCTACTTCAAAGGGCCCAATCCTTGATCTGGGATGCGGCAACGGACCGATGGTCGTGGCGCTTCTTTCGGCAGGCCGAGAATGTGTCGGCATCGATGTGTCTATGACCTGGTTGATCGTGGCCCAGCGAATGGTTCGCGACGCCGGTTATGCTCCAGTCCTTGCCGCCGCCGTCGCCGAAGCGTTGCCATTTGAAAATGAGTCTCTCGCTTCGGTCGTTTCGCTCGACGTGATCGAACATGTCCGCGATGTGCCTCGCTATATGCGTGAGATCGATCGTGTCGTGCGACCCGGCGGTTTCGTGGCCCTCTCGACTCCCAATCGCTACAGTCTTTCGGCCGAGCCGCACGTGTTCGTCTGGGGGGTCGGCTGGATCCCGCGCCGATGGCAGAAGCAGTTCGTTCGATGGCGCAGCGGCAAGACCTACGACGATACGATTCTTCGCAGCCACGCTGAACTCATGGACTTGATAAAGCGCAACAGCACCTTCGCGGTATCGACTATTATACCCCGAATTCAAACGCACCACATTCAAAACTTTTCCTGGGCAAAGGCGGCCATCGCAAATCTGTATAACTGGCTCGTAGGATTGCCGGCAACGCGCATCATCTTCCGTGTCGTCGGGCCTTTTTTCCAGATAGTCGGCGTGAAAAAATGACGAGTCCTCAATCCTCGCACTTCATTATGCGATTGCCACGGGACGGATAGGAAGTTCGACGGCGAAAGCGGCCTAAGAATGCAGGCCTCGCTCATAGGGGCCGAGGATATGTCATACGTGTTGCAGGAGGATTACGAGTCAGCACCGCGGTGTTACCAATTTGCACTCTGTGCGGGTAATTTCGTAGCACCCAGCGGCCCAGATTGGGCATGCGGTCCACTGCCGTCTCACCATCAATCCTGAACGACCACAAATTTGAGGCCCATATGATCGCCTCGGGGCGCGTTCGGTCCAGATCGTTGATGAGAGAATTTTCCGAGTCGGAGCGGGCATAGGATAGATAGGTGAACCGCGAGCAGGACGGCAGCCCCGTCTGCAAATACCTCATTCCATCATTGTCAAAATTCACCAGGCAGCGTTGGTGTGTCGTTCGAAGTGCGGCAGCCACGGCCACCGACTCGTGCGAAACGAGTGTGCCGTTGGCAGGAAAGCCCGAAACAACATATGACAGGTTGCGCTTGATGGCGCCAACAGATGCCCAGGTTGAATCGAGCGAACCGAATATCAGACCTGCACCGACACAAAGCCCGATCAGTGGCAGTGGTGCCATGGCGGCATTGCCGGGACGGAAGCACTGTAAAACGCCGATCAGTGTGAGAATAAGGCAGGGAATCCCGAATTGCGTATGCTGCACATCAGGACGGGACAATGCAATCTGAACGAACGCTAGGTTGAGCAATAGAAGGATCGCCGCCAACGTAACGGGCAGAGGATCATCCTGCTTCTTGATTTTCGCGTGAAGGGTAGAAAATAGCAGAGTTCCAGAAAGGCACGCGGATGCCGCGATCAGCAATTGGGTTCCTCGAAATAGATGATGCTCGACACTCCTCGGCGCCCCGCCGCCGTCGGGCGGAGGCGCCGACAGCCAGAAATAGATATTGTTGAGATGACCCAATATTCCGTTTGGATCGAACATCGCGATCAATGCAATAACAGCCGCCCCCGACAGACATATGACTGATACTTGCTGCACCTTCCTCTTAATTATTAGCAAATCAAGCAAAAAGACTGACAATATCGCGATCCCGATCAGCCCTCTGTTATAAGACCAAAACAGTCCTACGGCCGCCGAAATGCCGAGCAAGATCGAAAAAAGAAGATTGGCACGAAAATTTCGTTCGCCCAGTAAAGCAATGATGCAAGATAGTTCGATAAATAAGAACAAATCTCTCACAGACGGCGCTCCTTGATGGAGCTGTGGATGGTCTATTCTATAGCCATTGACGGAGACAAATAATAAAACTGTTAGGATTGTCGCTAAAACTTGGGTCGAATAACGTCGTCCCGCCATTACGAATAGACAATGCGCAAAGGTCAACATCGTCATTCCGGTAAGAAAAGCGTTGATGGCCCTGACAGCACTTATCGTTCGATCCGGCCCCCAGATCGCCCAAGCGATGTCATATGGTATATAATCCAGCATCCCATGGGCAAGTATCGGGTAAGAGCCTGGCGGTCCGATTCCGACCGAGGTGGCGAGCCCCAAATATTCTCCTTCATGAAATCGGTCTACAACCGCACTTCCAAAATCAAGGCGCAGACACACAAAAGAGACGATCATCAAGATCAGCAAGCTACAGATCCGCGTCACGGTTCGCCGCCGTAGAAAATTATTGATTATATTAAATGCTGGAGGCGAATTGACCAATGCAGTTTCTGCTTCGACGTGGTGACGCTGTGTCATTAGGACCTTCTGTGCAAACTTGGCGCGGATGACGGTCGACCGACAATTGTCAAATCAAGGTGATTCATACAGTCCGACAGGAAACGCTCAAGAAGAGTTACCGCGTCGCAAGGCGGTCCTCCATATAGTGGGACCGCGGCCTTATGCCTAACCGAGTCGCACACACGACAGCCACGAATGTTGCGGACGCGTAGATGTGGTAGCACCAATGCAGTAAAACCGCGACGAGCAGACCGTCAGGACGCATTCGCCGCGCAAGAAAACCAAAGAAAACGCGATTGAGGAATAGGTAGCCGAAGATCGCCACGAGCGTCGCAACAAAGGCCGGCGGGAACGCAATTGTTCCGGCAAGGGAGAGCAGAATCAGGCCGGCAAAAAGTGCGGATGCGCGTTCACGCGCCGCTACGTTCAGATCAGCCCCGGCAGTCTGCCCATCGGCGATCAGTCCAGCCCATGGATAGGCGCGCCGCACGACGTCCGTGTGCCAGACGCGGAAGAGGCTCCAGTCTTTACAGTGTTTACCCTGCGCTTCGGGTACAAGCCGAATTTGATAACCAGCCGCTATCACGCGCGCGCCGAGTTCAACGTCTTCGATACTGGGATGCCGGAATAACTCTGCGTCATACCCGCCGGATGACAGGAAGATGCGACGCTGCATCATCCCTATTCCCGACCAAAAGGTGCTTGCCTGTCTTGGCGAATGCTGATGGAAGTGGTGGTGCCGTAAATTTGCGTATAAGCTCGTGTACCTGAGAGATCGCGGGCGGTCGTCATAGGAACCGAACGCTGCAACGGCACCGGTCTTCGCAACTTCCGCCGCCAGCAAATCCAGCGCATCAGCAGCGATGATCACGTCGGCATCGACAAAGAGAAGCAGTTCGGAGGTCGCGACGATGGCGGCAGCGTTCCGTCCGTGGCCAGGCCCCTTGGGCGAGCCGTCGTTCTTGAGTATCTTCACTGGGAATGCTGTCGCGATCGCGTGCGTTCGGTCAGTTGCGCCATCGTCAAAAACGATCACTTCGTCTCCCGGACGGACCTGCGCGCAGATGGCAGCGAGGCAATCGCCTATCGTTGCTTCGGCATTGAACGCGGGAATAATGACCGCGACACTGGATCTCCGGCTCATATTCAACTTACCTTCGACCGTGATCTCGTGTGATCAGGGGCAGCTTCAACGTCTTCGTGGTACTCCTTTTCGACGTTTACGCTCCACAGGTCGTTGTTTGCGCCAAGGACATTTTTGACCGCCAACATCGCGGTAAGCATGGAATGATCCTGGTTATTGTAGCGATGCATGCCGTTTCGTCCCACGACCTGCAAGTTTTTGAAGGCCGCCAGCCAGCCTCGGATCATATCAAGCGATTCTCGATACTCGCCGTCGTAGACCGGATAGGCCTTGGGCTGCCGTATGACAGTTCCATCGACAACCGCGGTCGCTTTGGCGAGACCGAGCGTTTCCAGTTCGGATGCCGCCTGCCTAATCAGCGCAGCATCGTCCGAGGTCCAGAGCGCATCCCCGTATTGACAGAAATATTCCATCCCGATGCTGGAACGGGTCTCGTCGGGAACCATGTGCTCAGACCAGGATCTGAAATTTTGGATCCTTCCGACTTGAACGTCGGGACTATGAATATAGATCCAGTTGTCGGGGAACAGATCACGGCCTTCGAGTATCAGGGTCACGATGAGGAAATCGCGGTATTTCAGTTTCTTCGCCGCAAGTATTATGGGTTCCGGGGCTGGTGGTTTCATCGCCAGCACAAGGTCCGATATGGGCATCGAGGAAATAAACTCGTCAGCCTCGAAATTGCTGGTTTCATCAGCATCAATCGCATGCACTCCCAACGAGGTGACGCAATCATCATTGTGAAAAACCGATTTCACGACTGATTTTGTGCGAACCTCGCCTCCGTTCTCACGAATGCTGTCTCGAAAGGCTTCCCACATCATGCCGGGTCCGAGCCGCGGATAGTCAAACTCCTCGATAAGGCTGGACGTATCGTTCGCGCCTGTCAGCGCATTCCAGATCGCTTTGCGCAATGATAGGTTCTTAATACGCTGGGCGGCCCAATCGGCCTGAAGTTCGGTACAGGGCATTCCCCAAACCTTTTCCGTGTAGCTTTTGAAAAAATGCAGGAATAATCTTCCGCCAAAGCGGTTTGTTATCCATTGCTCAAAATTGTCTTCCGACGTGTGTGGTTTGAAGTGCCATTTGGCATAGCTCAGAATGATACGGAATGACTCGTATATTCCCATGTTGAACAACGCATTGAAGATCTTGAGAGGGTATGCGTAATATTTACCGCGATAGTAGATCCGGCTCAATCTTGGCCGTTTCAAAAATTCTTCGGGTAGCACTTCGCGCCACAACTGCTCGACCGACGATACTTTCGTAAAGAAGCGGTGTCCCCCGATGTCGAACCTGTAGTCTTTGTACACTTCTGTCCGAGCAATCCCACCGACCTGGTTGGATTCTTCGAATACGACGACATGGTGCTTGTCGCTGTGCTTGATAAATTCATAGGCGGCGGTCAGTCCGGCCGGCCCGCCGCCGATAATCCCCACAAGCGACTTTCCCTCGGACATGACCGGACGCTTGGTGATGTTTTCGGATTGTTGTCTGCGGTACCATTCTATTGTCAGGTCGAGGCCGTCGGAGAGGGACGTTGATGGCGACCAGCCGATGGCTTCTATTGCCCTCGTTATATTGGGACGACGGACGCGCGCGTCTCCCTGTATGTCGTCTTTGTAGACGATCCTGGACGTCGACCCAGTCTTTCTAATAATTAGGTTTGCCAAATCCCTCATCGAGATTTCGTCGGGGTTCCCCAGGTTTATCGGAGAGCCATCCGCCGCCGGTACACGCATGAGTGCGATCAGCGCGTCAACCATTTCGGATATGTAACAAAATGAGCGCGTCTGGGTGCCAGCGCCGAAAATCTGAATCTCGTCGCCATTCAGCGACTGAACGACGAACTGCGAAATGACCCGTCCATCATCCGGGCGCATGCGAGGGCCATAGGTATTAAATATTCGTGCAATGACGACGCTGACGCCGTGCTGACGGGCGTAATCGCGACACAAGGTTTCAGCGACGCGTTTCCCTTCGTCATTGCAAGCGCGCGGTCCAACACAGTTTACGGCGCCGACATAATCCTCTGTTTGCGGGTGAACATCCGGGTCCCCGTACACGTCGCTTGCCGAAGCGTGAATGAGCTTGACGCCATTGGCACGACAGTGCTCGAGCACATTCAGCGTCCCAAGAAAATTTGTCCTCAATATACCGATCGGGTCGTGTTGGTAATGTCTCGGTGAAGCGGGGCACGCCAGATTGAAGACCCAGTCAAGGTCGAAATCAGGCAGCGGATCTCTTATGTCGCCGTTGATGAAAGTGAACCTGTCTGACTCAGAAGCATCACGCAAATTGCGAGAGGTACCAGTTTCCAGATTGTCCAGGCACCACACCGCGTGCCCCTCAGCGAGAAGCTTCTCGCACAGATGCGACCCAATGAATCCAGCCCCACCGGTCACCAAAATTTTCATTGCTTGCCCCCAAGCTGATTCTCAAGATCGAATAAGCACCGATACACTAGCGGCAGCGGTCCTAATTTACATTTAAACGATGGTTATGCGGATTGGTTTGGCGAAGCAAGCAGACGAAATGACTGGGAAATTTCGCGCCTGCCCCCAAACGAGACCCTAGATTGGCGCACCCGAAAAGCTAATAGCCTGCCAGCGAAAACGTAAAGGCGGGTGGCCAAACATAAGGCGTTCCCCGGCCCGCAAGGCTAGCCGACCGACGGGTCGCTTCCTGTCGGCTGTGCAGGCGTCGTGTTCGCGTTGCCACCGTAAGTTTTGATGTAGTATTTCCGTTCCATAGCAGTCGCACGCTGCCAGCCATCAAAATAATCGCGAATAAAAAAAACTCTGCAACGTCGGCATGTCGTGAACAAAGTCGATTCACCTCTGCTCCTGCGTGGACGCTTGGGTTTATGACCAAAAATCCAGCACCAAAGATGACCCATGAAATTGCCCTTAGTTCCGGCGCGACGATCTCTGCACCATTGGAGACGCATTTCAAACGGGAAATCAGCGGCACGACCGGCCGAAATGTTCCGCTATTGGACGCTATGAGCGGTTCAACCAAGCAGAAGACCAAATACGAAACCTGTTCTGAGCTTGGAATCCTCTCGATAATGGTGCGCGGTGCGGTCGAGAAAACCGCCCATCACTTTGCCTCTCCTAACTGCCCAAGCAACGCTACAATCTCGACCTCGGATTTCCGAAAAGCTTGAGCGGCCAAGGCCAGAGATGCCGGAACCTCGGGAGAGCGCGAGCGATCCTAGTCCAGCAGGAATCTCCTTGCAAAGTGCTGAGCTTTCGAATGCGCATTCTAGCAATACGATTGATGCGCGGAGACGTGAAATCGAGCTACCGGTCATCCCAGTTGTTACCGTCGTACGAAACAATCTGCACGCTGCGCCTGATCGAGGTTTCATCATTCGCCGGCCGTCTTGATGTACCATCGGCGACCCTACCATTGTGCTTTCACCGCGACCGCCGCTAGACTCGGCAGGCCATGCGCGACCTGCCGGATCACTTGCCGCAACAAACCCAGCGCGAACTCGCGCATGTTGTGCGCGTGCTGTTCGAGGAGTTCGAAGCAGGGACCAAACCCGGCACGCAGAAGTGGAACAAGCAAGGCAGAATCCTCAAACTTGTGCTCTACGGCAGCTATGCGCGTGGCGACTGGGTAACCGATCCGATCGGCGGCTATCAATCAGACTATGATATCCTTGTCGTTGTAAACGACGAGCGGTTGACCGATTTCGTCGATTACTGGTCGCCCGCCGAGGATCGGCTGATGCGCGACTTGACGATCAACAAGGCAGTATCTGCGCCCGTCAATCTGATCGTGCACAGCCTGACCGATGTGAATCAACAGCTAGAACGTGGGCGCCCGTTCTTCGTAGATATCGCTTCGCAGGGCATCGCGCTTTACGAAGCTGAGGGGTTCAATTTCGCCGCGCCGCGTCGGCTTCCCCCCGACGAGGCGCGGGCGGAGGCACAGAAGCATTTTGAGAAATGGTCTGGTAGCTCCGCTGCATTTCTGCGAGGCGCTCGCCATGCAATTGATGATGGCGACAACAACAAGGCCGCCTTCGACTTTCACCAAACGGTCGAGCATCTTTACCATTGCGTGCTGCTCGTCTTCACCTTGTACAGCCCGAAGTCGCACAAACTCAATTTCCTGCGGTCGCACTGCGAAGACATCGTCCCATCGCTCAAAGTTGCGTGGCCACGCGACGGCAAGTTCGAGCGCCGCTGCTTCGAGCTCTTGCGCCTTGCCTATGTGAACGCCCGCTACTCAGATCATTACGTGATCACCGAAGAGCAGCTCGCTTGGCTCGCCAAACATGTCGCGGGTTTGCAAGCGCTGGTCGAAGCGGTCTGCGCCGAACGCTTTCAGTCAGGTGCTGACGCCGCGGAAAGCTGACGTTTCCGCGAGTCTGATTCCGTCACATCCTGTTGCTCGCCGTTGAGCGAAGGCCCACCCTATGTTCTCTATCAGTAAGACGATGGATTGTGCGACAGACGCTATGATGAGCGCGTGTACGTGGCTGTTCCCGCGCCCACGACCGGCAGCGCTTCACAAACTGTCCTGATCGAAATGCGGTTTTCGCAATAAAATGCCAACGCGCGTGCGAATATGGCAATTCCTGTTCCGGCTCTGTCATAACTTGCCCGCTGGGTCTATCTCGTTCGAGGTGAATTATGGCGACATCAACCAAGATCGATCGGACGGCAGCCCGTCTGACGGCCAAGCCGATAAAGGCGCCTGCTGCCACGAACACGCGCTTGATCGCGATCGACGCGCTGCGCGGGCTCGTGATGGTGTTCATGCTCGTCGATCATGTGAGGGAGACCTGGTTCCTGCACATGCAGGTGTCCGATCCAGTCGACGCCAACACATCGGACCCGGCGCTGTTCTTCACCCGGTTCGTCTCGATCTTTTGCGCGCCCGTATTCGTCGCCCTGACGGGGCTTTCCGCGTGGCTCTACGGCCAGTCGCATACCAAGACGGAAGTTTCATCCTTCCTTTTCAAGCGTGGCCTGTTCCTGATTTTCCTCGAGTTGACCTTCGTAGGCTTCGCCTGGACAGCCAAATTCCCGCCGACCACGTTCTGGCTTCAGGTGATCTGGGCGATCGGTATTTGTATGGTGGCATTATCGGCGCTGATCCACCTGCCCCGTCCAGCCCTGTTCGCCATCGGCCTGATCATCGTGTTCGGTCACAATCTTCTCGACGGCATCGTCATGACCGAAGGCGAACCCCTTTTTCCGCTGTGGGCGATCCTCCACCAACGCTCGATCATCCATCTGGGCGGCGGCATGATCGCAAAGACAACCTATCCGATCCTGCCGTGGATCGGCGTCATCGTGCTGGGCTATGTCGCCGGTCCCTGGTTCGCCCGCGGTTCGGATCCTGCGCCGCGTATTCGACGGCTGGCGACCCTCGGCGCGGGACTTGCGCTCGCCTTCGTTCTACTGCGCTTCGCGAACATCTATGGCGACAAGCCCTGGTTCCATGCCGAAACGCCGCTCCGCACGGTGATGAGCTTTGTTGCACTCACCAAATACCCACCGTCACTGCTGTTCCTTCTGCCAACTATCGGGTTCGGCGCGCTGATGCTGGCGTTGTTCGAGAAATTCGAGAATAGCCGGGCGATGCCCGTGCTCGCCGTGCTGGGCGGCGCACCCATGTTCTACTATCTGCTGCACCTCTACGTACTGAAAGCGCTCTACCTGATCGCGCTTGCAATCTACGGTCCGACAAAGGGTACCGTGTACGGAGTCGACAACGTCTCCACGATCTGGATCTGGGTCGCGATTTTGATCGTGCCGCTCTACTTGCCGACGCGCTGGTTCGCCGGACTGAAGCAGAGGCGCAAGGACATCTGGTGGCTTAAATATCTATAGGAGCCAGGAAGGTTCACGACCGGTCCCGACCGATCGATAGTTCCGGCATATTACACGCGAATGACGATTCCATTCACAACATTACGCTGCCGTAACCCGGTTCTTCGATGAAAGATTCTCAAGGGAGCGCATAGGCTCCCAACTGCATAACAAGGCGCACCGACACAAACGCGCCGCATAAAAAATACTGCAGGACATCGACGCGTTCGACTTGGTCGCTCGCGACTGGAAAAGTGCGTCGATGAAAAGGAACAAAAGAAAAAGCTCTTGCTCCAAGGGGACCTTAATCATGAAGCGCAGTTCCGCATTCGCTAAAACTCTCGCCGTTGGCGCATCAGTGCTTGCAACCGTTTCGGCAACCTCGGCATCGGCACAAAGTGCCGCCGACACCCGCACGGATGGCAACGACGGCAGTATCGTCGTCACGGCGCAGCGACAGGCCTATGTCGGCGACATTCCCTTGAAGGATGTCCCGCAAAACGTGCAGTCTCTGAGCGGCAGTGTGCTGAAGGAAATCGGCATCACGCGGCTCGAGGGTGCGCTCGACCTTGTCAGCGGCATTTCGCATCAAAACAATTATGGCGGTCTCTGGGACGCCTATTCCGTGCGCGGGTTTGCGGGTGATTCGAACAACGTGCCCTCCGGACTGCTGGTAAACGGCTTTGCAACGCGCGGATTTTCGGGTCCTCGCGATGCTTCCAGTGTCGAACGCATTGATGTTTTGAAGGGCCCGACCTCTGCGCTGTTCGGCCGCGGCGAACCCGGGGGCACGGTGAACATCGTCACCAGGAAACCCGAGTTCGTAACGAAGGGCTCGCTCCAGCTTCAGGGCGGCAGCTACAACAACTATCGGGTCGATGCCGATTTCACCACGCCGCTATCCGACAGCTTCGCAGTAAGAATTAACGGCGCCTACGAAGACGCTGAGAGCTTCCGCGACATAATACACACCAAGAAGGTTTTCATCACCCCGTCGGCACTTTGGAAGATTGGCGACAAGACCAGCATTTCCTACGAACTCGAATTCTCGTCGATGAAAGTGCCGTTTGATCGCGGAATTCCCATCTACAACAACGATTTTACCCGGCTGCCTCCGTCACGGTATTTGGGCGAGCCGGGCGATCCGCCGATCGAACTCGACACATTGGGTCATCAGGTCCAGTTGCAGCATGATTTCAACGACAACTGGTCTCTCTTGGTCGGCGGCGCATTTCGCACGACTCACCTTGTCGGTTTCCAGGAAGTCGCCGAACTGGTCGCCTCCAGACAGCCCTTCCTCGTCGGCCCGACCGCAGGAACGATCCTGTCCCGCCAGCGCCGCTACACGGACGCCAAGACGGAGAATGCGATCGGCCGCGCAGAAATCACGGGGCATTTCGACGTAGGTGGCCTCGCCAACACACTCGTTGTTGGCGCCGACTACGACTATTTCCGGTTCACCAACTTCCAAACGCGCTTCCGTCCGGCGGCAGGCGCGGCCACAGCCGATTTTACCAATCCCGCCGTTCGCGCCGCTTACAACGCGATCAATGTCTTGAATCCGACCTATGGCGCATATGCTCTGCCTGACGCGTCGACCAGTTTCGTCTATAACCGGCTGGAAAAGGATTATGCCTGGGGCACCTATTTCTACGACCAGATCGACCTGGCTCCATGGCTGAAGATCCGCGCGGGCGGCCGCTACGATGAATTTCGCCAGCATTACACGACGTATACGGTGGCAGGTGTAGAGAACCCGACCGTCTTTCAGAATGTGAGCCGCTTTAGTCCGCAGGGCGGCGTCGTCATCCAGCCGACCGAAAGCGTCTCAATTTACGGAAGCTATGGACAAGGCTTCCGCCCCAACAATGGCGCGGACGTCCGGAACAATACTTTTCAGCCGGAAACGTCTGAATCCTACGAAGTCGGCGTAAAGTACCAGCATAGGGGCATAACCGCCTCTGTTGCGGTCTATACGATGTCGAAGACCAACATCCTGACAGCCGACCCGGCCAATGCTGGATTCGTCATCGCCGTCGGTGGCGCCCGGTCGAAAGGCGTCGAGTTCGATATCAATGCCAAGCTGCCCTATGGTTTCAACCTTATAGCGTCGTATGCCTATACCGACGCCTATTGGACCGCGAACTTTAGCGATCCCGATTTCGCCAAGCCGATTCTCGCCGGCGATCCGTTGATCGGGGTATCCAAGAACAGCGGAAACATTCTTCTGATCAAGAACTTCGATCTCGGCGGCAATCGAAAAGCGAGCATCGGCGGCGGCGTTCAGTTCATCGACGAGCGTCTCGGGGAGACGGCCTCGAACTATTTCCTGCCGTCCGCGACGCTCACCCGAATTGTGGGTTCGTTCGATGTTACCGACAGGATCACCGTCAGCGGCAACATCGATAACGTTTTTGACGTGCGTTGGTTCGCAAACAGCTACTCGGCGCTCTGGACATTCCCGGGATCGCCGCGCAGTTTCTCGGTTCGCGCAAGCTACAAGTTCTGACACGGTCTTCGAGGCTCCCGATCTTCTCGAGGACAATGTCATTGGGCGCGGGGACTTTTGTCCCCGCGCCTTTTTTTGATGGAGTGCGGCGATGAGTTTCCTGTTTCTCGGCGACCCGGCCCGTTCGGCCAAGATGCGTGCCGTGTTCGCTGCCGAAGCGCCCGACATCCCCTTCTTCGACCGCGAGTGTCCAGGCGATCCGGCAAGGATACGCTATCTTGCTACATGGGTACCGCCGCGCGACCTCGCAGAACGCTACCCTGCCGTCGAGCTCGTCTTCTCCACCGGTGCCGGGGTCGACCAGTTCGACCTGTCGGCGCTCCCGGCTTCTGTAGGTGTCGTGCGACTTATCGAGCGCAGCCTTATCGAGGGAATGGTGGACTATGTTGCCGCGGCCGTCCTGTCGCTGCACCGCGACTTCTTTGCCTATGCGCGGCAGCAACGCGCGGGGCATTGGACCGAGCTGCCCGTGCGGCAGGCTGCCGATCGCCGCGTTTCGGTTCTCGGTGCCGGCGAACTGGGCCGCGCGGTGCTCGCAGCTCTCGGTCCGTTCGGATTTCCGCTCTCTGCCTGGAGTCGGTCACCCCGCGCCTTGGCAGGTGTCACGCATTACGCGGGGAACGATGGCCTGGGATCGATGCTCGAGAACACCGACATTCTCATCTGCCTGCTTCCGCTGACGCCCGAAACCACCGGCATCTTGTGCCGGGATGTCTTCGATCGCCTGCCACGCGGCGCGTCGCTCATCAATGTCGGCCGCGGTCAGCACCTGGTGGAGCAGGATCTGCTGTTTGCGCTCGGCGAAGGCCAGATTTCGCAAGCAATTCTCGACGTGTTTGCAGCCGAACCACTGCCGCCCGAGCATTGCTTCTGGAGCCATCCGAACATTCTGGTCACGCCGCATATCGCCAGCGTCACCCATCCGGCACGGGCTGCGAGCGTCATGATCGCAAACATCCGCCGGCACTGCAGGGGCGAGGCTATCGACGGTTTGGTCAGGCGTGCCGAAGGCTATTGATCATAGGAGCACAAAATGCTGCGATGGTGCGAGAGGTGCCTTTCGGAGCCTGATCGGACCCCGGCGGCAAACTATGCCGAAAGCAGCGGCAAATGGCTTGAGATGCGCTGCGAGCGGCCATGAGATCGGAGCAAAACTTCGGCGGCAACATGCGCTAATCATGGCAGGGAACGAGCCCGTCCGGCTCGCCGGTTCACGATGAGGAACACGTTGGCATGACTTTCCGGCCGAAATATATCAGCTTCGATTGCTATGGTACGCTCACGCGCTTTCACATGTCAGACATGGCGCGGGCGGCTTACAAGGACATCGTTCCGGCAGACAAGATGGACGCGTTTCTCGTGGACTGGGCGCGCTACCGTTTGGACGAAGTGCTCGGCGACTGGAAGCCGTACAAGGACATCATCGCCAATTCTGTCGAACGGACCTGCAAGCGCTGGGGAATTGCCTATGACGAAGCATTTCCGAATGCCGTCTATGAGGCGGTGCCGACCTGGGGTCCCCACGACGACGTGCCCGGCGGGCTTGCGCCGATCGGCGACAAGATCCCGCTCGTCATCCTGTCGAACGCAAGCAATAGCCAGATTCAGTCGAACGTCGACAAGCTGGGGGCGCCGTTCCATGCGGTCTACACAGCCGAAATGGCGCAGGCCTACAAACCGCGCATGCAGGCATTCGAATATATGTTCGACCAGCTGGGCTGCGGCCCCGAGGAGATGATGCACGTCTCGTCGAGCTTTCGCTACGATCACAACACCGCCAAGGATCTCCGCTTCGGCTGCCAGGTGTTCGTGGGCCGGGGTCACGAACCGTCGAACCCGTTCTACCGGGACGTCGAAATTCCGCACATCGGTTGCCTTCCCGCCGTCGTCGGTCTCTGAGCGCAGGTGCTGCAGCCGATGTCTCGGCCCAGTCCTGTTTCCTACTGGCTCGCGACCGCTCCTGCCTTTACCGGCGGCACGACGGACGCGCCCGAGGGGCAGGTCGACGTCGCGATCATCGGGGGTGGATTCACGGGACTGTCCGCGGCGCTGGCATTGCGCGAGCAGAACGCGAGTGTCGCGGTCCTAGAGGCCGGCGAAGTGATCGGACAAGCCTCGGGACGGAACGGCGGTCAGTGCAACAACGGCACCCATCAGGACTATGGATCGCTGGTGGCAAGCCTTGGCCGCGACCGGGCTCAGGCCTATTATCGCGCCCATGTCGACGCCGTCGATTTCGTCGAACGGACCGTCGTGGACGCGGGGATCGATTGCGATTTCAGACGATGCGGCAGGCTCAAGCTCGCCGCTAAACCCGATCATTTTGCCAAAATCGAAAAGGCCTATGCGCTGCTAAAGGCCGAAGTCGATCCGAACGTCGAACTGATCCCGCCCGACCGGATCGCTTCGGAAGTGGGATCGGACGCGTTCTTCGGCGGACTCCTCCAGACGACGAGCGCCCAGCTCCACCCGGGGCGCTTCGGCGTCGGCCTTGCGAATGCCGCCGCCGCGCGGGGCGCGAAAATCTACGAGCATACCCCCGTGACCGATCTCGGCCGCGTCTCCGATGGATGGGTGGTGCGGTCTGGCACGAGCGCGGTTCGCGCACGCCAGGTGCTGGTCGCCACCGGCGGGGCGCCCGTGCAGGCGCCGTTCCGCTGGTTCCGGCGCCGCCTGGTCAGCGTCGGAAGTTTCATCATCGCCACCGAACCGCTCGACAGGGCGCTCGTCGAACGGCTTTTCCCGCACCGCCGCAATTATGTGACGAGTCGTGTTATCGGCAATTTCTTCCGCCTCACAGCTGACGATCGTCTGATCTTTGGCGGACGGGCGCGTTTCGCCGTGTCAAACGCGGACTCCGACGCAAAAAGCGGCACCATCCTAATCGAGGCGATGCGGCGCATGTTTCCCAAACTCGCGGACGTCGGGATCGCTCACGTCTGGGGCGGCATGGTCGACCTGACGGCCGATCGCTTGCCCCGCGCGGGCGAGCACGAGGGGCTGTTCTACGCGATGGGGTACAGCGGTCACGGTGTCCAGATGTCGGTCTACATGGGTCGCCGAATGGTCGACTATATGGGCGGCGATACATCCGCCAACCCGTGGCACGACCTTGCCTGGCCCGCCGTGCCGGGGCTGCACGGGAAACCCTGGTTCCTCCCCGCGGTCGGCGCATGGTACAAACTGCAGGACATCCTCCATTGATGGACGACGGCGCCCTGTCCCGCCGCGCCCTGCTGGGTGCCATGGGGATCTCGGCCGGTGGCCTGCTGCTCCCGGTCGGCCTCGAGGCCGCGGTGCCTCGGCGACCGCGACAGGGGGGCCGGATCCGCGCCGCATGTATCGGCCTCTCCACCGCCGATACGCTCGATCCTGCAAAGGGGTCGCTCTCGAGCGATTACGTCCGGCATTTCATGCTCTACAATTGCCTGACCGAGCTGGATCCTTCGCTGCGTGCGATCCCTTCGCTCGCCGAAAGCCTTTCCAGCAACGACCAGGCAATGTGGCACATCCGGCTGCGCAAGGGCGTCACGTTTCACAACGGCAAACCGCTGACGTCGGCGGACGTCATATACTCGCTGTTTCGCCACAAGAATCCGGCGACCGGGTCCAAGCTCGCGACCATTGCAGAACAGTTCAAGTCCATTCGCGCCAACGGCCCCCTCGACATTGTCCTGCAACTCGACGGTCCCAACGCCGATCTTCCCGTGATCCTGGCGCAGTCGCATTTCTCGATCATCCCCAATGGCGAGAAGCAATTTACCGGCGGGAACGGGACCGGGCCCTACAAGCTTGCAGCCTTCACGCCGGGTGTACGGACGCTCGGCAGGCGGAACACGAACTACTGGAAACCCGGCCGTCCCTATCTGGACGAGATCGAACTTATCGGCATTCCCGACGAGGTCAGCCGGGTGAATGCGCTACTCTCGGGCGACATCCACATGGCGCTTGCCGTCAACCCGCGCTCGACCAAGCGCGTCGCCGCATCGCCGCGCCATATCGTCCGGGAAACACCGTCGGCGCTCTACACGAACCTCATCATGCGCCAGGACCAGTTGCCGACGTCCAATCCGCACTTCGTCTTGGGCATGAAGCACCTGATCGACAGGCCGCTCATCAAGCGCGCGCTGTTTCGTAACTATGCGACGATCGCAAACGATCATCCGATTCCGCCCTTCCATCCCTATTACCGCAACGACCTGCCGCAAACCGTCATGGACCTCGACAGGGCGAAGTGGCATCTCCAGCGCGCGGGCATCGGGCAAACGCGACTGCCCCTCTATGCGTCGCCGGCGGCCGAAGGATCGGTCGACATGGCCTCGGTCCTTCAGGAATATGGCGCTCGCGTCGGACTCAATCTCGCGGTCAATCGCGTGCCGGCCGACGGCTATTGGTCGACCCACTGGATGAAACATCCGCTGGGCTTCGGCAACACCAACCCCCGCCCGACGGCGGACCTCATCTTCAGCCTGTTCTACAAGTCCGATGCCGCCTGGAACGAGTCGGGCTGGAAGAATCCGCGGTTCGACCGCTTGCTTCTCGAGGCCCGCGGCGAAGCCGACAATGGGCGGCGCAAGCAGATCTATGGCGACATGCAGGGTCTCGTGCGTCAATATTGCGGTTCGGGAATCCCGGTCTTCATCAGTCTCCTCGACGGCTATGACCGCCGCCTCAAGGGCTGGTATCCCGTACCACTGGGCGGTTTCATGGGTTACGCCTTTGCCGAACACCTCTGGTGGGAGGACTGATCCTGATGATCTCCGGACCCGCAAACGGCACGAACCGCGTCCTGCGCCTCATCGCGGGACGTATCGGCGCGGCGATGCTGACCCTGTTCCTCGTTTCGCTAATCATATTCGCGATCAGCGACCTTCTGCCCGGCGACGCCGCGCAGGAAGCACTCGGGCAGACGGCGACACCCGCCCAGGTCGCAGCGCTGCGCCATGAAATGGGGCTCGATCGCCCGGCATACGAGCGGTTCGGGAGCTGGATCGTCAGCCTTGCAGGTGGTGATGCCGGTACTTCGCTGGTCGCCAACATGCCGGTCGGGAAGATCATAGCGCAACGACTGCCGAACTCGTTGCTGCTCGCGGCGATCACGACGCTCGTCGCCGTCCCGCTTGCGCTGGCAATCGGCATCGCGTCTGCCATGAACCGGGGCGGCCGTCTCGACCGGGCGCTCAATATCGCGACGCTGTCGATGGTCGCAGTCCCCGAATTTCTCGTCGCCACACTCGCAGTCCTCATCTTTTCGGTGAAGCTCAGATGGCTGCCATCCATCTCGATGCTCCCGGAAAAAGCGAGCTGGGCGCAGCTGTTCCAGAATTTCGCGATGCCCGTCATGGCGCTTTGCGTTGTCGTCGTCGCGCAGATGGCGCGCATGACGCGTGCGGCGGTGATCGACCAGTTCGACCGCCCCTACGTCGAGATGGCAATTCTCAAAGGCCTGAGCGCCCCGCGCGTCGTGCTGTTTCACATCCTGCCGAACGCGGTTGGTCCGATCGTCAATGCCATGGCGTTGAGCCTGTCCTACCTGCTCGGCGGCGCGATTATCGTCGAGACGATCTTCAACTACCCTGGACTTGCCAGCCTGATGGTGAATGCCGTGACCAGCCGCGACATGCCGCTGTTGCAAGCCTGCGCGATGATCTTCTGCGCCGTCTATCTTCTCCTCATGCTGATTGCCGACGTCGTGGCGATCGTCGCCAATCCGCGGCTTCGCAACGCATGACGCCCGCCGCCGCCCTTCGATGGTTCGCGCGCTTGCCCGTCTCGGGCAAGGTGGGGCTGATCTTCGTGGTCTTCTGGAGCCTCGTGGCGCTGGCGGGTCCCCTGTTCGCCCCCTATTCGGTCGGCGCGTTCGTCGACCAGGACGTGTTCAGCAGCTTCTCGGACCGTTTCCTGCTCGGTAGCGATTATCTCGGTCGCGATGTGCTGAGCCGGCTGCTGTATGCCGCACGCTACACGGTCGGGCTGGGAGCCGGGGCCGCGCTACTGGCCTGCGTCACGGGCACGTCGCTCGCCTTGACCGCCGCAGTCGGAAAGCCCTGGCTCGACGAGCTCCTCTCGCGGTTCATGGACACTTTCATCTCGATCCCGTCGAAGATCCTGGCGCTGGTCATGGTCGCCGCCTTCGGCTCCTCGCTCGGGCTGCTGCTGCTCATTGCCGGGATCACCTACATTCCGGGCAACTACCGGATTGCTCGCGCGCTCGCGGTCAATCTCAACCAGATGGATTTCGTCCAGGTTGCACGCGCCCGCGGCGAGCGGACAACCTACATCGCGCTTTCCGAAATCTTGCCGAACATGATCCACCCGCTGCTTGCGGATTTCGGGCTTCGCTTCGTTTTCATCGTGCTGCTCTTGTCCGCGCTCAGTTTCCTGGGGCTCGGCGTCCAGCCGCCCGCGGCGGACCTCGGTTCGCTGGTCCGCGAAAACATATCGGGCGTCGCCGACGGAGCGCCTGCGCTTCTCATGCCCGCCCTTGCCATCGCGACGCTGACCGTGGGCGTGAACCTACTTATCGACGCCATTTCCAGCTCGCCGAGGCGCAAATGATCCCCCAGGTCCGCGTCGAGAACCTGCGTATTTGCGCGCGCGACGCGCAGGGTGCGCCGATCGTCATCGTCGACGACGTCAGCTTCGGGGCGGCGCCCGGCGAAGTCATTGCATTGATCGGCGAATCCGGCTCCGGCAAGACGACGATCGCGCTTTCGCTGCTGGGCCATGTTCGCCCTGGTGCCGCAATCGAGGGGGGACGCATTCATGTCGGCGCGCACGAAATCACCGCATTGCCCGCAAGCGAATTGCGCGCGCTGCGGGGGAATCGCATCGCTTATGTGGCACAGAGCGCGGCGGCGGCGTTCAACCCGTCGCGGACGCTGATCGACCAGGTCGTCGAACCTGCGCTGGTGCACAAGCTGATGTCGCGCGCCGGGGCCCGGAAGAAAGCGATAGACCTGTTTCGCGCGCTTGGCCTTCCCGACCCTGACACCATTGGCGACCGCTACCCTCATCAGCTTTCGGGAGGCCAGCTCCAGCGTCTCATGGCCGCGATGGCGCTCATTACCGGACCGGACTTGGTAGTCCTCGACGAGCCAACGACCGCGCTCGACGTGACGACACAAATCGGTGTCCTTCAAGCCTTCCGCGCCGTCGTACGCGACCTCGGGACGACCGCGGTCTACGTCAGCCACGACCTCGCCGTGGTCGCGCAGATGGCCGACCAGATCGTCGTGCTCAATCACGGCCGCATCCGAGAAACGGGTTCGACGGCGCAAATCCTGTCGGCGCCGACGGACGATTACACGCGCACGCTCGTCGCCGCCGCAAAGCCCGCAGCCAATTTGGGAACGAACGGTCGTCCGGCGCCTGTCCCCTTGCTCGAGGTCCGCAACCTCACTGCAGGCTATGGAAGGATCGACGCACAGGGCACGCCGGCCATCCCGGTCCTGCGCGACATTTCGCTTACGCTGCAGCGGGGCGAGATCCTGGGTGTCATCGGCGAATCGGGATCGGGCAAGTCGACGCTCGCCCGCGCCATCTCCGGCCTGCTGCCGGCGGCCAAGGGCGAGATCCTCCTCGATGACACCGCGCTGCGGCCCGGCCTCGAAGGGCGCTCACGCGACCAGTTCCGCCGGGTGCAGATCGTTTTCCAGAACGCCGATGTCGCCCTCAACCCCTCGCATAGTGTCGGCCAGATCCTGAAGCGGCCGCTCGCCTTTTACCACGGCATCAAGGGCAAGGAGGCCGATGCGAAAATCGCCGAACTGCTCGACCGTATCCATTTGCCGCGCGCGACGGCCGACCGGCGCTGCACCGATCTGTCCGGTGGGCAAAAGCAACGCGTCAACCTCGCCCGCGCACTCGCCGCCGGACCCGACCTTATCCTGTGCGACGAGGTCACATCCGCTCTCGACACCGTCGTCGCAGCGGCAATTCTCGATCTTCTCGCAGAACTTCGCCGCGAGCTCGGCATCGCCATGATGTTTATCAGCCACGATATTTCCACGGTGCGGTCGATCTGCGACGATATCATGGTGCTGTATCTGGGCGACGTGGTCGATCGCGGCCCGCGCACGGCGTTCGGCGAGCCACCATACCACCCCTATACCGACTTGCTGATCTCGTCGGTCCCCAAGATGGAGCAGGGCTGGTTGCAGGCCCGCGGTATAGTCGGCGATCTGCCGCCGGTGGCCGACAGCCTGTCCCCGGACTTGTGCCGCTTCCTGCCGCGCTGCGGGATGAGGCTCGCCGGTGCGTGCGACACGGTCTTCCCGCCGCGCCATCGGCTGTCGTCGGGAAATGACATCCTCTGCCACCGCGACGAGGCAGCGCTCGCCGCTCATCAGGGCAAGGGGCTCAGGGAGCCCGCATGACCGCGCGCTTCGTCCGCCTTGCCGAGACGGAGCGTGCGCAGGTGCGCTTTCATGTTGATGGCCGTGCCATCGATGCGCTCGCCGGCGATACATTGCTCGTCGCGATGCTGACCAACGGCAGACGCCTGCGTCAATCCGAATTCGGCGACGGAACACGCGCTGGCTTTTGCCTGATGGCCGCCTGCCAGGACTGCTGGGTATGGACGGACGAAGGGACCAAGATCCGCGCCTGTTCCACGCCGGTGGCCGATGGTCTCAACATCGTGACAACCGAGCCGGAGGCGACGTGGGCGAACCGCGTATAATCGTCGTCGGCGCGGGTCCAGCGGGCGTCAGGGCGGCCGAGGCGCTCGTCGCGGCAGGCATACGGCCCGTCATCATCGACGAGGCACTCCGCGCGGGCGGCCAGATCTACCGGCGTCAGCCCGATGGGTTCGTCCGGAACTACGCCACGCTCTACGGCTCGGAAGCAGCGCGCGCGCGTGGCGTGCATGCGACGTTCGATGCCATCATTCCGCAGGTCGACTACCGCCCCGAAACGCTCGTCTGGCATATCTTTGACGACACAATCTGGACCCTGGGCCCCGACGGCCGGCACGAAGCGATCCCGTTCGACGCCCTGATCCTCTGCACAGGCGCGACCGACCGGCTGATGCCGGTGAAAGGTTGGCACCACGCGGGCGCCTACAGCTTGGGCGCGGCGCAAATCGCCTTGAAAGCGCAAGCCTGCGCAATTGGCCGCGAGATCGTGTTCCTTGGCGCCGGACCGCTCTTGTATCTGGTCGCCGCGCAATATGTGAAAGCGGGCGCAAAGGTCGTGGCTGTTCTCGATACAGCCCCGTTTTCGAAACGCATCGCCGCCCTGCCGTGGCTTCTCGCCCAGCCGGGCATCTTGTGGGACGGGCTCGCGCTGACGCTCGCGCTCAAGAAGGCGGGCGTCGCGGTGCACCACGGCATCGAGCCCGTGGAAATCCTCGGCGACCGCGAAGATGGCGTTCGCGGCGTGACCGCGCGCGCGCCCGGCGGACGTACCCTGCACTTTGCCTGCGACGCGATCGGCATGGGATACCATCTCCGGCCCGAAACACAGCTCGCCGACCTCGCACGCTGCGACTTCGCGTTCGACGCCACCAGCCGCCAATGGATTCCGAGACGCGATGCGGGCGGGCGGACCTCGGCCAAGGGCGTGTACCTGGGCGGCGACGGGGCGCAGATTCTCGGCGCGCGCTCCGCCGAGGCGAGCGGCCGCCTGGCAGCGCTGACGGCACTTGGCGATCTCGGATTGGCCACCGATGGCCAAGAGCAGGCGCGCCTCCGCAAGGCGATTTCGCGCTACGCCAAGTTCGCAAAGGGTCTGACGAAGGCGTTCCCCTGGCCGATTGCGCAGGCGGCGGCGCTGCCCGACGACGCCATTCTCTGTCGCTGCGAAAGTATCACCGCTGGCGAACTCCGCGCGATCGTGAACGAAACCGGCGCGCACGAGGCTAATCGGGCAAAGGCATTCAGCCGGGTCGGCATGGGCCGGTGTCAGGGCCGCTATTGCGGTCTTGCCGCCGCCGAGGTCATCGCCGCCGAAGCGAGAGTGCCGATCGAGACGGTCGGACGCCTGCGCGGCGCTGCGCCCGTCAAACCCATCGCCGCCGGTTCGGCGGGCACCCCAGCATGACCACCCGCGCGCAATCCGACGTCCTGATCATCGGTGGCGGAATCATGGGGTGCGCCTCGGCCTTCTACCTGCGCCGGTACGGGCTGTCCGTGACGTTGCTCGAAAGCGATCTCGTGGGACGGCAGGCGAGCGGCACCAACTTCGGCAACGTCCGGCGCCAAGGTCGTCCGCTTTACCAGCTTGCCCTCGCCAACCGCGCGATGACGACATGGCGGAACGCGCGCGAACTGCTCGGCACGGACATCGAGTATCTCGAACGGGGCCATATGCGCATCTGCTACCGCGACCGGCCCGAAACGGCCGAACGCATGGAAGCTTACGCCGCCAACGCCGCGCACCACGACCTCGACCTAGAACTGCTCTCTGGTAATGCGCTGCGCGATCGCTTTCCCTGGATCGGGTCGGAAGTGATGCTCGGCAGCCTGTCGTCAAAATGCGGTCATGCCAATCCGAGACTCGTCGGCCCGGCCCTCGCGCGCGCAGCGGTGCGCAGAGGCGCGATCGTGCACGAAAATTGCAACGTTGCACAAGCGCGCAAGGATGGGATCGATTTTCGTGTCGTCGCGGACGACGGACGCGAATTCCGTGCGCCGGTCTTGCTGGTCACGGCAGGGGCTTGGGCGAAGGCGTTCGTCGAAGGATTCGGCGAAAGCATCGCTTTGACGTCGCGGGGTCCCAACATGTGCGTGACCGAACCACTGCCCTATGCGATCGGCCCATCGATTGGCGTTTCGACATCCGACACTCTGGAATCGGTCTACTTCCGGCAGGTCGAGCGCGGCAATCTCGTAATCGGCGGCAGCTGGCAAAACCGGACGTACCCGGACGAACGCCGGGTCTACATCGATCCTGCGCACAGCATCGGCCAGTGGCAGCAATTGCAGCGGCTTATTCCAGCGGTTGCGAAACTGAACATCATCCGGACCTGGAGCGGCATCGAGAGTTATACGCCCGACGAACAGCCGGTGCTTGGACCGAGCAGCGCCGTCAGCGGACTCTACTACGCATTCGGGTTTTCCGGCGCTGGATTTCAGATCGGACCCGGCGTTGGCGAGACGATTGCGGAATTGATCGCAACAGGGACGACCGACATCGACCTGTCGCATTATCGCCTCGACCGCTTCCACTGAGAGCGGCGCGCCCGAAGCGCATCCCGGCCGTCGCCGGACGAAGGGCGCCCGGAACGTGCTTTCCGCGATGTCCCGGGCCTCCCCAAGCCCTCAAAGCTGGATCAGAGCGGCCTTGCTCTTCAGATTTGCCCGATAGGCTTCGCGCCCCAAATCTTTCCCGATTCCGGATTGCTTGAAACCGCCGGTGGGGATCATGAAATCGTTGCTTCTGCCGTAGCGGTTTACCCAGACGGTCCCGGCTTCCAGCGCACGCGTTGCGCGAAGCGCCTTGTTGAGGTCGCCGGTGTGAACGCCTGCCGCCAAGCCATAGCGGCTGTCGTTGGCGAGCGCATAGGCTTCCTCCTCGTCGCTAAAAGTCTGGACCGTGAGCACGGGGCCGAAGATCTCTCCCTGCACGACCTCGGAATCCTGTCCGGCACCGGTCAGAAGCGTGGGGAGATAATAGCTGCCGTCCTGCGGTGCTGGCGCGCGGCCACCGCCCGTTACAGCCTGAGCGCCGGATGCAACGGCGCGCGAAACAATACCGTCGATCTGGCCGAGTTGCCGTTCGGACAAGATCGGTCCCATCGTGGTGTCGTCGGCCCAGGTCGGTCCAAGCTTGTGCGCGTCAAACGCTTCCACGATCCGGGCAACGAAGGCGTCGGCGACCTTGTCCTGAACCAGCAAACGCGACCCCGCGACGCACACCTGTCCCGCGTTGAGAGTAATGGCGCGTGCGACGAGTGCCGCCGTCTGCCCGAGATCCTTTGCGTCCGAGAATACGATCTGCGGACTCTTGCCGCCGAGCTCGAGCGTCACCGGCTTCGGCCCTGTCTCCGCGCAGGCGCGCATGATCGCTATTCCTGTCGCGGTCGATCCGGTGAAGCTCACCTTCGAAACGCGCGCATGCCGGCATAATGGATCGCCCACCAGTCGTCCGTCGCCTTGCACCACGTTGAAGACTCCAGCGGGCAATCCGGCTTCGATCGCGAGCTCGGCAAGGCGCACGACGCTGAACGGAGTGAGTTCTGACGGCTTCAGCACCACCGAGTTCCCCGCCGCGATCGCCGGCGCGATCTTCCAGGCCGCCATGACGAGCGGCAGGTTCCACGGTGCGATCGCCGCAACGACACCATAGGGCTCGGTGATCGTCAAACCGATCTTGTCGGGCGTCGTCGCCATGACATCGCCCCCTTCCTTGTCCGCAAACTCGGCGAAGAAGCGAAGGCATTCCGCCGTGTAACTCAGATCCCACGCCAGGACTTCACCGATGGTCCGCGTCGAGCCGACAGCTTCGAGCGGAGCGAGGTGCGCTGCATCGGCATCGATCAGATCGGCCCAGCGGCGGATGACCTTCATCCGCGCACGCGGGTCCGTCGCCGCCCATCCGCTGGTCTTGTAGGCCCGCCACGCGTCCTCGACCGCCGCATCGACCTGTGCCGCGCTCGCGCTGTCCAGCGCTCCGTAACTGTGCGCGTCGGACGGTCGCTGCACCTCGATCGGATCGCCTTGGCCGCGCATGCGGACGCCGCCCACGAAATTGTTAGCTGCCTGGATCTTGACCAGATCGGGATCAAAACTGTTCATGCCACGCTCCGATGCAAATTCCGGCCGCACGGTACGAAAAGCGGGCCGCGTTTTGGGCTTTCAACGCCAGACGGTCCGCCATTTTGTTCCGAATAATTCTGGAAGGCAGCACCTAATTCCAGAAACCGGTCTTTACTGTCCCGCTGCAGACTCATTTTTACACGAAGGCGGACTCGGCCCTTCGGAGGACGAACAGATGGCAACGAGGTTGAAGAAGGACGTGCAAATACGCCAGATGACGCCCGAGGACCTGCCCTCGGCACATGGTCTGTCGCGCGAGCAAAAATGGCCCCACCGCGAAAAGGACTGGGCGCGCCTTCTAGACCTTGGCGAGGGCGTGGTCGCCGAGAGCGACGGCAAGATCGTCGGAACCGCGATGTGGTGGCGCTTCGGCGACGATTTCGCCACCATCGGTATGGTCATCGTCTCGAGCGCGGTCCAGGGCATGGGCATCGGCCGCCGCCTGATGGAACAGGCGGTCGGCACCCTCGAAGGTCGTTCGCTTCTTCTGAATGCCACCGACGAAGGCCTCGACCTCTATCGAAGCCTCGGGTTCGAGACGATCGGCTCTGTCTACCAGCACCAGGGCGCGGCGTTCGCTGTTCCGATCGTCGAACTCATGGCCGACGAGCGGATCGCGCCGA
The DNA here is from genome assembly GCA_002336985.1 of Sphingomonadales bacterium UBA1936. Lineage (GTDB taxonomy): Bacteria > Pseudomonadota > Alphaproteobacteria > Sphingomonadales > Sphingomonadaceae > Sphingomonas_O. The sequence goes on from DDFE01000151.1 coordinate 61,240, forward strand.
TGAAGGTCGGCGAGGTCGCGGATATCGCGCAACTCGATCGGCATGCGACGGGAATGAACCGCTCGAAGGTGATCGACTATCTTTACGACGCGGCCCAAGGCGTGGTGCTCAACCGCAACGACACGCAAGCCGGCTATGCCTTGTTCCGCCGCTTTGGACGCGGGTACGCGATCGGGCCGGTGGTCGCACCGGACATCGGCGGGGCAAAGACGCTCGTCACGCATTGGCTCGGCTCGAACGTCGGCATGTTCTGCCGTCTGGACGTTCCCGAAGACAGCGGCTTGTCGACTTGGCTGGATGAACTCGGCCTCCCCTGCGTCGGACGCGTAACCAGGATGTGCCGCGGCGCTCTACCCGATCGGGGAAGACAGGCTCGCGCCTTCGCTCTCATCAACCAGGCACTCGGCTGAGGGACAGTCCATGATCGACACGTTGAAAGACCCAGGACTGTTTCGCTCATCCGCCTTTATCGGCGGCGCGTGGGTCGGCGCCCGTTCGGGAGCGACGATCGCCGTCGAGAACCCGGCGACCGGCGCGGCGCTCGGTACCGTCCCCGATTGCGGCGCAGACGAGACGGCGGAGGCAATCGCGGCCGCCGATGGCGCCTTCGGCGCATGGCGCGCCAGGACGGCAACCGAACGTGGGGCGATCCTCGAGCGATGGCACGCGCTGGTTCTGGAAAATGTGTCCGATCTCGGCCGCATCATGACCGCCGAGCAGGGCAAGCCTCTTGCCGAAGCGGAAGGCGAGATCCGCTACGCCGCCACCTTCATAAAATGGTTTGCCGAAGAAGGCCGCCGGGCGTCCGGCCATGACGTTCTGGCTCCAGAAACAAACCGTCGCATCTTCGTCCTGAAGCAACCGGTCGGCGTGTCGGCCGCGATCACGCCGTGGAACTTCCCCGCGGCGATGATCACCCGCAAGTGTGCGCCCGCGCTCGCCGCCGGGTGTCCCGTCGTGGTCAAGCCCTCGGACTTTACGCCGTTCGTCGCGCTGGCCCTCGCCCGGCTTGCCGAAATGGCAGGCTTTCCGCCCGGCACGATCAATATCGTGACCGGTCGACCCGAGGCCATCGGCGCGACATTGACCGCCAGCCGCACCGTGCGCCACCTGTCGTTCACCGGCTCGACGCGCGTCGGCAGCCTGCTCCTGCGGCAGTGCGCCGATACGGTGAAGAAGACCGGCATGGAACTTGGCGGCAATGCGCCGCTGATCGTTTTCGACGATGCCGATCTCGATATCGCCGTGGCGAGCACGATGGCGAGCAAGTTTCGCAACGCCGGGCAGACCTGCGTCTGCGCGAACCGTATCCTCGTCCAGGACGGTATTTACGATGCCTTTGCGCAAAAACTCGCCAAGGCAGTATCGGCTTTGCGTGTCGGTCCCGGCGACCGCGAAGGCGTCACCATCGGACCGCTGATAAACGGCGCGGCCGTCGAAAAGGTCAAGGCGCATGTCGACGATGCGCTGAGCCAAGGCGCGACAATCTTCGCGCATGCCGAAAGCACGATGTCGGACGATCGTTTCGTGACGCCCGTCATTCTCTCCGGCGCGAGCCCGTCGATGCTCCTTGCCGGGGAAGAGACCTTTGGTCCCGTCGCCCCGCTCTTCCGGTTCGCGCACGAAGACGAAGCCATCGCGATGGCCAACGCCACCGAGTTCGGGCTCGCGAGCTATTTCTTCACGGAGAATATCCACCGGGCCTTCCGGGTCGCCGAACGGCTCGAAGCCGGGATGGTCGCCCTCAATACCGGCTCGATTGCGATGGAAATGGCGCCCTTCGGCGGCGTGAAGATGTCGGGCCTTGGCCGTGAAGGTGGCCGGGACGGCCTCGAGGAATATCTGGAATCGAAGGCCTTCCACATCGGCGGCCTGAAACTCTGAGGGAACCGCATGACCCGCACCTACACAGTTTCCGTCATCCCGGGCGACGGGATCGGCACCGAAGTCATGCCGGAGGGCATCCGCGTCCTCGAAAAGGCGGCCTCGCTCTACGGCTTCTCGATCCATCAGCAGTGGCACGACTTTGCGTGCTGCGACTATTACGCCCGGCACGGAAAGATGATGCCCGACGACTGGAAGGCCAGGATCGGTAACCCGGACGCAATCTTTTTCGGCGCGGTTGGCTGGCCTGATACGGTTCCCGACCATGTCTCGCTGTGGGGCTCGCTCCTCCAGTTCCGGCGCGAATATGACCAGTATGTCAACCTGCGGCCCGCACGGCTGATGCCCGGCGTCGTCTCCCCGCTCGCCGGTCGTGGCCCCGGCAGCATCGACATGTGGATCGTCCGCGAAAATACCGAAGGCGAGTACAGCTCGGTCGGCGGCCGCATGTTCCCTGGCACCGATCGCGAAGTCGTTATCCAGGAAACTGTAATGACACGCCATGGCGTCGATCGCATCCTGCGTTTTGCCTTCGATCTGGCGCAAAGCCGTGATGCCAGGCATCTGACGTCGGCGACCAAGTCCAACGGCATCGCGATCACCATGCCCTATTGGGACGAAAGGGTCGAAGAGATGGCTCGATCCTATCCCGACGTCCGCGTCGACAAATACCATATCGACATCCTCGCGGCACAGTTTGTGATGAACCCCGATCGCTTCGACGTGGTCGTCGCGTCCAACCTGTTCGGCGACATCCTGTCGGACTTGGGTCCTGCCTGTACCGGGACCATCGGCGTCGCGCCGTCGGCCAACATAAACCCCGATCGCACAGCTCCCTCGCTGTTCGAACCGGTGCATGGCTCGGCGCCGGACATCGCGGGCAAAGGCATCGCCAATCCGATCGGCCAGATATGGTCGGCCGCAATGATGCTCGAGCATTTCGGCGAATTCGACGCTGGGGCGGCGGTGATGCGCGCGATCGAGACGGTCCTGGCGGACCCCGAGCGACGTACGGCGGACCTGCAGGGCACAGCCAATACCGAGACGTGCGGCAAGGCGGTGGCTGACGCACTGCGCTGATACCGCAGAAACCGGACCGCGCCGCTCGGCATATTATGCCGCATCGCGAATGGAATCACGGCCTCGGTTCGGCGAGGCGGCCAATATCGGCGCTTTCCTTCCCGCCGTCTCCCCTAGCGTCGGGCGGTCATCAACCACACGAGCCGCGCGCACATGGCCCAAAGCAACCGCTCCCTGCTGGAAATCGATCGGGATCACCTGATACATCCGGTAACGTCGTTTCGCGGCCATGAGGCGACCGGAGCGACCGTCCTCCAGAGCAGCAGCGGGATGTGGCTGACCGACATCGACGGAAATCGTGTCCTCGACGCTTTTGCAGGCCTGTGGTGCGTCAACGTCGGCTATGGGCAGGAAAGCATCGTCGAGGTCGCGGCGGAGCAGATGCGCCGCCTTCCCTATGCCACTGGCTATTTCCACTTCGGGAACGAGCCTGCGATCCGCCTCGCCGACCGGCTGACCTCGCTGTCCCCGGAAGGTCTCGACCATGTGTTCTTCACGCTCGGAGGATCGGACGCGGTCGACAGCGCGATCCGCTATATCGTTCACTATTGGAACGCTGTCCGCCGTCCGACCAAGAAGCAGTTCATCGCACTCGAGCGCGGCTATCATGGCTCGAGCTCGACGGGCTCGGGCCTGACGGCGCTTGGCAATTTCCACAGAAACTTCGACCTCCCGCTCCGGTGGCAGCACCATATTCCGTCGCCTTATGCCTATCGGAGCGACGCGGCAGATGATGCGGCACTGATCGCCGCTTCGGTCGCCCAGCTGCAGGCGAAAGTCGCCGAGCTCGGTGCCGACAACGTCGCAGCATTTTTCTGCGAACCGATCCAAGGCTCCGGCGGTGTCATTGTGCCGCCGGTCGGATGGCTGAAAGCGATGCGCGACACCTGCACCGCGCTCGACATTCTGTTCGTGGCAGACGAGGTCATAACCGGCTTCGGCCGCACCGGGCCGTTGTTCGCGTGCGACGCCGAAGGGGTTAGTCCGGACCTTATGACGCTCGCCAAGGGCCTGACCGCAGGCTATGTCCCGATGGGCGCCCTCCTGATGTCGGACAAGGTGTATAAAGGGATCGCCGATGGCGCGGCCCCAGAGCTGCCGATCGGCCATGGGCTCACCTACTCCGGTCACCCTGTCAGCGCGGCTGTCGGCTTGGAGGTGCTTCGGCTTTACGAGGAAGGCGGCATTCTCGCCAACGGGCAAAAGGTCGGACAGCGCTTCGCTGCCGGACTTGCGGGCATCGCGGAACATCCGCTCGTCGGCGACACGCGTGGGCGCGGCATGCTCGGCGCGATCGAGCTTGTTTCCGACAAGCGGACGAAGGCTGCCTTCGATCCCTCGCTGAAGCTCGCCGATCGGCTGTTCCGGCGCGGTTACGAAAGCGGCGTCATCTATCGCGCGTTTGCGGATAATATCATCGGACTGGCACCGGCGCTCAGCTGCTCCGAGGAAGAGATGGACATGATCTTCGACCGCATCAAACGGGTACTAGACAGTCTCCTGGAAGAGTCGGACATTCGACAAGCGGTGCGCTGAGGAAAAAGGGAAACGCCAGTCATGACCCTCGGCCTCAAGCTCGACAGAATCGATCTCAAGATACTGGCGCAGCTGCAGCAATCGGGCCGCATCACCAACGTGGAGCTTGCCGACGCTGTCGGTCTATCGCCCAGCCCCTGCCTGACACGCGTCAAGCGTCTTGAGAAGTCCGGGTTCATCGACGGCTACAGCGCGCAGATCAATCTCAACAAGCTCGGCGAAATGCTTACGGTTTTCACCGAGGTTACCCTCACCGAACACCGGTCGGGCGATTTTTCGCGGTTCGAGTCCAAGATCAGGAAGATCGACGAGATCGTCGAGTGCCACCTCGTCAGCGGAGGCTACGACTATCTTCTCAAGTTCGTGACGCGCGGCGTCAGCCATTACCAGTCGATTATCGAAGGCATGCTCGAGGGCGATTACGGGATCGAGAAATATTTCAGCTACGTCGTGATCAAGTCGCCCTTCATCAAGCACCATTATCCGATCCAGAAATTGTTCGGAGATCAACATTGAGCGCCGATGCAACGGCTCCAAAGCCTGAAGTACGCGCAATGGGAGCACGATCATGATCGAGATTGACGATCTGCTGGCGCCGCTCGTGGACTTCCGCCGCGACATCCATGCCCATCCCGAGCTTGGGTTCGCCGAGCACCGGACTGCGTCGCGCATTGCGCAGAGCCTTCGGGAACTGGGTCTCGAGGTGCATGAGGGCGTCGGGAAGACGGGCGTCGTGGGCGTCTTGAGAAATGGCGACTCTGGGCGGGCCATCGGCCTGCGCGCCGACATGGATGCGCTTTCGATCCAGGAAGGCACCGCTCTTCCCTACGCCAGCCAAACCGATGGCGTATTTCACGGATGCGGCCACGACGGTCATGTCGCCATGTTGCTGGGCGCCGCCCAACACCTCGCGCGCAGCCGGCGGTTCGACGGCACCGTCAATTTCTTCTTCCAGCCCGCCGAAGAGGGTCTGGGCGGCGCACGCGCCATGGTTCGCGAAGGGTTGTTCGAGCGTTTTCCGTGCGACCGCGTCTTTGCACTCCACAATTGGCCCGACCTGCCCGCCGGTACCGTGGCGACGCGAAGCGGGCCGATCATGGGCGCGGCAGACAAGTTCGAGATCATCGTGACCGGCAAGGGCGGCCACGCCGCGATCCCGCATAACACCCCGGACGCATTGCTCGCCGCGTCGGCCCTGGTCGGTCAGCTCAACACGATCATTGCGCGCGACATCCCCGCCATGGCTTCGGCGGTGCTGAGCGTCACGCAGATTCACGGCGGTCATGCGCACAATGTGATGCCCGACCGTGCAAGCATCGTGGGGACGGTCCGCACGTTCGACGCGGACGTGCAGGACCGGATCGAAGCACGTATCAACGAAATTGCCGACGGTGTAGCCCGGTCGTTTTCGGTGTCGTGCCGGGTCGGTTACGATCGCTATTATCCCGCGACGATCAACGACCCCGAGGCAGCTGCCGAGGCGCTGGAAGTAGCGGCGACGGTCGCGACGGCCGTCGAGGCACCCGAACCGGCGTTCACGTCGGAAGATTTCGCGTTTATGCTGCAGGCGTGCAAGGGCGCCTATCTATGGCTTGGGCAAGGATGTGCCGATCGCTCGACGCCGCTCCACAGTCCGCTCTATGATTTCAACGACGATGTCATCGGGACCGGCATCAGGCTGCACGTCGCGCTGGCCGAGACGCTTCTGGCCCGCACCTGAAACCCGCGAACATTCGAAGTACGCCGTCGCCGATCTCGACGCGGTGCACCAGGCGCACTGGCGGATAACGATGCATGCCATGCAGGATCGGTGGCCTTTTCCAGGCTGCGCACGATGATTCCGATCACACGGAAATAAACGGGTGGCGCTGGCCCATTCAAACCGTCTTTCGACTGCATCTGCCGAAGCGTGCCCGATAGGGTGGATCTTATCGTCAATCCGGAGGTTCGCATGCGCGTCGGAGTCCCCAAAGAGATCAAGGTTCATGAGTATCGGGTCGGCCTGACGCCGGGATCTGTCCGCGAACTCGTTGCCGCCGGGCACAGCGTCCTCGTTGAACGCGATGCCGGCGCGGGGATCGGGATGGACGACGACGCCTATGTGCGGGCCGGCGCAAGCATCGCCGCGTCGGCCGCGCAGGTCTTTCGCGACGCCGAGATGATCGTGAAAGTGAAAGAGCCGCAACCGTCGGAATGGCCGATGCTTCGCCCGGACCAGATCCTCTTCACCTATCTCCATCTAGCGCCCGACCCCGAACAGGCCCGCGGCCTGATGCGCTCAGGTTGCTCGGCCATAGCCTATGAAACCATCGTCGACCGGCGAGGCAGCCTGCCGCTGCTCGCGCCGATGAGCGAAGTTGCTGGCCGGCTGTCGATCGAAGCGGCCGGCGCGGCGTTGCGCCGTCACGCCGGTGGCTCCGGAATCCTCTTGGGTGGAGTCCCCGGCGTTTCAGCTGCTCGCGTTGTCGTGATCGGTGGCGGCGTTGTCGGGACGCATGCCGCCCGGATCGCGGTCGGCATGGGCGCCGAAGTTACGATCATCGATGCCTCGCTTCCCCGGTTGCGCCAGCTCGACGATCTTTTCGGCGGACGGGTCCGGACGCGGCTTTCCACGCTGGAGGCGATCGAACAGGAGATCGCATCGGCTGACGCGGTGATCGGTGCCGTACTAATCCCGGGCGAATCCGCGCCGAAGCTCGTTTCGCGCGAAATGCTGGGTCTCATGAAACGCAATGCCGTGCTAGTCGACGTTGCGATTGACCAGGGCGGATGCTTCGAGACATCGCGGCCGACAACGCACGACGACCCGACCTACGTGGTCGACGACATTATCCATTATTGCGTCGCGAACATGCCCGGCGCGGTGCCCCAGACGTCTAGCCAGGCGCTCAACAACGCGACGCTGCCCTATGTGCTCGCGCTTGCGGACCATGGTCTTGCGGCGCTGGATGCCGATGCGGGATTTCGCGCCGGGCTCAACATTCACAAGGGCGAGATCGTCAACGACGCCGTGGCGCAGAGTCTTGCCGACAAGTTTGCGCTCGACCCTGTCTCTTGACCGTACGCACGCGCGCCAGCCGGTTCGGCGGCAGATTCCGTAGCGGCCTCGAATACGCGCAAATCTGCCGCCGGGCGCGGTAACGCGATAGAAAACGCCGAGAGCGCGTCATAGGCTGCTTATTACCGAAATGCCGGGCAAGTCCGGTCGTTGATGGAGTAAACGCATGCGATCGAAGCTACCGACACTCGTTCTCGCAGTTGCCGCCACCGTCGCAGCGCCGTTCGCGGCCAATGCTCACGGCATCTGGTTCGCCCAGCGGGCCAAGCAACTTGCCCTAATCTATGGCATTGGCGCCGACGACCTCGATATGGTCAAGCGGCTCCCGCAGGTTGAAAGCGTGACCGCCTATGACGCTGACTACAAGCCGATCAAGGTTACGCCGCGGGTCGCTGGCGCCATTGTTCTCATCGACACCGACGCGCAACCGACCCTGGTTGCCGCTATCATGCCCTACGGCATCTGGTCGCGTGTAGGCGACGGCGAGTTCGAGAAAAAGACCCTTCAGGAAATGCCCAACGCGACGGTCTCGACCAAGAATATCAAATATGCGCTCAGCATCCAGGGACCTCTCAGCAAGCCCATTCCAGCGCTTCCGACTCTGGCGCTGCAGATCGTGCCGGACGGACCGATCCCCGACAAGCTCGGCGCGCCGATGCGGTACAAAGTATTGTACAACGGCAAACCGCAAGCCAACGTTCGCATGATCAACGATATGGTGAACGATCCCGATGCTCAGGAAGTGATGACGTCAGCCAACGGAACCGTCACGATGCCCGTCCGAAACCAAGGTATCAACGTGATCCGCGCGGTTTTCGACGGCCCCAGCGATCAGCCGAAGCTTTACAAGCAGATCGAGCACACATCGACGCTGTCTTTCGTCCTGCCCCATCGCCCTGAGTAATTCACATCGCGGAGCGCGCTATCATGAAGAAGACACCCTTTCTCTTGGCGGCCGTCGCGGCGTTCAGCCTGACCACCCCCGCATCGTCGCACGGCCTGACCAAGCCGCAGCACGGCGGCGTGGTCTCGATGAACGGCGAGACCTTGTTCGAACTGGCGAGCACTCCTGCCGGCGTCTCCCTTTACGTCGTCGACGAGGATGATCCCGTCAACGCCGCGGGTATGACCGCGAAGCTCAGCATCGCTTCCGGCGGCAAGAAAACCGAAGTCGCGCTCGTGCCTGGCAAAGGAAACCAGTTCTTCGCCAAGGGTCTGAAGCTGTCGAAGGGCGCAAATGTGGCTGTGTTCGTTGCCAACAAGGCCACGGGCGCGCGCTATGGCACCACCTTCATCATAAAATAACTGGGCACCGTATCGGCCTCTCTGCCCGCTTTGCCGGGCGGCACGCCGAGCAAAAGTCTCCGCGACGATAACAAGCACTATCAATTCGTCTGGTAGACAAGCTTTTCGGGTCAGGGTCGGGCGAGCAGCCCGATCGGTGATCCAGCATGCTCGTCGCGACCGCCCTCTCCATGCCCGAGGATCATGATGCCCAAGCTTCGTTTTCCCGTCCGTGCCGGTGCGATGCTCGTCGCCGTGCTGCTCATGACGATCTTTGCAGGTGACGCCATGGCGCATGGCGTTGCCGAAGGCGACAAGGCTTTCATTCGCGCCAATCCGGGCGTGAACATCATTCCCTATATCTATCTGGGCGCCAAGCACATGGTGACCGGATATGATCACCTCCTCTTCCTGTTCGGCGTCATCTTCTTTCTTTATCGCCTGAGGGATGTCTGGACGTATGTGACGCTATTCGCGATCGGACACAGCACGACGCTTCTAATCGGCGTGATGTTCAACCTGCACGCCAACCCCTTCGTCATCGATGCGATCATCGGCCTGTCGGTGGTCTACAAGGCGCTCGACAACCTCGGTGCCTTTCCAACCGTGCTCGGCTTCCAGCCCAATCAGAAAGCCGCGGTGCTAATTTTCGGCTTCTTCCACGGCTTCGGACTCGCCACCAAGGTTCAGGATCTGATCACGTCTCGCGATGGCCTCCTCGCCAACCTCATCAGCTTCAACGTCGGCGTCGAGACAGGACAGGTCATAGCGCTGAGTTTCATCCTCATCCTCATGACGCTGTGGCGCCGGAGCGCGAGCTTCAACCGCAACGTCGTCGTCGCCAATGCAATCATCATGTGCGCTGGCATGGTCCTCACCGGCTACCAGATCGCCGGCTTCTTTTCGGAGAAAGCGCTATGACCACTTCCGCCGCCCGCGATCCTAGCCTTCCGTATCAGGCATCGCCCCGCGCGCTCGCACGTGCGACGCTTGGCGCCGCTGTTGCGGCAGCGGCGATCCTCACGCTGTTCGTTCTTCCCGCCGAATGGGCGATCGACCCGACCGGTATCGGCAGGGCACTCGGCCTCACCCGCATGGCCCGCGTCGCCGAAAGCGAGGAACCCGAAACCCCGGCCGCAGCACCACAATTGGCGGCTGCCGTGCAGATCGGTCCGCAGCTGAAAGAGACTATCGAGACCATAACCCCGTGGCGCACGGACGAGAAGACGCTCACTCTTGCGCCCCACAGCGGTGTCGAAATCAAGGCGCACATGGTGCGGGGCGACCGGTTCGTGTTTCACTGGTCCGCGACGGGACCCGTACGTATGGATATGCATGGCGAGCGCGGCCCGGCCAAGGATGGCGAGTTCACGACCTACTGGAAGCAAAAGGACCTGAGCGCAGCGCAGGGCTCCTTTACCGCAGCCTATGACGGCATCCACGGGTGGTACTGGCGCAACGGCAGTGACGCGCCGGTGACGATCAAGCTCCAGACAACCGGCTTCTACAAGGATCTGTTCGAGCCGCCGGCCAGCTGATCCGTTCTTCGAAAGATAAGACATGTCCCTTCTCGAAAAAACCCTTCCGAACGCCTTGGACCGCGATCGCGCGCCGTCCTTCGTCGACCTGCGCGCGTTTGCTGCGGTCGCTGAACCATCACTTCGCAATGGCGCTCGAGAGGGAGGCGATTTCATCTCGAACCGTCTCGCGCTTCCCGTCGCGGGCAAAGATGGTCCTGCCAGCGCCCTGTTCCTCAGCGCTGGCAGCGGCGGCGACGCGACGATGCCGCATGACGAATTCATCATCGTACTCAAGGGCCGCCTTAGCTTAACGGGCTTCGGCGCCGGCTACGATCTCGACGCCGACGACGCCGCTGTCATTCCCCATGGGACTAGCTTCACGTGGCGCGCGAACGACGACGTGCTCGCTGTTTCGCTCCGCTATGGGCAAAGCAAGGCGGGCGGTCGCCCGATCACGCGGATCAGCCACGATCCGGCGCTTGAGCCATCAGCAAAGCCAGCTGCCGACGTTCTGCTAGGCCCCGCACCGGAGTGCCGCAACTTCAACGACTACCGCGTCGACGATGGCAAGTTCGTGTGCGGAACATGGGACTCGACCGCATATCAGCGCAAAGGGTTTCACTACGGCCATCACGAGATCATGCTGATCAATCAAGGCTCCGTGACGCTGACCGACCAGGATGGTCGGACGCAAAAGTTCGCCGAGGGTAGCCTGGTTCTCGTCGAAGCCGGGTCACAGACAGCGTGGGACAGTCGCGAACATGTCACCAAGGTCTTTGCGATCTACCGCCTCTGAACACCGGGCAAACTCGTGCAGCCAGTGATTTCGGGACCGGGCGGCCACATCAGGTGAGGCCTCCGGTCACGGCTGTCGGCTGATTCTCGCGCACCGGGACCTCAACGCAAACACCCGCGATGAGTAACACGCCATGGGCGCGCTCCCCCAAGCGCGCCCCGAAAAGTGAAGCAAAAGCACGGCAACTGAATTCGCGCCCTTTTCGGTTCGAAGCGTGAAATGTCCACGCCGGCCATTTCTGAACACGATCTGTCGTGCGCCCGGTGCCAGCGGCATATTTCCCGATTTGCCTACGCGGCTTCGGTCCTAAATGCCGAAATAGGCGCATATCGTGATGGCCCGATAGCAGCTCGTGCAAGGGGTCATGACATGAATCGCTCTTCGAACAATGCAAACGTCGCGCGGCGCACCTTTCTCAAAAATGGCGGTACTGCACTCGCCGCGGCCTCGGTAGCGTCCTCGACCGCGCAGGCGGCCGGCGCCGGCCTGCTTCCGACCGATCCGTCCACCACCCCGGGACCCCGGATCGGAAAGCGTGGTCCATTGATGCCGATCCGCGCGTCCATGGACCGTGTGATTTCACTGGAATCCTGTCTCCGTCCGTTTCGGCCTCAAGGTCCCCGCATCGAGATCGAGCATGTCGGCAAGAAGGCGATCGTGCACAATTACGGCCATGGCGGCAGCGGCTGGTCGCTCAGCTGGGGTTCCGGACGTCAGGCCACGATGCTTGCAAAAACCACCGGCGCACGCGAAATCGCGGTGATCGGCGCCGGGGCGATCGGCCTGACGACCGCGCTCGTGGCGCAACGTTCGGGGTTCAAGGTTCGCATCTACACCAAGGACATGATCCCTAACGTCCGCTCGTTCCGTGCTACTGGCGTCTGGTCGCCGAGCGCGCGCATCGTCAGCCTGGAACACGCAACGCCCGCTTTCCGGAAACTCTGGGAGGAGATGGCGAGATACTCGTATTTCCAGTACAATTCGATGCTGGGCCTACCGGGCAACCCGGTCGAATGGATCGACACCTACAAGATGTCCGACACGCCCTTTGCAAGCGGCGCATCACTCTACACGCACGCGCCCTATCCGAACGAGCCCGAGTATCCGCATCTCGAGGACGAGTACACGCCCGATCTGATGTCGGGGTTTCAGACCCTGACCAGGGACCAGCACCCATTCCCCGTGGATTATGTTCGACGCATGAACACCATGATGTTCAACATTCCGGCGCACGCGCACGCCCTGTTGCAGGAGTTTCTGGAGCGTGGCGGCGACGTCGTCATCCGGGAATTTGAAAGTCCCCGGCAGTTTCAGGATCTTCCCGAACGGACAATCATCCATTCGACCGGCTATGCCGCAAAAGCGCTTCTCGGCGACAACAGTCTCGTCCCTGTGCGCGGTCAGACGGCCCGACTCATCCCGCAGCCGGAGGTGGACTATGCAATCAGCTATGATTCCCAGAACGTCTATACAGTGCCGCGGCGCGACGGCATGATCGTGCAGGAATGGTCGCCCGGCGACTACGGCAACGAGAAGGAAGTCGCCTATCTCGACATGACCCGCAAGTCGGTCGAGAAGATCGCGAAGATCATGGAAGCCATGAGCAAGCGCAGCTAGGTTTCAAGGCGCGGAGGCGCCCTGTTTCGAGATCAGAACACGAGCGTCCAGCACACTTCGTCACCTGAAGGAGACGCCGTGTTCCCTAATCTTCCCATGGCAATTCCGTCGTCTTTACAAAATCGGAGCGCTGCTCGATAAGGTCGGCCGAGAGCGAGGCGAGCGGGTCGACAACCGCTGCCATGAGGGATTCCAGCGCGCGCTGGCGGACGAACGTCACCATGAAATTTCCCGACATTTTCCCCGATTTGAGTTCTCGCTGAAATGACACGTGATCGACCGGTTCGGGACGCGGCGCGTCGACGCTCGAATCGATGAGGAAAAGATCGCCCGAGGTGACGACGAGAGGGAAGAAGAGCCAGATGTATCGCCAGTCGTCCGGCTGCCTTACCTTTGGCATTTCCTTCCGCCGCGCATTCAGCGCCTTCGCCATGGGATAGAAAATCGCGTCGTAAAGGCCGCCATGGTTGGCGTGCCACCCTTTCCCGCTTCGGTCGATCCGGCAGAATTGGACCGCCTTCCATGGCCGGACATGCGCATCGAAAACCTGATCGAAGCCGAGGTGATCGAACGCCGGGCGCTCACGATAGGTGCTGCGACGAGCATCCAGAGGCTTGGTCATCTTGTATTCAAAGGGAAAAGCGAATTCCTGAGGATGCCGGTGCCGATCGCCCTCGTTCTTCGGTCGGGCGATGAACACGAACGGATTTGAGGAATTCTTGCACTCGACCAACAGCTCGATGATCCCGATGAGCTTGGCCTCCTCATTCATCGCGCTTCGTTTGATCGCCGTTACGTCGATCTCGCGGGATTTTCCTTCGTCGACGTCCTCGAAGGCGACGTTCGTCTGTACGTTAAAGCCGCGACGTTCCAACTGAGTCGCGACCTCTTGCTCCATGAGATAGCCGGAGGCCTCGACAGCGGCCATGATCTCATCTTGCGTTGGATTTGCGGGCATTGCCTTAGCTAAGCTCAGCAGCGGACGATCAGCAAGCACGAATGGCGTCGTCGTTTGGCTGCCATAAAGCCTGGAAGCTCGACGCAACCGCCGAGACGGCCGGATGCCGCCGACGGCTAAGCGACAAGCCTCAGCAGCCGCCTCTGACCCTATCGCGGACATGAAACCGGCTTGCCGTGAATCCCCGCAACTGACAGGCGTCGGACGGGAGGACATCATGCGGGTTTTCGTTTTGGGTGCCGGCGCTTCAAAAAGTTACGGGGATAGCCCTAGCGGCCAACGAATGCCGATCGCGCGCGATTTTTTCGAGACCTACGATGGCCTGGACCTATCAGCCAATCCCTGGGTCCTGATCGGATCGCTTGTCAATTACGTTGAGGATTTTCTCGGCAATCAGGATGCCTACGCTTACCTGCGGTCCGGCGTAGATATCGAGGAACTGCATTCGCAGATAGAAGCCGATCGCGATCGGCTTCTCCACGAACAGGGCCTCGTAGCAGCGATGACTCCCTATAAGGCATACAACGAGCTGCTGTTTCTTTTCGCCGCTGTCTTAAACGATATCCAAAACGGCCCCCCGTCTAAGGCGCATATGCGGCTGATAGACGGTCTCGCCGAAGATGACGTTATAATAACCTTCAATTGGGATACTCTTCTCGATCGAACGCTTTGCGAACGCACCTGCTGGCGCCCGGACTGGGGGTACGGGATCGCGCCGCAGACCTTATTCGACGATGGATGGCGCGAACCCAGGTCGACCGGTGAACGCAGGGGAAACCGGCTAATTAAACTCCATGGTTCGACAAACTGGCTTACCGCATTTTCGCTTACGGACGGCAAAGGCAAAATCGTACCGGGCCAGGACGTTGACCCGGCCGCCTTCGCCGTATTCGAACAGGCGAGCGGCCCCTACGCCTGCTTTAAGGGGAGATACATTGGTGATTATGCCCCCTATTCCTACGGTTACTATCCGCCCAATCTTCCTTTCACCGGTCGGCCAGCGCCAGAGGGAAGGAAAATCGTGCGATTCACGCCCTCTTGGATTCCGAGCGGCAGCGCTCCGCAGGATGGGCTGACCTCGATGCCGCTGATTATTCCCCCGGTCAAAAACAAGAGCTATGATTTTTATGGTAAGCTCTTCGCGGATCTCTGGTCGCAGGCAGAGGAGGCGCTGACTTCTGCCGACGAAATCATGATCATCGGCTACTCCTTCCCACAGACGGACGTTCAGAGCGAAAAGCTCTTTAAGCGTGCGTTCGCGCGCAGAAAGACGATGCCCCGCATCACGATCCTAGACCCCAACCCCGCGCCTGTGGCGACAAGAATGCAGGCTGAATTCGGAATCGATGAAAACCACCTTTGCGTCATTTCGCAGTATTTTTCACACGACACCGAGCTGGGCTAACTGGCGAGTGGCCTTGATCTCAAAACAACGCATAGATCAATATTAAGCTACTGCTCTGTCAGGCGCACGGGTATCGTCGGTTTAAGCCTGCAACGATTGCCGCGGTGACGCTGGTTCCTGCCCGCTGCGCTGAAGGGACTGCCCGCAACAACGCCAGGATATCATCGGAATTAGTCTTTAACGGACCAGTTGGCGGACATGCATTGGGTCGATGTGCCTGATTTCGCCAGGCCTTGGCGGCGGCGGCAAACTCCGTCTTGAGTAGCGTCACATCCGACGAAAACAGCGCCTTCATGCCTTTTGCTTCGACTGCGTCGGTTTTGGCTAGAAACTCGGTTACGGTCATCGCTTGGGCCATGGTGGACACCATCATAACCGCCAAAAAACCAATTATCTTTAATTGCATGCCAGCGTCCCATCACCCTCTGAAGCGACAGCCTTGCCCCCTCCAGATTTCAGAAGGCTGAACATAGGTGACTGGTTGCCGCTTCAAGCAACATCGTGCGGTTGCGGAAAACACTGTGACGCGGGCGCATCACGAACTGAAAGCTGCAACCCAATTACAGACGCTGGCCGGTGACGGATGATTACGAATGCTGAAACCGCGATGGCCATTAATTAAAGATCGGCGGCGGCACGTGGCACAGCCCAAGCACAGCGATCGAAGCAAGGTGCAAGGAATTTACACGCTTTTTCGTTGCTGCGTTTCTTCTGGGGTATGTACCGGTTGCAAAAGACCATCCCGCGTCGTCATATCGTTCCTGCCATTGCAACAAACGCTCGTGCCGCCGATGTTGTCTGAACGCCAGCGCTGCGCTCACAAGCAGTGCAGCCGAACCCAGACGTTTCAAGCGCGTGTCGCCGCAACGATGGGGCCGCCGCGGCCTGCCTGAAGCAGCAGTGCATTTTTCAGCCCGGGCACGCCCGCCGGAAGCTTGAACGACTTCGCCTCGCCATTCCATGTTCCGAGAGAGACTAGATCGCGCACGATGTTACGATGCGGGATGGTTCGCCCGCCGTTCTCGCCCGCGCGGATCGCGACCTGGATTGTCCGCGGGTCATAACGGACGAGCCAGAGCGTGGCCGGTTTTGAGGTCCGGGTCTGCGGGAGCGAGATGGTCGGTCCGTTGACCGCGATCGGCACCTCAGCAGCGTTAATGCGCGCCCGCGCGAATGGAGCCATCGACTTCCGCCTGCCGGTTCCCGACGATCGCGGTGCGGCCATCGACAATCATCTGAGGCGTCGATACATTCCCCCGACCGCCCGCATGAGCGTAGTCCCACTGGCGCGCCGTGTACGCACGCCGCGCAAACGTGTCCTTCCAGCCAAGCTGATCCCAGTAAGTCACCGCAAAGTTGAGCGCGATCACGTCGGTTCGATCGGCAAGCGCATTGAGAACGGCATCGGCTGGCGGACAGGACGAGCAGCCTTGGCTCTGGAACAGTTCGACGACGACCGGCCTGCCCGGCGGCGCGGCTGAGGCCGACGCGATGAGGGACATGCCAATGGGAAGCAAGGCAATGAGACGCATCATGAGTTCCTCGGTCCAGCATCGATGTTCGACTTGAAGAGCAGCGCGTCAAGCGACCAGCGCCCGCCGCCTCTCAGGATCAGCGGCAGCAGTAATCCCGCCCAGCCGAGATGCGTGGTCCACGCGTCGGGATAGACAAATAACTCGATGACCGTCGTCATCCCAAGCAGCGCCAAGGCCGCAGGGCGGGTCAACAAGCCCAGCACCAGCAGGATCGGAAACAGGTGTTCCGAATAAGTGGCTGCATGCGCGGCGATGTCCGGTGGCACCAGCGGCAGAACGTATTCGGTGCGGAACAGTTCGTAGGTTCCGTCCGTAATGTGCAGGACGCCATCGACCTTGGTCCGGCCCGACTGGAAAAATATGGCCGCGATCGCGAGGCGGTCGATGAGCAGCAACAGGTCGTCGGGTATACGCGCTGTGAGTCGGCGCATTGCGGCTAGTCCGCGCGTCAATGTGGGTGTCATGGTGGTCTCCGGGTGGAGGTCGCCGGGCGGCATGTTCGGCCGCACGACGTGGCATCAGTTGCGGGTTACGCCTTGGGCATCAGCGACCCGAAGCCCTTGGGCGTTTTGATCGACGTGCAGGTGCCGGCCTTGACCAGCTTCCAAGCATTACCTTGGTAACTGACCTTCGACGTCCCGGCGCAACTGGTCCCGGCACCCGCCTTGCAATCGTTCTTGCCCGCGAGCGAAACGCCGTAGCACTTCTCCATCGGCTGGGGTGCGGCAGACGCACTGGTTGCGGTTGCCGCGATGGTGAGGGCCAGCGTAGCGGCGAGGGTGGCATGGGTCTTGGTCATTGTCGGTCTCCTGAAAATGCGATGCCCGGTCACAGGTCGGGCATGCACAGGAGTTCGCGGGCCACGGCCGGGTGGTTACAAATAGCGCGCCAAAATAAAATCGCGATGTACGTGACGTTGGCGTGTAACCATTGCCGCCGCGGCGACGAATGCCCTGTCACAGGAGCATGAATGCGGGCGGACGAGAAACAGCTTCGGGCATGGATGTTGGGTGGGCTGGACGGCAATTCTGCCGACCATGGCTGCCTGTTGCACGCGCTCGTCCCGATCCTGTCGGCGTTTTACAACCGGCGCATGACCGCCTCCCATGATGTCGAGGATCTCGTGCAGGAGACACTGATTGCCGTTCACACGCGCCGCTCCACCTACGACCGTGAGCGCCCCTTCACGGCGTGGCTGTTTTCGGTGGCGCGTTACAAGATGATCGATCATTTCCGGCGCTCGCGCGTGACGACGCCCATCGAAGATCTCGAGCAGATACTGATGGTCGAAGGGTTCGAGAGCAGCAGCGGTGCTCGCCTGGATATTGACGACCTGCTCGACACCCTGCCCACAAAACAGGCCCGCATGATCCGTGCGACGCGGATCGACGGCGACAGCATCGCCGAGGCAGCGGCCGCAAGCGGCTATGGCGAATCCGACGTGAAAGTCTCGATCCACCGCGGGCTGAAAGCGCTGACCGCACGTATCCGGGGCAGCGACGTATGAAGATCGACCAACTCATCGACACCCTCGCCAGCGACGTGAAGCCGGTGCCACGGCACGCGGTCGGAAGGCGATTGACGATCGGCGTTGTGATCGGCGCTCTAGTCTCAGCCACGCTCGTTCTGGCTTCGCTCGGGGTGCGCCCGGACCTCGGCATCGCGATGCACAGCTTCGCCTTCTGGATGAAATGGACGTACACCCTCTCACTGTCCGCCATCGCCATCTACGCGACCGCGCGGCTTGCACGACCCGACCCTGGGCGCCTGCGGGCACTCTGGCTGATCGCAATCCCGGTAAGCCTGCTTGCCGGTGTTGGTGTGATGGAGCTTGCCCATACCCCCTCAAGCGAATGGCTCGCCATGTGGTTGGGCCGTAGCTGGAGCAAATGCCCGTGGCTGGTCGTGGGCCTTGCGATGCCGATCTTCATCGGGCTGCTGTGGTCATTCCGTCGCCTTGCACCCACGCGGCTGCGCGCAGCGGGCGCGGCGGCAGGACTTGCGGCGGGCGCGTTTGCGGCGACGGTTTACTGCCTCCACTGCCCCGAAGTGTCGGCGATCTTCGTGCTGACCTGGTACACACTCGGCATCTTGCTCGCGGCGAGCTTCGGCGCGCTTGTCGGCCCGCGTCTTTTGCGCTGGTGATGTAACCGAGGCGGCATCGCCTGCGAACTGGAGAGGCCAACCCGGCATATTTCCAGGAGACGATCATGATCACACTTCGCACCGGCACCAGCATTGCCGCTTCCGCAGCACTCATCGCCATTAGCGCCGCTGCCGTTCCAACTGCTGCCGTCGCCAAGGGCGCTGCGGGCGTCCACTGCTATGGCATCAACACCTGCAAGGGCACGTCGGACTGCAAGACCGCGCACAACGACTGCAAGGGTCAGAACAGCTGCAAGGGCATGGGATTCAAGGTCATGTCGGCCAAGAAGTGCACCGCCGCCGGTGGCAGCCTGACCGAGAAATAATGCCCTAGGTCCGGCGGGTCTCCCAATGACGCCCACCCGCCGGGCCGCATTCTCCGACTTTTACCGAGGTGTGCGATGACAATTCCCAGCTTTGCCGGGTTCGGACTCGGCCTGCGCAAACCGCATTATCTCGAGTTTATCGAGCAGCGTGTCGCGGTCGATTTCGTCGAGGTTATCTCGGAAAACTTCATGGTCGACGGCGGACGACCCAAGCGCATCCTCCACCAGGTTCGCGAAAATTATCCCGTGGCGTTACACGGCGTATCGATGTCAGTCGGATCGGCCGACGGCGTAGATACCGCCTACTTGGCACGGCTACGCGCACTGGTCGACGAGATCGAACCGCTGTTCGTGTCGGACCATCTCTGTTGGACGCAATTCGGCGGGTTCAATTCGCACGACCTGCTGCCACTACCCTACACGGATGAAGCGCTCGACGTCGTCTGCGCCAATGTGAGTACGGCGCAGGACGCATTGGGACGGCAAATGCTGATCGAGAACCCGTCGAGCTATATTGCGTTCGACAATGACACGATGAGTGAATGGGCGTTCCTCGACGCACTTTGCGCACGCACCGGATGCGGACTGCTGCTCGACGTCAACAATGTGTTCGTCAGCGCGACGAACCACGGCTTCGATCCCATCGCCTATCTCGACGGTGTGCCGCACGACCGCGTGCGACAGGTACACCTCGCCGGCCATTCGCAAGGCGAGGCCATGCTGATCGATACGCACGACCAGCCTGTGCCACCATCGGTATGGGACTTGTACGCGCATGTCCTTCCGCACCTCGGCCCAGTCGCGACGATGATCGAGCGCGACGATGCGATCCCGCCACTGCACGAGCTGCTCTCCGAATTGGGCCACGCCCGCGCGATCGGTCAATCGGCGCAGCGGCTAGCGGCATGACCCTCGCACAGACACAACAAGCATTCAGCGCGTGGTTGAGCACAGGCGCGTCAGACGCAGGAATGTTCGGCCCTAGCGCTCAGCCCGGCCTCGGAATCTACCAGAATAACTATCGATCGCAGCTCGCGTCGTGCCTCGAGGACAGTTTCGCCATCACGCGGCAATGGATCGGTGGCGAGGCGTTTCACGATGCCATGGTTCACCATGTCGAACGCGTGCCGCCGAGCAGCTGGACGCTTGATGCCTATCCGCGCGATTTTCCGGCGACGCTCGCGCTACGCTATCCGGACGATCCGGATGTGACCGAGCTTGCCGAGCTGGAGCTGGCGCTCGCCGAGGCCTTTGTCGGACAGGATGCGGAAGTGATCGCTGCGGAGCAGCTCGCGCACACCGACTGGAACGAAGCCGTCTTTCGTTTCAGTCCGACGCTCGACATGCTGCGCTCAACGACAAATGCACCAGCCATCTGGACCGCGCTGGTGAACGAGAGCATGCCTCCGGCCGCCGAATACCTATCTGCACCCGCTGCATTGCTGGTCTGGCGTCAGGACGAGGTTTCCAGATTTCGTGTCCTGGGTACGTCAGAGCAGCGGGCCATCCTGGTCATGCGTAACGGCCTGTCCTTTGCGGCACTGTGCGTACTTCTCATTGACGAAATGGGCGACGAGGCGGGAATTGAAACGGGAGGCGCATGGCTTGGGCAATGGCTCGCTGATGGACTGCTGACCGATGTCGTAAGCAACCAGTCTGTGGCTTAGTTGGCGTGGTAGGCTTTTATTCCCCGGAACTCGTTTCAGGTCCGATCTGAAATCAAAGATAACGAATCCCCAATAAATGGTACAATTTCGTATTCACGCTTGAAACAGAAAAAAGATGCAAGGCACTGAAAAAATATAATCTTTGACTCTTTATCGCTTTGTTCACCATCTCTGATCTTGGGTTTGATTTTCGAACCCAGAGTAAGGCTTGGGTGTAACTTAGATCATGAAAATCAAATCGCTTGTTCTTGCGACGCTCAGCGTCGCGTCGTGCCTTGCTGCAGTTCCGGCCTCGGCAGCACCGTTCCTGTTCGAACTGACCGGATCGCGAAGCGCGACCTTCACGATCGATACAGCGATCGCACCCACCACACAGAGCTCAACGGCATTCGGCGATCAGATTTCCTACAACAGCGTCGCGGGCGTTTTCGGCGGCACCACGCAGAATGCGCAAATCGGCTTTGGTACCAATATCTTCGCGCAGTTGAACATCGGCGGGACTCCGCTTGGCTTCACGCAGTTCGGCGGACCCGATCTCTTCACGCTCGTCAATTCCATGCCCGTGTTCAAGACCGGTTCGTTTAACCTGACCAGCATTGTGTCGGGATCGAGCACGCTGCGTATTTCGGCTGTAGCCGCCGCTGTGCCTGAGCCCACGACCTGGGCAATGATGCTCGTCGGCTTCGGCTCGATCGGTTACGCGATGCGCCGCCGCTCAAAAGTTCGGACGACTGTTCAGTTCGCCTGAGCTAATATATCTGCTTTATAAGTGAGCCGTCGGTCGAAAGGCCGGCGGCTCGTTCTTTTGCAGCGCTGTGTGCACAAGCAGAGATGTCGTGGGTTCGCGAAAGTGCGTCCAGCTGACGCTGTGGGTCGTACCTGATGCGTGTTTGTTTTCTCCTTCATCGAGGCGTGTTTGCCGGCGCGCTCAGCAAGCGTTGCCGAGCTTGCGGACCTACTTTCCGACATCGTCGCCTCGCTGACCGCGACGTTCGGCGATCAGGCGATATTGGTCGCTCGCGGCCAACCACCATTTAAAGATGTTGGCAACGATATCGGAATTTCGTGGGGTGAAGTCACGCAAGCACTCGGAATAATATAAGAACGACGTGCGTAGAAAGCGACCTCAATCTTCGGGCGCCATGAGACTGACTCGCAAGAGGAACGTCAGCAGGCGCGGGCGGTTCAACGGACACACCCAGGAGTAAGTCCATGTCAATTCTCGATAAAGTTGCCGCCGCGGTGATGCCGCTGGCGAACGAAGAAGATCGCGCTGAAGCCCGCGCAAAATTTCGCGGCCTTACCGGGCGCGCGGAATGGGTTGGCATGATCCTCGACCACCATCTGAAGCTGGAAGCCTTGTTTGCTAAAGCGCTGGGAGCGACTGACAGCGCCGGTCGAGCTGCTGCGCACAAGGAGCTCGGCGTACTACTCACCGGTCACGCGAACGCCGAAGAGTCGGTCCTGTATCCGGCAATGGTTGATACCGGGCACCAGCATCA
Organism: Sphingomonadales bacterium UBA1936; assembly: GCA_002336985.1. GTDB lineage: Bacteria > Pseudomonadota > Alphaproteobacteria > Sphingomonadales > Sphingomonadaceae > Sphingomonas_O. The sequence continues at coordinate 83,553 of DDFE01000151.1, forward strand.
TGCGACGACGGCGTACACGCAGCAGGCCACGGCCAAGACCGAAATGTTCCTTCTGGAAGGTCTCGATCCGGCGAGCGAGGATTATTCTGACAAGCTTACGCACGTCCGGGATGCAGTAGCCCAGCACATGTATGAAGAGGAAGGGACGTGGTTTGCTGACCTTGCTCAAAGCGAAGCCGACCAAGCTGTCCTTACGAAGCGCTACACCGAAGAATTTACCCGCTATGTTGGTAGCGACAACAAGCCCGCGCTATTCAGCTGAGCTTGTCGAATTCGATTGATGCAAAAGCCATTCGCCGTGTGGGCGGACGGCTTGCTTTGAGCGCTACGCCGGCGACGATTGATATTGGACATTTCCGCGACGATCGGGCCCAACGGCCGCTTTTCAGTTGCGGCGGTTCATCGCTCCACGCGAGAATGGGAGCGCATAGCCGTCACCCCAAACATGACCATTCGTTGCCAGCGACGCTACCGTCGTCGGCAACCAGGGCTCATCCGGGAATGTAGATTCCACAAAGCTTGTTGCCATCGGGATCGCGCACATAGGCGAGATGGATTGTGCCCATCGCCGAGTCACGCGGGCCAGGCAGGTCCTCGATCGACGTTCCCCCGTTTGCGACGGCGACATCGTGAAATTCCTGAACCTGCTCAGGTGAATTGCAGGAGAACGCAACGGTGCCGCCATTGGCGACGGACGCGGGTTCGTCGTTGATCGGCTCCGTCACGATAAAGTTCGTGCCGCCCGCGTTTCGATAGAAGAGGCGGGTATGGCCACTGCCTGCGATGTTCAGCATCGCTTCGTCCGCGCCAAGCGTGCCGAGCAACGCATTATAGAATCGCTTGGATCGTTCAATATCATTAGACCCGACCATCGTGTGGAATAGCACGTCAACTCTCCCGGTGTCCGGCAAGCGCTGCATCTGCGGTTCCGGACGGCGGCGATAGCCGGTTTATCAAGGACATCACACCGCTATCGTTGCGTCCGGGCGTATCCGAGGCGACATGGCAAGCATCGTGGTCACCGACGATGGACCGGGCGTCGAACCCGAGGACGTCGACGCCATGCTGCGTCCGGTTGGCCGGCTCGACGAGGCGCGGAGCACATCCGGTCTCGGTCTCGGTCTCGCGATCGTGAATGGCATCGCACGCCTGCACAGCGGCGTCCTCGAGCTGGAACACCTAGCACCAGGTTTGTTGGTTTCGATCGGCCTGCCGATATTGGTCGCTGCGAAGGAGGCGTAGCCGACCATTCACATTAGCACTCTCGACGCAACCAAGCTGTGCAACAGCGGCGGCCACCCGCTATCTCAAAACATCTTCAGCGTCGACAAGCTGAACGTCTGACATCATGCCGAGATAGGCATCGTAATAAGCCTTGTGCGACGATCCGACGATGTTGAGCACGCGCCCGCCCGGTTTATTGGCGAAGGCTGTCCGAATGTTCGCAGTCATGCGGAGGTTTCGCACTTCCCACCAGGCAAGGTAGGCTCGTCCGTAATTTTCAGGCGAAGCCGCGCTCATCGCGCGCCGGTAGTCGGTAGTGACATAGTCACGCTGCGAAGCCGGCTGATTTATGAAGCGATAATAGTCGAGAAGTTCGGCGCCAGTGCGCATTGACGCGCTCATCTGCCGGTCCTTATCGACGATGGCCGACTTTGAGGTCTTCCACATGTTCGTCATGTAAGGATCGAAACCCGGTCCAGCCAAAGCCTGAATAGTGTCTGCTGTATGGTCATCCACGGCATAGACGCGCTGAAGACCAAGCCGCGCGGCAAGAGTAACAGCGATTACGTCAGTTTCGTTTGGCTTGGCCGCTGAGGGTATGAGGATCTTCAGGAGAACGTCATCGACACCATCGCCGGTGCGGCGCTCGTTGGCGGGCAGCTGCCGCCACTGCACGCGTGCCGAGGGGCGATCGCCGGCCGCAATGAACAGCGCTGCCAAATGGCGACGCTGGGCTGCTGTCGGGTTGGAAGGCCAATTCGCCATAACTTTGTCGATTTCCGCCATGGCCGCGGGGACCGTCAGTCCCGTGGACTTCTCCGCGTCATCAGTCGGCCAGCAATAGGTGTCGAACATGTTCGGATATTTTGCGGCGTAGCGCTTCAGAAGGTCGCACTGTTCGCCGGAAATGCCCTCATGCGTGATGATATCCGGCTTGAATGCGGCAAGCTTTTCCAGAAGCGGCGCCATCATCTCGGGTGTCACCGCATGGTCAAGCTGACTGAGGTGGGTGCTCCCGATCGTCAGGACCTGCGTTGGCGGGCCGGCCTGCGCGCCCTTCCAGCTTCGAGGATCGAACGCGGGTTTCTGTGCAACCGCCGGCAGCGTAACAAACACGGCGACTACTGCTGCGATACACATCCGCATTACGTTTCCCCCTTGAGCCGTTTCGTCAGTATGCGCAAAGCCGGACCAATTAGGCCGGGCTGGCCCCAAGTCTACCGCTAAGTAGGGCCTGACTGGCCGGATCATCGACCCGCGGACGCTGCTTGGTGAAAGGAAGGTCGTCGCGTCTCGTGCGCAAGGTCGACCAGTCCTTGAGTCTTGCGGCAGCGCTACGGACGATTGAGAGCGGCTCGATGACGACGGCAATTGTGATTTCAAACACGAAGCTTGTGCGAAGCGCCGACGCCTGGCAGTTTCACGTCGTCTGCTCGAGCCGTAAGCGGTGCACTATCGCGCAAAACGACATAGGCAAACCGACGGAATCCGTCAGTGAATGGGTGTCGTCTATTGCGCAGGAATAAGCGCTTCAAGAATACCGCAGCTAGCCGTCGCGCCGCCAGCGCAGGCGGTGCTCAGCTGAGCAAGTTCCTGACGCAATGCGGTCAGGCTCGCGATCTTCCTGTCGACTTCCTCGATGTGATCGCGCGCGGTGTCGTGAACGCTCGCGCATCCCGTCCGCGCGTCGCCTGAAAGGTTTAGAAGCTTTCGAACCTGATCGAGCGAAAAGCCGAGATCGCGCGCCCGGCGAATAAATTGCAATTGAGCAAGTTCGCTGCTGCCGTAAATCCGGTAGTTGCCGCCGGTTCGTGCAGGCTGGGGAAGAAGACCCGCCTTCTCATACCACCGGATCGTCTCGACTTTGGTGTCCGTTGCACGAGACAAATCACCGATCCGAAGTGCAGGCAAAGCCGTAATCCTAATCGAAGCGAAACATTTCGAAATCGCTTGACCCTCTAGTGGCTTCAGGGTGCATAGGCGAATCTATTCTGGATCGGCAAAAGGCTTTTTGCGGCAAAAATGATCATGCGGTCGCGAGTTACGGAGAAAGGACTGCGAGGGCGAGGTTTCGCGCCCGTGCGGCAATTTCTCTGCATGCTCGCGTTGGTTTTCGCCATTTTCTCCCTGGCTGGGGGCACCGTCGCGCACGCTATGGAGCCGGTACAATGTGTCGAGTTGAGCGACACCATGGGCTCGGATCATGTCTCGGGCGACAATGATCAGGTCCCTTCCGATTTCGGCAAGGCCTCGCCGCATCACCATGGCGGATGCCATAGCCATCAGTTAAGCGAACCGCGCACCGAAGGCATCCCAAGCTTCACACCGTTCTCGGCCGCGACGTTCGTCTTCAGCGTCGTCGACGCGATCATTTCGACCGAACCGGACCCGGCGCTTCGTCCCCCCATCGCCTGACATTCCGCTGATCCGCCCGCGCGCGGAGCCACAGGATTTGTCAGGAGCTATCTCACATGAAACGTATCATCGCGGCCGCGCTGGCCGCGGCGTCGATCGCCACCACGGCGACGGCGCAAACCGGCATAGCGCCGGAGCCAGCGTCCACGCCCGTGCTGCACAACGGCAGCGCTCTTACCCTGGACGACGTCATTCGAGCCGTCGGCGTCGACCGTCCCACCGTGCGGTCTCCGCAACAGACCATGCCTCCCCCGGCACCGGCGCTGTCCTCCGCCGCGGCGGGCATCGAGGCCGCCCAAGCAGCGCGGCGCGTTGCGGGTCTGCGCCCCAACCCGCAGATTCAGGGCCAATTCGAAAACGTTATCGGAAGCGGTCCCTATCGCGGCACGTCGAGTGCCGAAACGACAGTCGCTCTCGGCGTCCCGCTCGAACTCGGCGGCAAGCGGCCAGCGCGCGTTGCGCTCGCCACCGCACGCCTGTCGCGGGCGGAGATCCAGGCCGAAATCGCACGCGCAGACCTGCGGCTTCGTATCACGCAGCTTTATGTCGACACGGTCGCCGCCGAACGGCGTGCGCAGGTCCTGAGCGAGCAGGCAGGAATCGCCTCCAACACGCTGCGCATCGCGACTGCCCGCATCAGGGTCGGCGCGGTCAGTCCGATCGAGGGCCAGCGTGCCGAAGTGCTGCAGATCAATGCGCAGATCGCCGCCGATAACGCGGCGCGGGAAGCCCAGGCGGCACGCCTCAATCTGGCGACCGTCGCGGGGCAGCCGATCGTCGGCCCGCTGGATTTCGCGTGGTTCGACCGGGTCCAAGGTTACGGTCCGGTCGAGCCCGTCGACGTTGATGGCACGCTCGCTCTGGCTGCGGCACAGGCCGATGTGAAATCGGCGACGGCACAGGTCCGCGTGGCGCAGTCGCTCCGCGTTCCCGACGTGACTGTCAGCGCCGGCGCACGGCGACTGGAAGCGACGAAGGACATTGCGGCTGTCTTCGGCGTCACCATTCCGTTTCCGGTCTTCAACAACGGCAGCGCGCTGGTTGCACAGTCGCGGTCTGAAGAGCGACAGGCGGTCGCACAGCGCAATCTTGCCGTCATCGATACGCAGCAGGCCATCACGCAGGCACAGACCGAAGTGGCCAATGCCGCCGCAACGGCGCGTGCGGCCGGTGGTCCCGGCCTCGCCGCTGCCCAGGAAGCCGCACGCATCGCGCGCATCGGCTGGGCACAGGGCAAATTCGACCAGATTGCCCTGCTCGACGCCGAACGTACCCTCTCGCTGACACGGCAGGCGCATGTCGATGCGCTGGCTGCCTATCATAACGCCCAGGCCCGCCTCGAACGGCTGACGACGCCTGCGAGCACTGCTCCCGGAGAAAATCGATGAACACTGAGGATATGCCCCAAAACCGTCGTTTGCTCGGCGGCGCAGCGGCCGTGGCGCTCGTCGCGGCGCTGGGCGGATTCACCGTCGCGAAGTGCACAAGCAGCGCCCCCACCCCAGAAGTGCCAGCGGCAAAGGAAGAAGCCGCCAAGGTGCCGACGGAGACGTTGACGATATCCGCGCAGGCGATCAGCCAGGCCGGGATCGCTACGGAAACAATCCGCGCTGGCGGACTTGGCGCCGAAATCGTCTCGCAAGCGCTGATCACGGCGGCGCCGTCGGGTGAGGCGATCGTCACGGCCCGGGCAGGCGGCGCGGTTACGCGACTCCTGAAGCGCCTGGGCGACCCCGTTCGCGCAGGCGAAGCATTGGCGATCGTCGAAAGCCGCGATGCGGCACAAATCGCGGCGGACCGGTCCGTCGCCGGTGCGAAAGCGGTGCTCGCGCAAAAGGCGCTGGCGCGCGAGCAATATCTGTTCGGCCAGAGAGTCTCGGCGCGGGTCGATCTCGAACAGGCCCAGGCCGAGGCTGCGGCTGCAGCGGCGGAAGCACGCCGGGCTCAAGCGGCGGCCGGCGCCGCCAATGTAACGAGCGACGGACGCGGCGTTGTGGTTGCCAGCCCGATTTCAGGGCGGGTAACCTCGGAGAACGCTAGCCTCGGCGCATTCGTTCAACCGGAAACCGAACTCTTTCGCGTTGCCGATCCGTCGAAAATCCAGGTCGAAGCCGCTGTCGGCCCCTCCGATGCACAACGGTTGAGCCCCGGCGACCGCGCCGTAATCGAGCTGCCCGACGGAAAGACGCTCGAAGCCCGGGTTCGCGCCGTAACGCCAGGACTTCAGGGCGATACCCGCTCTGCGACGGCGGTACTCGACCTGTCTGGCAGCCTGCAGCCCGGTTTGGCGGTGCGCGTCAGACTTCGACCCAGCCGCGGCGAAATCTCGAACGGGATCGTCGTGCCCGAAGAAGCGGTCCAGACGCTCGAAGGCCGCGATATCGTGTTCGTGAAAACCGACACCGGGTTCCGTGCGCAACGCGTCACGGTCGGCCAGCGGAGTGCCGGCCGCGTCGAAGTGCTCAACGGCCTGAAAACGGGTCAGCAGGTCGCGACGCGCAATGCGTTCCTGTTGAAAGCGGAGCTCGGCAAGGGCGCCGGTGAGGGAGAATAAGCCATGATTGCTAGCCTCATGGCGCTCTCCGTCCGCGCCCGCTGGACGGTCTTGTTCCTCTTCATCGCCATTGCCGGGCTCGGCATCTGGCAGCTCATCAAGCTGCCGATCGATGCTGTCCCTGATATCACCAATAAACAGGTCCAGATCAACACGATTGATCCGCGGCTCTCGCCGGTCGAGATCGAAAAGCTCGTCACCTACCCCGTCGAAATCTCGCTCGCCGGTATTCCCGGCCTCGAGACGACACGGTCCGTTTCGCGCAACGGCTTCAGCCAGGTCACGGCCATCTTCTCGGACTCGACCGACCTTTATTTCGCGCGTCAGCAAGTGGGCGAACGGCTACGGCAGGCGACCGACAAATTGCCGGACGGCGTCCAGCCGCAGGTCGGTCCGGTCACGACCGGTCTCGGCGAGGTCGTCATGTACACGGTCGGCTATGCCAATCCCGACGGCGTTGGCGCCAAGAAAGTTGCGGGCCAGCCCGGCTGGCAGCCTGACGGCAGCTATCTGACCCCCGAAGGCGAGAAGCTCAGCGACCCCATTTCCAAGGCCGGCTATCTAAGGACCGTGCAGGACTGGATCGTCAGTCCGCAGCTGAAGGCGGTCGGTGGCGTTGCCGGTGTCGACTCGATCGGCGGTTTCGCCAAGACATTCGTCGTCGAGCCCGACCCCACCCGTCTCGCCAGCTTCGGCATTTCATACACCGAACTCGGACAGGCACTCGAAAAGGCCAATCTCGCAGTCGGCGCAAATTATTATAATCGCGGCGGCGAAGCCTATCTCGTCCGCGTCGATTCCCGCGTCCGCACTGTCGACGAAATTCGCAACGCCGTCGCCGCTACGCGTGGCGGCGTCCCGATCACGGTCGGGCAGATCGCCGACGTCAAGGTCGGCGGCGATCTTCGGACGGGCGCCGGAAGTCTGGATGGCAAGGAAGCGGTGATCGGTACCGTGCTCATGCTGATCGGCGAAAACAGCCGCGTCGTCGCCGATGGCGTCTCGGCAAAGCTCGATCAGGTTGCGAAAACGCTTCCACCCGGCGTCCAGGTGAATGTCGTTCTCGACCGTGCCAAGCTGGTCAACGCGACGGTCGGCACTGTCGAACGAAACCTGACGGAAGGCGCGTTGCTCGTGGCCGCCTCGCTGTTTATTCTGCTCGGCAACTGGCGCGCTGCCGTCATCGCCGTCCTCGTCATTCCCTTCTCGTTCCTCATGATGGCGATGGGGATGAATGCGTTTCGTGTCCCCGGCAATCTGATGAGCCTCGGCGCGCTCGACTTCGGTCTGATCGTCGACGGCGCGGTCATCATCATCGAAAACTGCCTGGCCAGACTTGCACATCGCCAGGAACACGAAGGCAGGCTGCTTTCGCTCAACGAACGTCTCGAAGAGACGATGCGGGCCAGCCAGGAGATGATCAAGCCGACAGTGTTCGGTCAGGCCATCATCCTGCTCGCGTTCGCGCCTTTGCTGATGTTCACCGGTGTCGAAGGCAAGACCTTCTCGCCGATGGCGATCACCATCATGCTCGCGCTCGTTGCGGCGTTCATCCTCGCGATCACGCTCGTTCCCGCGCTCGTCGCGCTGCTCATTCGCGGACGCGTGGCGGAAAAGGAAGTCTGGCTGATCCGCAAGACCAAGGACCGCTACCTTCCCCTGCTCGATAAGGCGATCGCCAAGCCATGGCCGTTCGTTCTCGGCGGTCTGGCGTTCTTTCTCGCGGCAATCCCGGCGTTTGGCGTGCTGGGCTCGGAGTTCATTCCGCAGCTCGACGAGAAGAACCTGGCCCTCGCTTCGACGCGTGTGCCCTCGGTCAGCCTCGAACAGTCACTGACGATGCAGCGCCGTGTGGAGGAGGCCGTCAAGAAGCTTCCCGAAGTCGAGCTGATGTTCTCGAAGACCGGGACGGCGGAAGTCGCAACCGATCCCATGCCCCCGAACATCTCCGACGGTTTCGTCATCCTGAAACCCAAGGACCAATGGCCGGCAGGCGTGACGAGCAAAGCCGACGTCGTCGCGCGCATCGAAAAGGCAGCGGGTGGCCAGCTCGGCAATCTGTACGAAGTCAGCCAGCCGATCGAGTTGCGCTTCAACGAGCTGATCGCCGGCGTTCGCGGCGACGTCGCCATCAAGATGTACGGCGACGACCTCGACAAGATGTCGCTGGCAGCGAACGAGATGGTCCGCATCCTGCAGACGATCCCGGGCGCGGGCAGCGTCAAGGCGGACCAAGTCGGTGGTGCGCCGACGCTGGACGTCAAACTCGACCGCCCCGCAATCGCCCGGCTTGGCCTGACGGTCCAAGAGGTCGCCGACACAATTGCGGCCGCCATGGGCGGGCGCGAATCCGGACTCGTCTACGAAGGCGACCGCCGCTTCGACGTGACCGTCCGTGTGCCAGAGACCACCCGGGTCAACCTGGACGCGATCCGGACACTGCCCGTGCTGCTGCCGTCGGTCGACGGGCGCTCGCGCGGTCAGGTGCCGCTGGCACAGGTTGCACAGATCCGGCTCACCGAAGGGTTGAACCAGGTCAGCCGCGAAAACGGCAAGCGCCGTGTCGTTGTGCAGGTCAATCTCGAAGGCCGCGATGCGGGGTCATTCGTCCAGGAGGCGCAGGCGAAGCTCGCGCAGGTCAAGCTCCCGGCCGGCTATTATGTCGAATGGGGCGGGCAGTTCGAGAGCTTGCAGGCTGCATCGAAGCGGTTGTCGATCGTGGTTCCCCTGTGCTTCGCGGCAATCTTCGGATTGCTTTACATGGCACTTGGCAGCTTCGGACGTGCGGCAGCGGTGTTCCTTGCCGTTCCGTTGGGTCTTGCGGGCGGTGTCTTCACCCTTGCGCTGACCGGGATCAACTTCTCGGTATCGGCGGCGGTGGGCTTCATCTGCCTGGCCGGTGTGGCGGTGTTGAACGGTCTGGTGGTGATGACCGCCATCCGGGAACACAGCGAAGCCGGCGTGCCTATCTCCGACGCGATCCGCGCCGGGATGACCGAGAAGATGCGGGCGGTGCTCATGACAGGCTTTGTTCCGGCGATCGGCTTCGTTCCGATGGCGCTCGCGACGGGTACGGGTGCGGAAGTGCAGAAACCGCTAGCGACGACCGTTATCGGCGGCCTGATCGCAGCGACCATTCTGACGCTGCTCGTTCTTCCGGCCATCGCGCAGCTCGTTCTTGGAGCGGTCGAGCGCCGGCGTACCCGGCAGACGCCGGTTCCGGACGACGTCGCTCACGACGCCGTCGCCACCTGAGGCCATTGGAGATTGCCCGATGGCTCTGATCCGATCTCTGGCCGGCGGTACCATGACGTCACTGCTCCTCGCCAACGTGCTGCATCCCAGCATCGAGGCGGATGGTGGCCCATTCGGTATCACCGACCTCGAGATCGGGTCACACCGGATTGCCTGGTCTTGGACGGTCTTCGTCGTCGTCGCCATCGTATTGTGGCTCATCGACAAGGCCATCGAGCAGATAAGTTAGGGAGTTGGTTATCATGAACGAACCGATCAAATTGCTGCGCATCTACACGGATGAAGCCGCCTATGTGGGCGACCGCAAAGTCTATGAAGTGATCGCCTCGCGCGCCCGCGCGGCTAAGGTCGCAGGTGCAACGGTGCTCGAAGCCCTGATCGGCTTCGGCCGCTCGGCGCATCTGCATCAACGTCATGTGCTTGAAAGCGACCGCGCGGTTGTCATCGAAATCGTCGATCGCGAGGACCGCCTCCGGCGCTTCGTCACGCAGTTGGCAGACGTGGGCGGCATTGGATTGATGACACTCGAGGCTGTCGAAGTGGTCCGGGGCGCCGACCGCGCGTTCGCGGACGGCTGAAGGCAGCGCGAATGTTCCAGGTCGAAAACACGCGGCTGTGCGACGCACCGATCGGCCGGGTCTGGCGCGTCGTTACCGATTTCGACAATTATGCCGAATGGCACCCCGCCTTTTCGCTCGTGGGCGCCGCCGAGATGGGCGCGAAGCTCAAGCTGAGTTTCCGGGCGGCTCCTGGACCGCTGCCGACGCTCAACACCGAGGCGCGTGTGACCCGCCTGCAACGCCCGAACGAGATCGGCTGGCAGATCGGCATGCGGGGGCTGCTGCAGATCGAGCACGGGTTCGACCTGGCGAAATCCGGACGCGGCACGCGCATCCGCCACTGGATGCGATGTCGCGGATTGCTCTCAAGGATCGCCGCCAAAGCACTCCTTGGAAAGGCGGAAAGCAATCTGGGGGTCGTCAACGCGAGCCTCACCGCTTTCCTCCGGCGCGCGACGACCATCGCACGCTACGCGCCGGCGCGCGGACGGTCGCGCTGATGAGCGCGACGGCGCCCGAGCGACGCACATTGTGGGTCGTGCTCGTGCTCAATGCGGCGATCGCGGCTGCGTTTCTTGCGGCGGGCGCCATCGCCGATTCCAGCGCGCTGATCGCGAACGGCATCGACAATCTTTCCGACGCGATGGTCTACGCGCTCAGTCTTCTTGCACTGACCCGCGGCGATCGATGGAAGACGCGCGCGGCGATGGTTTCTGGTATCATGCTGCTCGTCTTCGCGATCGGCGTGATCCTCGACGTCGGTCGCCGCTATTTGGAGGGAAGCACACCCGTCGGCCCGATGATGATGATCATGGCGGCAGTCGCCGGAGTCGTGAATTACATCTGCCTGCGCCTGCTGCAACGGCTCGAAAAGCCGGACGTCAATTTGCGGGCCGCGACCATTTTCAGCCTGAATGATTCGATATCGAACGGCGGCATTCTCGTCGCCGGCGTCCTTGTCCTTTGGCTTGGCAGCAACTGGCCCGACCTGCTGGTCGGTTTCGCGACGGCGCTGATCGCCATCAAGGGTGGCATTGAAATCCTGCGCGATGCCCGCGGCGAGATGCGACAGTCCAAGGAGAGCGTATGATGGCAGCCCGCGGCCGGCCCGACCAAAAGCGTAAGCGGCGCTCCCGGCCCGGCGTCCGCCGCCGGCGTAAGCAGGCGATCGCGACGGCGTTGGTAACGAGCAAGACCGAAGAGGAAATTGTCGCCAACGACGACATCGAGGTCTGGCTGCATATCCAGACGCGTCTGGAGATCGAGTACCTCCGAAAGCGCGCCGAACAGCAGCTCGGCCTGGCGCAGCTTGCGATCCATACCGCGGCAGTCGCCGCTCATGTCGCTATCGCGGAAGCTTATTTGGAGCGCGTCGTTGCGCTCGAACAACTGCGACAATTGTCCGACTTGACGGACGAGCGGGACGCGCCCGGAAAGGCGCCCTCGCACCCCTCTTATCACCTGCCGCTCATTCAAGGAGACGACCGATGACGGAAGTGCTCAAGCTCGATATTCCCGTGGTCCTGCCCAATGTGCCGGACGCAACCGACGCCTGCGTGAAACGCCTGACCGACGACCTTGCCGCACGGGCGGGCGTCGTGCGCGCGCATGTCGATCTCGACGCCCCGAGCGGACCGGCGAAACTCTGCATTCACTATGACCCGGTCATTCTGCCCCTGCCCCGCATCCGCGAACTCGTGCGGTCCGCAGGCGCCACGATTTCCGAACGCTTCGGCCATGTTACCTGGCAAATCGACGGGATGTCGCATCAGCGACGTGCGCGCAGGATCGGTGCACGGCTCAAGGAAATTCCGGGCGTTCTCGAGGCCGAAGCCAATTCGGTAGGGACACTCCGCATCGAGTTCGACCGCGGATCGACGTCGGAAGATGCGCTCAGGGAAGAGTTGGCCAAGGCCAGAGTCCGGCTGAAGGAAGGTCCGGGCCCATCGCCTCAGCAAGCACGCCACGACCACGACCATGCCAAGCACAAGGACCATGGGCATGACCATGACCAAGGCCATAAACATGATCATCACGGCCATTCTCACGGCGCCAAGACAGCCTCAGGCACCGAGAAACACGGCCCGGGCGACGGTCATGATCATGCGCATGCTGACTTCCTCGGCCCCAATACCGAACTGATTTTTGCGCTCGCCTGCGGCGCCGTTTTGGGCCTCGGTTTCGCGATCGAGAAGCTTGTCGGCGCAGCGCCTGGCTGGATTCCGACCGCGCTCTACGTCGCCGCCTACCTGTTCGGTGGTTTCTTCACGCTGCGTGAAGCCATCGACAATCTTCGGCTGAAGAAATTCGAGATCGACACGCTGATGCTGGTCGCGGCTGCGGGTGCAGCGGCGCTGGGCGCATGGGCGGAGGGCGCGCTGCTGCTCTTCCTGTTCAGCCTCGGCCACGCGCTCGAACATTATGCCATGGGGCGCGCGAAACGCGCGATCGAAGCCCTCGCCGAACTCGCGCCTGCCACCGCAAGCGTACGACGTAACGGTGAGACAACCGAAATTCCGGTCGAACAATTGTCGGTGGGCGACGTGGTTGTCGTACGCCCCAATGAGCGCCTGCCCGCCGACGGCTTCATCGTTCTGGGATCTGGCGCGATCAACCAGGCGCCCGTGACCGGAGAAAGCATCCCCGTCGACAAGATCGCTGTCACGAACCCGGCCGCGGCAAGGGCCAAACCCGACATGGTCGACGCGGCGAGCCGCGTCTTTGCGGGCACGATCAATGGTGGTGCGGCCATCGATATCGAAGTTACCCGCAAATCGAACGAAACCGCGCTGGCCAAGGTGGTCAAGATGGTCAGCGAGGCGGAGACCCAGAAATCGCCGACACAGCGGTTCACTGACCGGTTCGAGCGCGTCTTCGTCCCCGCCGTGCTCGCTTTGTCGTTCGTCCTGCTGTTCGCCTGGGTCGTCGTGGACGAGCCGTTCCGCGACAGCTTCTACCGCGCGATGGCGGTGCTGGTTGCAGCGAGCCCCTGCGCTCTGGCGATCGCCACCCCGAGCGCCGTCCTGTCGGGCGTTGCGCGTGCCGCGCGTGGCGGGGTGCTGATCAAGGGCGGCGCGCCGCTCGAAAACCTTGGCTCGCTCAAAGCGATCGCCTTCGACAAGACCGGCACGCTGACCGAGGGAAAGCCGAAGATCACCGATGTCGTGCCGATCGACGCGGCTGACGAGAGCGAGCTTCTGACGATCGCCGTTGCCGTTGAAAGCCTGAGTGACCACCCGCTCGCGCAAGCGATCGTCACACAAGGCCGGGAGCGGCTCGGAGACATCAAACTTCCGGTGGCGAGCGATCTCAAGAGCCTGACCGGTCAAGGCGTCACGGCAACGATCGACGGCGAGATAGTCTGGATCGGCAAGGCCGAGATGTTCGGCACCGACGGCATTCCCGCGCTCGCCGAAGGAACCACCAAGGCGATTGCTGCGCTGCGGGCCAACGGGCGCACGACGATGGTGGTGCGCAAGGGGTCGAAAGATCTCGGCGCGATCGGATTGATGGACACGCCGCGAAAAGCCGCCAAGGCGGCACTCCGCCGCCTGCACGACATGGGCATCACTCGCATGATCATGATCTCCGGCGATCATCAGCGCGTGGCGCAGGCGATCGCAAGCGAGGTCGGTCTCGACGAGGCCTGGGGTGACATGATGCCCGAGCAAAAGGTCGCGGCGATCAAGGAGCTTGCGGGCGAGGACATGGTCGCGATGGTCGGCGACGGTGTCAATGACGCACCGGCCATGGCAAACGCGACCGTCGGGATCGCCATGGGTGCCGCCGGATCGGACGTCGCGCTGGAAACGGCCGATGTTGCCTTGATGGCAGACGACCTTGCGCATCTTCCTTTTGCCGTCGGGCTGAGCCGCAAAACACGCGGCATTATCCGGCAGAATGTCTTCGTCAGCCTCGGCGTCGTCGCGATTCTCGTGCCGGCAACGATTCTCGGTCTTGGGATCGGACCGGCGGTCGCAATGCATGAAGGATCGACCCTGCTGGTCGTGATCAATGCCCTGCGATTGCTGGGATATCGCGAACCAACCGCCACGGCCGAAGCCGAATGACCGTCGTGATCGTAGGGCGGGGGACGCTTGCGCTAGGCTACACCGTCATTCCGACCATCGCGGTGATTCTCGGCGCGGCGGTCGCGAGCATCAGGCGCCCCGGCGACGCTTTCATCAGCGCCATGCAGCATCTGGCTGCCGGCGTCGTGTTCGCCGCGGCAGCGACCGAGATCCTGCCGCAGGTCATGCATCAGGCCGATCCTGTTGCGACGTTCGTCGGCGCCGCGCTCGGCGTTGCGCTGATGCTGGCACTCAAGAGTGTCGAAGCCCGCTTTCGCGGGCCGGCAGTCCTTCTCGGGGCGATCGGCGTCGACATCTTTGTCGACGGACTCGTGCTCGGTCTCGCTTTCGTTGCCGGAGCAAAAGCGGGCATTCTCCTGACCTTCGCGCTGACGCTGGAAGTCCTGTTTCTGGGCGTCGTCCTCACGACCGAACTCGGTGAGACGATTGCATCGCGGCTACGGATCATCCTCGTCATCGCCGGGCTTGCGCTGTTCATGCCGCTCGGCGCGCTTGCGGCGCTTCCCGTCGCGACGTTCTCGGCTCCCGTCATCGCCGGATTCCTGAGCTTCGGCCTCATGGCGCTGCTTTATCTGGTGACCGAAGAATTGCTGGTCGAGGCACACACCAAGCCGGATTCTCCACTCATCAGCGCAATGTTCTTCGCTGGCTTTCTCGGCCTCCTCCTGATCGAAGAGGCGCTGGGATGACCGTCATGCAGGTTCGTCATGCCGCGTAGCCGGAGGCCGCGTCAGAAACACTCGGACGTCCTGCGGCTGGAGGAGCGGCGGCAAGCACGGTTGATCGCTCGCAAGCGTACGCTCGACCGGGCAACTTTGCCGATCTTTGTCGCGAGCCTTCTTCCGGTCCCGATTGCGTATCTCGGCGTGGGCGATGCGGGACGCGGACATCGGCTGGGGTTCTGCGTCACGCAGATGGTGACCCCGTTCGTCGCCGTCGGGTTTGCCGCTTTCGCCCTGCTTCTGGTCGTCGGCGGTGCCATGACGGCGCGGCGCATGTGGCGGCTCAAACTCGTCCCGGCACGAAGCGAACTCGCGCTTCTGATTGGGGTAGGTGTCGCGGGCGCCACGCTGAGTCTCTGGATCGCACGAAACATTCTCCAGCATGGCTGCCTCGCATGATCTCCGCGGCACGATCGTCGCAAGGGACTCGTCCAGGTCGGCGAACGCAGAGCGGGAAAATCACATGCGAAAACTGATCGCGGCGGCGGCATTGACGATGATGGTCTCGGCCTGCTCAGGCGAGGAGAATTTCACCAGCCCGAGCCAGCGCGAAGCCAAGCGGCGGGCAGCGACCGCCGCCTCGCGCAACGCAACACAAGAACTCCACCGGGGGATGGCGCTCGACTATACCGGAGACATCGACACCGACTTCATCATCGCGATGATCCCGCAGCATCAAAGCGCTATCGACATGGCGCGCGCGCAGCTTGCGCATGGCCAGGATCCCGAGGCACGCAAACTCGCCAAGAAGATTGTGGATACCCAAACGGGCGAGCTTGCCCAGATGCGCACATGGCTGGCCAAGCGCCAGAGCTCCGACGCAGCGACCAAAACCCAGTCGCAGGTAGCGAGGTGAGCCGCGCGCCCCTTCGGTCAGCGGATAACGCCATGCGCGCCGTTCGGCGGGCGCAGCGGTCCGATACGACCGCTACAAACGGAATTCAGTTACCGGGGACCCGGCCCCGGAGCATGAGTGTTCATGCTTAGCGACGGCAAGCCCTTCGGATCTCGCAGCCGTCGCACCGGGCCATTCTCAAAAATCCGGGGTCGCGGAAGCGGAGCGACGGTAGGGACACACCTCTCGCGCAAGCCGATGGCCATGCTCCCGGCGTTGCTCCCCCGACTATTCGGTCTATCGCAGCAAAGACGCATTGGCAGGTCGCGTTGTTGGCGTTGTCCATCCAGTTCTTCGCCATCGACGAAGTATATGGCAGCATGTTCCATCGAAGTGTGTTCTGTGTCGCACGCGATGACGCACTAAGGATATCGAGACCATGGCAGCTCACGACCATGCTTCGGGCGGACATGCCCATGACCATACGAAGACCGCCAATGTAAAAATGCTCGGCTGGGCGCTCGGGCTGACATCGACATATCTCGTCGCCGAGGTCATCGGCGGTTTCGTCTTCAACAGCCTCGCCCTTCTTTCCGACGCGGCGCATATGATGACCGACGTCGCCGCGCTCATCATCGCGCTGATGGCCATAAACCTTGGCCGGCGTGCCGCCGACGACCGGCGCACCTTCGGATATCGGCGGTTCGAAATCCTGGCAGCAGCGTTCAACGCCATCCTGCTTTTCGCCATCGCAATTTACGTGTTCGTCGAGGCGATTAAGCGATTCAACAATCCCGAACCCGTCCAGTCCTGGGGGATGCTGATCGTCGCCGCCATCGGTCTTGTGGTAAACCTGATTTCCATGCGGTTGCTGTCCGCAGGCAAGGACGCCAGCTTCAACGTCAAGGGCGCGTATCTGGAAGTCTGGGCCGACATGATCGGGTCGATCGGCGTTATCGCGGGTGCCCTGGTCATCAAGTTCACCGGCTGGTCGTGGATCGATCCGATCGTCGCCGTCGCAATCGGACTGTGGGTTCTGCCGAGAACATGGATCCTGTTGCGCGACACGACCAACGTCCTGCTCGAGGGCGTTCCAGGCGGACTTTCGCTCGGGGACGTCCGGAGTGCGATTGCCGGCATTGCCGGGGTCGCCGGTGTGCACGACCTCCACGTCTGGTCGATGTCCAATGACGATACGAGTTGTACGGTGCACGTGAGCCTTACATCCGACGCGAATTCGGATCGGGTGCGCAGGGCGGTGACGACGATGATCGAGGAGCGTTTCGACATCAGCCACACCACCGTTCAGACCGAGGCGCTCGGCGAAGACTGTGGCGCTGCCCATGGTCACGCCTGAGCACCGCGCCCGATCGGGGAAACCTTCGCGGCTCTGGACTCCCGAGGACGACCTGCGGTTGCGCAATCAACTGAGCGCGCGCAAATCGATCGGCGACATCGCGTCGGATCTCGGCCGGACGAGCGACGCAATTCGGGGCCGCGCACAAAAACTCGGGCTATCCATGACGCCGCGGTTGCGGCCCTGGCGCCCCTATCCAAAACGAAGCTAGCGCGACCGATCGTCAGCGCTGGAACCAGACGGACTATCCAGCTGCAGGGCCCCGATCTGGTCTTTATCCCATGGCTGTCGGTGACCCGCCTATGTGGCTGGTGCCCGGTCGTCGTCATACAGGCGATGCTCGACCCGCACGAGTACGACTTCCGTGGGACGATCGGTCTTCAGCAGCGCCTGAAAGGCTGCGGTTTTCGCACCCCGCGCCGGCAGGACATTCCAGCGCGTATCGACCGTCACTGGTGCGCTGTTGTCGGCGAACCGGCCCTCGATGTGGAGATGCCCCCGGATCGAGCCAAGATAGAATTCCTGCCGGCGCACGCGTCCGAGAATCTGGATACCATTGGGATCCGGATAGGCATTGACCCAGAAGACCTGAAGAACGCGGCTGCCCGCGACCAACAACGGGGTTTGCAAGCGCTCGTTCATGACGCACGCCCCAAGCGCGCCCGCCATCACCACGAGCACCGCTGTCCGCGTCACTGTGAACCGGCTGAATGATGCGTGCATGCGCGTTTAATCCCGAGAAAGAACGGGCCTGAACGACCCGCTCGTTATTAGATCATTGCTCCCGAATTTGACACAAAAAAAGGCGACAAGAATGACAAGGTCGCCCGGCGTCTTTCAACGTCGCCGCTGCAACCGAGCGCACCGGTTTTTTCGCCCGCGAAACCGGCAAGGAGTGCCGCGATCACCCTTCTGCAGGCCCCCAAAATTCGTGTGCGTGCGCCACGACCGAGCGCGCTGCCGCAACCACGGTTTCGTCAAGAAATTTCCGGACCGCGGCTGCGCCCGATCGTCCAGCCGATCCCGCCTTTACGCACTATTCCTTGCACCTGTTTTCCCAAATGCCGCGACAGCACGGGGCGCCAGGGGACAAGCGTGAATTCGCGCGACTTTTCGACAACCGCATATTGTCCGCCGAGCGCGTCGATTTTCCGGGTCAGCGTGCCGCGAATATCGTCACCGCCGGAAACCTGCGCGAACGGCTTGCCCAGCTGCAGCGAGAGTTCATCTGCGATCCGCATCAATTCGCGGCGTTGAAGGGCAGCCAAGACCGAGCCGCGAAGCCGGGCATCGCGCGCTGCGGGATCGATCAGCTTCTGCTCGACCAGCCACTGGCGACGCACCGCAAGCGCATTGCGCAGGTCGCGACCGAACCCCGCGTCGCGGACCACCTGCGGCGTTTCGGACGCAAGTTCGCGGTCGAGCCATGTGGCGGCGTCCGCACGCGTGAGACTCTCGACCGGAACAGGCGACAATATGTCGATGGCTACAGGACGATCGCGACGCTGTCGCGCCTCATGGGCATCGACCTTATCGAGATGATCGGTCCCGATCCGCCAGCTGCCGTCGGCGTCGCGCTCGAGGCCGACGCTGCGCCGGATGGCTTCGAGGCGACGGACGTGCGTGTCCGCAAAGGCCTGCGTCGCCGCCCGATCGTGGCGGAGGTGCAGGTCGGAGGAATAGCGTCCACCGTTTGCGGCAGCCACCGCAACGATCGTCCGGTCGGCATCGCGAATTGCCGCGGGTCGACGCGCGATGCGCACGATCGCACCGTCGGCCAGGGGTTCGAGCATCTCGCCGCGGCCGATGTCGACGTAATGCGCTTTCCCGTCGACCGCATCGACGAGAAGATAGTGACGGTCGCGATGCTCGTCGGCGAGGCCGCGCGCGATCACACGCCCGACGAGCGGCGTGCCGTCGCTTTCGATATTAAAAATCGTCGATCCGTCGCTGGATCGATCAAGTCGGCGCGCGGTGAGTTCGCGCTGCAACGTCCGGATGATATCGCCGCGTTCGCCCATTGCCCGCAGGGTCGCCTCAAGGTCGTCGGCGAGCTGCCACCGATTTCGACCGACGTCGCGGGCGAGACCGAACGACTGAAGCGTCCGCAATCGGCCCGCGCGAAGCGCAGCCGCATGCGGGTCGGGTGCACCTGCAAAGACAACACGCTCGGTGTCGGCATCCCGGAGCAGCGAGCGGTCGAGGGCCGTCATCCGCGATGCGCCGACGTCGATGCGCTGCCGAGCCTCAATCTCCAACTGTGTTCGAGGTCCCAGATCGAGTGTCGCACGCTCGGTCGCCCGGGCCCGAAATCCTTCCGCGATATATTCCCGCGCGATGACGAGATTGCGGCCACGCTCATCGACCCCGCGCAAGATGATGTGCGTGTGCGGGTGAGCGGTATTGAAATGATCGACGGCCACCCACTCGAGCCTCGTTCCAAGATCTGCCTCGACCTGCGCCATCAGGCGTCGTGTGAACGGCTTCAGATCATCATACTGGCCGCCGTCCTCGGCCGATACGATGATGCGGAACTGGTGCCGGTCGTCGCCGCTTTTTTCGATGAACGCCTTGCCGTCGACGGCATCGGTCTCGGGTCCGTAGAGCTGGCCCGGCTGGCCCTCGCGCGTGACGCCGTCGCGTTTCAAATACCGCAGGTGGGCGCCGGCCGCGGCACGCGCCGTTCCGGACAGTCGGACGAGGCGTGTCTTGACCGTTGCGCGGCGCAAGGTTGCGCTCCGGCTCGAAAGCACCCGCCCGAAGCTCGCGCCACGCCCGATCCGGCTGCCATCGAAGCGCCGCGACCGGGGTCCGCTCGCACCCGCAACGTTCAGTCCTGCACGCACCGTCGCTGCGGTAATGAGACTGACATAGCGCCGCGCCTTGCTGCCACCGCGGCTGCGGATTTTTCCGAGATGCGGCTCGAAGTCGTCGTCGCCGCTCACAAGGATTGCCGTTCTTCGCGGCGTATCTCGCGACCATTCCACACGTCTCGTGAAAAAACGATGTGCAGACAAACAGATAGCAGGGTCCAGGAGACACTGCCTTTATCTTGCCCTCGCCTCCCTTTCCGCTTCTCTCGCCCCCCACACCGCTGCATTTCGTCCCCGACCTCGCCATCGCAGCCTGGACCGTCCCCATCGGACATAGGCCTTCGAACAGGGACCATGCGGGATGCCGGAAGAGGCGACGCACCGGATGCGCCGCCCCATCGACAAGGAATTTCGCGCGTCATCGCTGCGCCGCGAACGCCGAACGCGCTGCTTTTGCGCTGACGAATTCGCGTTTTCCGAGCATTCCGTGTGCGTTTCCCTCGCCATCGACGATCATTGTCGCGACGAAATCCCGGCCATCGATCCGCCCGCAGATCGCCACCCTATCGAGCAAGAGATCCGTGCCTGCGTCGTCGTCTTCGTCCCAAGCGAAGCCGTTTTCACACGCTGCGTAGCTGCCGAGCCACCGCTCCGAAATGCGTGCTTCCCAGCAAAAATCGGTCTCCTCGGCTTCGAGAAACCGCTCCGCCAGCGCCGCTCCCGCACCACGCCCGAACTCACGCTCCAGCCCCGAAACCAGCGCCGCCATCACCCGGTCCACGCCTGCGCCGATTGTCATTGCCTGTGCCATCATCGATCTCCGAATTGCGTTCGCACCATCGCGAACATTCATTCGAAGACGGGTGACGGGACGACTGTCAGGGCTGCCGGAGCGCAGCGCAGGCACCGCGAAGCGGCGGCGGAGGAGCCGATTTTGCCGGCGGCAAACAAGCGAAGACTCGCCTGCGCAGCAGGCTCCGGCCCGCCGGTAAAATTGGAGGGGCCGCCGGCCTTGCACAGGCGGCACGGCGCCCGTCGTGCTTGGTCTTTCGAGACGAGCCCTGTCACGCTGCCGCCGCGCGAACCGCCGCCATGCCATGCCCTTGGCCGCTCATTGCCCATCGCGGACGATCGCAAACAGGCCGCTTCCGTTGCGCGCGGCCCGGGACAATCCGGACGCTTCAGGAGGCGCACTGCGCAGTGCGAACATGCGGTCGGTCGCCATTCCGGCGGGAGAAGCGTGATCCATGCGGCCTGGAGACGGCGCGCGCTCGTAGGGACCGGCAACCGTCGCCAGATAGGCGATCGTCTCTCCCGGCAAAGGCGAATGTCCTGCGAGATGCGCAGCGTAACGCGCCGGTCCCGCGTTATAGGCGCCGAACAATCCGGGGTAGCCGAAGCGATCGTACATCGCGCGAAGATAGGCGGTTCCGGCAAGGATATTGTCGCGCGGGTCGTCCGGATCGTCGCCGAGGCCGTGCCGCAGCCGCATGTCGGACCAGGTCGCGGGCATCAATTGCATCAGGCCCATCGCGCCCGCAGGGCTGCGGACGGGGAGCCCACCGCGCACCGGCTTCCCGCCGCTTTCCGCCCGCATCACGCGCTCGATCCAGCGCACCGGGATACCGAAACGCTCCGACGCGTCGGCAATGAACGGCCGCCAGCGCCAGACATCGTCGGCGCGCGCGGGTGTCGCCAGCATGATTAGCACGAGCACTGCCGGGAACGCGCGCCGGGGCGCACGCGAGACACGGGCGATCAACGCCGACAGCCGCGTCACCGCTTCCACACCAGCTGCGCGCGTCCGACCAGATCGGCACCGGATGTGATCCCCGTATACCGGCCGTCGAACGAGTCGCGTGCGTCCATGAGCAGGAAGGTCTCGGGCCCGCGCAGCACATGGCACCCTTGCCACCACGGCATCGCACGCCCCCGCGCGTCGGCGACCTTCCGGATGGCGACGGGCCACCCGTCGCGAAAAACGGTCGGTCCGAGCGCGCAGATCTCGTCGCCTGCGATTGCCGCGACCCGCTTCACCAGCGGCACGTTTTCAGGGAGATAACGCCGCGCCGACGCAAGGCGCCGCATGTCCGCCGGAAGACGCGCAATGACCATATCGCCCTGCGCGATCACGGCGTCCGGACTGACTGCGTAGAGGCCGATCGGTGCGCTCGCGCTCGCGTTCCAGACCAGTCGCGGCACTGGCGGCCATACGATGGTGCCAGCGAGAACCATGGTGCCGAGCGCGATCCCTGCGCCCCGCAGCCGCAGCGTGCGGCGGCGCGCCTTGGCGGCGCGCAACGTCTCGCCCCATGCGACCAGGGGCGCACCTTCCCGGTGGTCGGACCGCCTAATCATGGCGAATTCCGCGCGCCGAGCGGGCGTGCGACCAGGATTCGAGATCGTCGATATGATATTGGATGCGACTGCTGTGGAAGCGGAACAGCGGGCCTTGGCCGCTGGTGCGCAGACGCTGCAGGTTGCGCAACGACAGGCCGAGCCAAGCGGCGGCCTGCCCCGTGCTCAGGAACGGAGTGCCCTGCCGCGCCCGTTGCGCGCGCTCGATGTCGTCGTCGGTGTCCATCCGTCCGGTCCCGTGGCTTCCCGGCGACGTGGTGCCGCTCGGGTCGCCGCGATGCGCTGAACGGCGCGCGCCGGGTAGGATCGAAAACGCCCCTATCGTTTTTCGACCCTACCAATGCCCCATGACAACGGGCGCAACGTATCGGGCAAAAGGCGCGCGCCTGGCGTGTTCGCATGCCGTAGACGCCGTCCGTTCACCGGCTTTGCGCCGAACCCGGACTGGCGCTTGTCGGCGGGCCCCCGAAACAATTGCGGAACGATTTTTTCGGCCAATGGCCCGCGCCGCCCGGTGGAGGGCGGCGCGGGCGTTCGGACCGCTCAGTCGTTCGGATTCCAGATCAGGGCGAAGACATCGTCGTCGTCCTGGCCCGCCATGCGCCCGAGGTTGGCGTAGATGCGGCGCGGCCCGAACTCGGGCGCCGCCACCGACATCGAGACATAGTCGTTACCCGAGGTCTCGCTCTTGCGGACCCAGGCGGCACCGATCTCGACCCCTTCGCTCTCGACGCGAAAGTCTGGCTGGCTGTCGTTCGCCTTGCGGGCGTTGGGTACCAGCTCGATCGATGCGCGGATCGACAAGGTGCGCAGATTGCCCTTGTAGCCGCCGTTCGACTGCTTCGTGACATGACCGATGGAAGGCATTTCGTGTCTCCTTGATAATCGCCGCCGGAACCGTTCCGAAGCGATGGCGCGACCAAGGGACGGGCCGTGCCGTTCGCGCACCCGAAGGACCGGAGCGCCCAGCGGAGGACCGGCGTCCACGGCGCTTATTTGAAGCGCGCACGCGCGACCGCGAGGAGGCGGAACGCCGGGGAAATAAGCGCCGCCCGGCGCCGGTTGCGCGGACGGCACGGGCCGTTCCAGGTCTTGGCGCCACGTCCTTGGAACCGGTCCGCGGGCATATGAGGGTCCGAAACATGCCCGGCACAGGGTAAAGCGAAGCAGCAGCGGCGGCTAAGTTCTCCACAGCTTTTCGACGATCCGAGTCCGAACGTCATTGCCCGTCGGCGCGCGCGCGATACAGCGG
The DNA here is from genome assembly GCA_002336985.1 of Sphingomonadales bacterium UBA1936. Lineage (GTDB taxonomy): Bacteria > Pseudomonadota > Alphaproteobacteria > Sphingomonadales > Sphingomonadaceae > Sphingomonas_O. Next base: position 106,989 of record DDFE01000151.1, read on the forward strand.
ATCGCGCGTCGGGATCCGGGGGCGGAACCGGTGCTGCGCGAACGGGGCTCTGGGACCATGGACAGCGAACTGCATTTCGACCGGGGCGGCCAGTCCGTACGCGATATCGAACGCGTAACCGCCGCGCTCTGGGCAGACCTCGCATTCGACGAGCATGCCCGCTCCGCGCTCAAACGCGACGGTCTCGTTCTCGACGGCCTCCGGCTCACCGGTCCGAGCCCGTTCGTCGTCCATGAGATCCAGAACGACAACGATCGCTTCGCAGTGTCTGCAGACGCCGCCGATGTGAGCCAGCGCGAGGCATTGCTCGCACTCTGGCAGGTCCATTTCCTCAAGCGCTTGCGCGAGGCGGCCTAAGCCACGCGCGATAGCCGCCGACGCGCCTGGGGAAATTGGGCGGTCAGGCGATCTTGACGCGCGGTTTGCGGCCGAGACCGAGCGTTTTTGCAAGCACACTGCGCCGCGCGGCGTAATTCGGCGCCACCATCGGATAGTCCTTTGGCAGGTTCCATTTGGCCCGGTACGCGTCGGGCGTCAGGCCATAGTTCCGCATCAGATACCGTTTCAGCATCGTCATTTTCTTGCCGTCCTCGAGACAGACGAGATAATCGGGCTTGATCGAGGCGCGCACCGACACCGCAGGTGCCTGGTCGGACGAAATGGTGATGTCCCCGGCGGGTCCGAGTGCCGCAAGGGCTCCGTGCACCTTCGCCACCAGTCCGGCAATATCGCCGACGCTGACCCGGTTGTTCGAAACATGGGCCGCGACAATGTCGGCGGTGAGGGTCAGCAGGTCTTCGTCCATTCCGGGTCCTTACGGCAAAAAATTGGGTGTTGGCCTGTGCTTATCGGCGCGAAGATCCGGCACGGCAATGCGCGCGTGGCGAAACGCAAGAGCGTAGGGGGATGTCGCTCAATCATATCGCAAAAAGCGCGCGCGTCTGGGAGAAACCTGCACTGGTTGGACGCCATGGCGTCCGGCATAGGAGAAGATCATGTGCTGTTTCCGATCGCTACCTGCCTTGTTCTTTATAGGCGCATCGCCGGCCTCGTCGCCGCCCGAGCGGGTCGCGAACGGCACGATCGCCTGGGTGACGGATGGCGATACATTCCGCCTCGCATCGGGCGAACGCATCCGGATCGCGCGGATCGACGCGCCCGAAACGCAGATCGGCCAGGCGAAATGCGCCCGCGAAATCGAGCGCGGCAAAGCCGCCACGGCACGTGCGCGCGGCCTTCTCCAGGGCCGCGCGGTCGATTTCG